>JANXLQ010000113.1 GCA_025355085.1 Rhodopila sp.
CCTTGAAGGGCAAGATTTTGAACGTCGAACGGGCGCGATTCGACCGCATGCTCGGTAGCCAGGAAATTGGCACGCTGATCACCGCGCTGGGAACCGGCATTGGCCAGGGGCCGGTCGAGCAAGGCGGATTCGATGCCGGCAAGCTGCGTTACCACCGCATCGTCATTATGACGGACGCCGATGTGGATGGATCGCACATCCGGACGCTGCTGCTGACGTTCTTCTTCCGCCAGATGCGGGAACTGATCGAGCGGGGGCATCTGTATATCGCGCAGCCTCCGCTGTATCGCGCCAAGCGCGGGTCGGACGAGCGGTATCTGAAGGACGATAACGCACTGGAGTCGTTCCTGTTGGACAAGGCTTTGGCGGATGCGCGCCTGACCTATGCCAACGGCGATGTGCATGAGAAAGAAGACCTGCGGCGGGAGGTCAATCTGCTGCGCGAGGCGTCGCATAACCTGAAGCGGTTGTCGTCTGTCATACCGGTGGCACTGCTGGAACAGGCCGCCATTGCCGGGGTGCTGGCCTCCGATGCGGTGCGGGCGACGGCGAATGCTCCGGAATTCGCCACGCGGTTGAACGCGGTTTCGCTGCCGACTGAGCAAGGGTGGGTGGTCAGTGCCGACAATGGGTTGACGTTGTCGCGGACCGTGCGCGGTGTCGCCGAACGCTATGCGCTGGAACCCTCTGCTCTGCGTAGCGCCGAGGCGCGGTGGTTGGCGGAACGGGCGACGGCTTTGGGTCAGCGGTTCAGCGTGCCGGCCAAGCTGAAACTGGATTCGCAGGAGCCTTCGGTGGCGGGCCCGGCGACGACCTATGACCGGATTATCGCGCATGGACGGCGCGGACTGTCGGTGCAGCGATTCAAAGGTCTTGGTGAGATGAATCCCGATCAGCTTTGGCAGACGACGCTCGATCCGTCGATCCGGACGTTGCTACAGGTGAAGGTTGGAGATTCCGAGGAAGCCGCCCAGGTGTTCAGCACGCTGATGGGCGATGTGGTGGAGCCTCGGCGGGACTTTATCGTGGGCAATGCGCTGAAGGTGGCGAATCTGGACGTTTAGAGGGCGATTATCAGGGAGCGTGGCGCGACCTGCTGTCCAGCAGCGTGTCATGTTTCCCGGTTATCGCACCCACATTGGCTTCGGGTCCGGCTGCCAGCCGGCCAAAAGTAAAAATCCAATTTACCAAATCGAATTACGTACGGACCGGGGTCCCAATCAAGACCCCGGATAAACGCCGCAGACGTCGCTACTATTTGTAGCGGTATCGAATACATGCCCGAGTGTTTGATTAGCACGAGCACCAATAGCCCTACAGGTCATGTCGAAATCAGTTTATTCCCAGCCGTTGCTGGCCCGTACAGGTGTTTTGATAGATCGGCACCGTCCGGTTATAGCCGACGATAACCCACTTGGGGGTGCAAGCCGTGGCTGTGTAACCTGTGCCATGAGGCAGCCCCCCAAATAAGGGAAGATTCGAGCGGCTGTTCTGAGGCGAAGTTCCGGCGAAAACAGCGCC
>JANXLQ010000125.1 GCA_025355085.1 Rhodopila sp.
ATGGCCTGCCCGGTTCCTATTTGTTTCTTGATCGACCGAACCATGGCGGATGGTTCGGAAGGGTTGTTGATGGCGCCTGATCTTTCCACGGCGCTGGCTGACGCGGCGCACGCCAATGGTAATTGGACAGCGAAACGAATAACGCTGGGCAAGGAGGTCATTCTGGAAGGCGAGGCGTTGGCCCTGGCTATTCGAGAGGCAGGCGCTTCGGTTAAGTAACCACTCCGGCGGGGCGAAAGCTTCTTTCCGCCACTGTTCGGTGGCGGATTGCGGCGTGCCTCTGGTTGCTGGACGCTCGGCATGTTAGAATACCGAATCAAAAAAGGAAACGTCCATGCATATCCAAACCCCGGGATCAGGCAACCATTTATGCTGAACCGCCGCAGGTTTTCTAGTCTTCTGGCAGGCGTGTCTCTGGTGGGCACCGGGGCGGCCCGAGCCGATTTGGGGGCGCTGGAGGAAGGCGCACGCAAGGAAGGCGGGCTGACCTGGTACACCGCACAAACCGATGGCGAGTCGGCCGAATTGATCGGCCGGAGATTCACGGCGCGCTACCCGGGGGTGAAGGTGACCGTGGTGCGGACCACGGCCCAGGTTGGGTATGAGCGGCTGTCGGCCGAAATTAAGAACAAAACACTGGCCTGCGACGTGTTCAGCTCGACCGATCCGGGACACGATGAGACGTTGAAGCAGAAAGGTCTGCTCGCCCATTACGTGCCGCAAAGCGATTCGGAGCTTGGTCCGGCTTTCCGGGCGTTCGACAAGGACGGATATTATCATTCGACGACCGGCGGATTGGTGCTGATCGCTTACAATACCGCCAAAGTAAAATCCGAGGATGCACCTAAGAACTGGCCTGATCTGCTGACCCCGCGATGGAACCGTCAGGTGGCGGTCGGGCATCCCGCCTTCAGCGGTTTTGTCGGCACCTGGGTGTTGGCGATGCGTAAACTGTATGGTTGGCAGTTCTTTGAGGCTTTGGAGAAGAACCGGCCTCAGGTCGGGCGCTCAATCATCGATACCACCACCATGCTGACCGCGGGGGAACGGTTGGTGGCGGCGAGTTCCTCCACCTCCACGCTGCATGCGGCGGACAAGGGCAATCCACTGGCGGTGATGCATCCGACGGACGGTTCTTTGTTGATCGTTGCTGCGTCAGCCATTTTGGCACAGGCGCCGAATCCCAACGCCGCGCGTTTGTTTGTGGAGTTCCTGCAAAGCCAAGAGGTTGCCCGGATTTCGGTGGAGCGGCGAGCGGAATCGCTGCGGCCGGAGGTGGTGTCGCTGCCCGGGGCCAAGCCGTTTACCGAGATCAAGACTTTCCAACTGACTGTGGCGGAGACGCTGAAAGGTATCCCGGAAGTGATCGAACAGTGGCGTGATACATTTGGGGGTTAGACGGCTGAAATGATGGGTTCAATGAGTGCTTGCTCGTTGAATACCGTCACGACACATGCCTTTGTGACCGAACAAGGGCATCCCGGGGCATGCGTAGATCGATCCTGACGGGATGCCCTGAAGGGGGCCGATGCACTGTCGGAAGTATATACGTTTGGAGAGGCTGCTGCGCTATATCCAACCGATGCAGAAGCCGCATCGGACGGGCTGGTCGCGCAGAGGTCGATCGGTTAGGCGGACTATGGACGTATCTCACGGTTCTTTGAGATGGCCCTCGATTCCTGATAATCTGTGCCGCCGGTGCCGTTTCGACGATAGCATTTTTGCACAGAGATCACCGAGATTCATGAGATCGCAGAGATTTTGCGCCCTTGGCGCGGTGTGTCGCACTGTTCGAAGCCAAGGTGCCAAGCCGTGTAGCGGCGCGTAAAGCAACGCCGGGTGGTGGAAGCGTGGGCACGAAAAACTCTGCGACCTCATCAATCTCGGCGATCTCTGTGCAAAAAGCCTAAGCCGAACCCACAGACCGGTCCATCCGTTAACACACCCCCCACGAGTACCTCATTTATCGATTACTCGCGGGTCAAAAAAGTAATAGGTGCAAAACCCCGGGCAGTTTCAGACGCTTTTCAGATCGATTCGGTTAGCTATTTGGCAATGATCGCGCAAATCAGCTATTCGATCACGCGCTGCCCATGAATGCTGCACCTGCTTGCAATCAGGCGGCTTTTGCCAACCTGATACCGCTCGCGTCAAACAGATTGAACAAGGAATCTGTCTGGGCATCGGTTAGCTTCAGGTGCGGCGGACGGATGTTCAGCCAGCGCGCGTCGCCGGTATTCCGGGCAACCAGCGCCTTTAGGCTGGGGATCAGCGGCGTCGCGATCACTGCTTTGCGGGTTGCCGAAAGAATTTCCTGCGCGGCAGTGCCCTTGGCGTTATCCCAGTTCGCGTACACTTCGGCACCCAGCGCGCAGTTCACGTTGGACGCGGCGGTGATCGATCCGGCGCTGCCCTTGACCAGCAGCGACTGAAGCAGCGAATCATCGCCGGCATAAACTTCAAACCCATCGCGCGCGAACGCTTCTACGTAGGACAGGCTGTTCTCGTAATTGCCGGAACTGTCCTTGATGCCTTTGAACTTTCCCGGGTTGGCCTTCAGTAAACGGCCAATAAAATCGACCGAGAACGGGATCGCCGACTGCTGCGGGAAATTATAGAGGTACAGCGCGATATTGCCGCCGACCCGCTGAACGACCTCATTGAAATACGCCAGAAGCCCATCGTCCGACGGGTTCTTGTAGTAGAACGGCGGCAGCAGCAGCGCGCCGCGGCATCCCAGAGCATCTGCAGCGCGGGTCAGCCGAACCGTGTCGGTGATCGCCGTGGTGCCCGTGCCCGGTAGCATCTTCTCGCCCGGAATCCCCTGGCCAACCAGCCCTTCCAGCAGGGACAAACGCTCCTCAACGCCCAGGCTGTTAGCTTCCCCGGTGGTACCGAGCACCGCCAGGCCGTTGCAACCGTTGGCGAGCAGCCAGCGGGAATGTGCGGCCATACGATCCAGATCGATCGACAGGCCGGCGTTCATCGCTGTCACGACGGCCGCGTTGATCCCGCCGTACAAAGCATTCTTCAACATCAAACAGTTTCCTTTTTATCGTCACTCTTAGGACGGCGAACAACCAACGTTCGAGTCCGGGGCGGTTTTCCCGGCCATTCCACGACATGATCTTCCAGCGCCCCCGCCCTCCGCTCACTGATCGCTCGGCCCCGCACCGACACACCGGCCTGATGCACCGTGTCCGGGTCGCCGGACACCAGGGGATGCCACCACGCCAAATCCTTACCATCGCGTACCCGGCGATAGCCGCAGGACGGCGGCAGCCAGTCGATGTCCTTCAAAGTTGGGGGGGTGAGGCTGACGCAATCGGGTACCCGTCGCTGCCGGCGGGCGTAATCGCTGCACTGGCAGGACTCCAGATCCAGCAGCCGGCATGCGACGTTGGTAAACGAGAGTTCGTTCGTGTCCTCATGCCGCAGCTTGTGCAGGCAGCAGCGGCCACAGCCGTCGCACAATGATTCCCACTCCTGCGGGTTCATTTGCTCCAGCGACTTGGTCTTCCAAAATGGCTCCATGGCGGCGGACCCTACAGCGGACGGGGCCGCCTTGCCAACGAGGGTTCGCCGCGCGCCGCAGGTTTATCGTGCCGGCGGGTTGAGAGATTGCTGCTGGATTGGACCACGTCCACCGGATGGCGGCGTTTGGTAGCTGTTGGCCGATGACGGAGCCTGTCCCTGCGGCACAGTCCCTGGCGCCTGGTATTGCGGGTACGGCGGCGCATACCCGGGCTGTTGTTGTGGCGTAGCAAGGGTTTGGGCCTGAGTATTGGCCGAACCATACCGGGTCAGAACATCGCGCAGCGGATCGGCGCCGGGGTTGTTGCCCTCCATCTGCATAACCAATTGCCGGGCGGCGTAAGGGTGGCTGTAGTAGGATTGATTCCACTCGGTTTGGGTGGACATCACGCTGCCTTCAAGCGCGATACCGCCGAACAGTCCGCGATTAGCCGAGAACGCGACGATGTCGGCGCCGACCGCGGCGGTGGTCGATCCCTGAATGCCGGCTCCCAGTGTCGCGACCGCGATCGAGGCATTCGCACCCAGCTTGATCTGGCTGTCCAGAACCGCGTTGAGGCCC
>JANXLQ010000136.1 GCA_025355085.1 Rhodopila sp.
GAACTGGCGGACAAGCTGGAAGAACTGCGTCAGGCGATCGACCGGCACATGAAAGCGTTGATGGAAGAGGCTCAGCGCAACAACAGCATCATGCCGTTCGATCCGAAAGCCATGCGGCTGTCCGATCGCGATATGCAGCGATTGGCCGAACAGGCGGAGCAGGCGGCGAAGGAAGGCCGTATGCAGGATGTCCAGAAGCAGATGGCGGAGCTGGAGCAAATGCTGGACCGGCTTCGCAATGCGCGTGTTCAGGGCATCGTTGGCAAGCAGGCTGACAGCAAACGCCAGCGCGGCAAGCGCCAGCAAAGTGTGGTGCAGGACATGATCGCGCGTGAAGGCGGGCTGCTGGATCATGCTCAGCAACGCGCCAATCCTTCTGCTGCCGATCCCGCTGCGCAACGTGAGGCGGACAGTCGCGTGCAACAGGCGCTGCGGCGTGCCCTGGGCGAATTGATGCAGCAGTTTACCGACCTGAGCGGCGAGGCTTCTCCCGGGCTCGGTGAGGCTGATCAGGCGATGCGCGAGTCCGCCACCCGGCTGAACCAGGGGGCCGACGACGATGCCCGGCAGGCGCAGCAGCAGGCCATTGCCGCCTTGCAAAAGGGCAACAAAGAGATGGGCCAGGCGATGGCAAAAATGGGCCGTCAACCAGGCCAGGGCGATGAGGGCGAGGACGGCGACGAGGATGGCTCCGGAGGCACCATGGGGATGATGCAAGACGGCCAGCCGGGCGATGGCCGGGGGAACGGGCCGTTACCCGGATCCCCCAGCCGGGCCGATCAGAATGGACGCGATCCGCTCGGGCGGCATAACGATGGCAGTTCCGCCGACAGCGCCGAAGTCGCGGTGCCGGAGGAGCGGGAGCGCCAACACACCCGGGCCATCCAGGAGGAATTGCGGCGGCGCGGCGCGGATCAGGAGCGGCCGCGGCAGGAACTCGACTATATTGATCGGTTGCTGAAGCGGTTTTAGAGCCGGTCATCTTGCGGCCGGCTGTCAGCCGGGCAAGTCTTTCCGCAAGGGAGAAGAATCCGAATGACCAAGCGTAACGTCCTGTGGATCATGTGCGACCAGCTCCGGTTCGATTACCTCAGTTGCTACGGACATCCGCGTCTGCACACGCCCAACATCGACGCCCTGGCCGCACGGGGCGTTCGCTTCACCCGCGCTTACGTCCAATCGCCGGTCTGCGGCCCGTCGCGCATGAGTTCCTATACCGGGCGCTACATGCGCAGCCATGGCGCCAACTGGAACCGCTTTCCCCTGCGGGTTGGCGAGCCGACGTTGGGCGATCATCTGGCGGAGCTGGGTGTGCGCACTGTCTTGGTGGGCAAGACGCACATGAACGCCGATGCCGAGGGCATGCGCCGTCTTGGGATCGATCCGGCATCCTCGCTCGGTGTTCAGATCGCGGAGTGTGGATTTGAGCCTTATGAGCGCGACGACGGGTTGAATCCCGATCCGGCGCCACGGGTGCCGTACGACGATTATTTGCGCGAACAGGGGTTCGATGCGAGCAACCCTTGGGAGCAGTGGGCGAATTCGGCCGAAGCGCCGGATGGGAGTCTGTTGAGCGGCTGGCTGTTGGAGAATGCCGATAAAGCCGCCCGAATACCGGAGGAACACTCCGAGACCCCGTATATGACACGACGGGCGATGCGGTTCATCGAGGAGGCGACGGTCGATGGACGCCCGTGGTGCCTGCATCTTTCGTATATCAAGCCGCACTGGCCGTATATCGTGCCGGCCCCGTATCATGCGATGTATGGTGCGGATGACGTTATTGCGCCGGTTCGATCAGAGGATGAACGAGCCAATCCCCATCCGGTTTATGGGGCGTTCATGGCCGCGCGGGTATCGCGTGCTTTCTCCCAAGACGATGTGCGAGGGCGGGTGATCCCGGCCTATATGGGACTGATCAAGCAGATCGACGACCAGATCGGCGTGTTGATGCGGTTCCTGGGGGACAAGGGGCTGCTCGATACCACCATGATCGCGTTTACTTCGGATCATGGGGATTACCTCGGCGATCATTGGCTGGGGGAGAAGGATTTGTTTCACGATTGCTCCGCCAAGGTGCCGCTGATCCTGGTCGATCCGTCGCGGGCGGCGGATGGCACGCGAGGGACCGTCAGCGATGCGCTGGTGGAGGCGATCGATCTGGTACCCAGTTTCATTCGATACTTTGGCGGTGAACCGAAATCGCATGTGGTGGAAGGCCGGGCGTTGCAACCGCTGTTGCATGGGGAGGCGGTACCGGATTGGCGGCGTTATGTGTTTTCCGAGTACGATTACGGGCCGATGCCGGCGCGCCGGACATTGGGAACGCCGGTGGATGCGTCGCGGTTGTTCATGGTGTTCGACGGGCGGTGGAAATACATCCATGCCGTTGGTTTCCGTCCCATGCTGTATGATTTGGTTAGTGATCCGGGGGAGATGCTCGATCTCGGAGCCGATCCGGGGTTTGAGGTTGAGCGTGCGCGGTTAAAGGATGCGCTGCTGGCTTGGTCGTTGCGTGACCATAATCGGATCACAGTCTCGGATGCTCGGGTTGCCCAGTTTAGCGAGACGGCGCAGTTGAAGTCCGGGATCGTGATTGGGTTCTGGGATCAGGCAGAGGTGGATGCGGCGAAAGTGGATTAGCCGGTTATCACTTGGATCGAGCCGGCGGCGTCGCTGACCCATAGCGGGGCGAACCCGGCGCTGTCACCGTCGGTTTGGGCGGGCACGGCGCCATTTTGGATGAAGTCGATCCGCCGGGCGCGGATGTGCCGCACGCCGGGGGCGCGCCCGAGCAGATTGAGCGGAAGGGCGGTGCCATACATCATGGTCGAGTACGGTCCAGATCGGTCGAACAGCACCACGGAGAACCCCGGGTCGCCCGGTACTGCGTCGGCGGCGAGGCGGAACTTGCCGCCATATAGCCGGCCTTTGCTGATGATAACGCTTGCCGCCTCGGTTTCGATATTGTCGATTCGAAGTCGGATCGAAGGAAATTCGTAACGGACCAGTTCCCGCATCGATTGCATGACGTATGCGCCTTTGCCGAACAGCTTCTTTAGCAGGAACGGCATGTTGTGGACTACTTGCGCGTCGAAGCCGACACCGAGCATTTGGACGAACAACCGGGCGCCGTCGCGTCCGTTTGCCTGACCGGGCCAGAGTGTGCGGGTGCGTCCGAACGCGAGGGCGGCGGCGACGGATTTTGGTGCGAAGGGCAGGCCAAGCTCATGCGCCAGGACGTTGGCAGTGCCGAGGGGAATGACGCCCAGCCGGGCATCGGAACCAATAAGGCCGTTGGCCACTTCGGCGATAGTGCCGTCTCCGCCGGCGGCGACAATGATTTTCTCTCCTCGCCCGGCGGCTTCTCGGGCGAGGGCTTCGGCATGTCCGGCACGATAGGTTTCGGCCAGATCGAGTCTGACGCCGTTGGCGACAAGTACATCCAGCACGCGCCAGAGTAGGTTGGCGCGGCGGCGTCCGGCAACCGGGTTGAATACTATCAGCATTCGTGGGCCACGACCTGTAAGCAAAGAGGTTACTATGCCAGCATATAATGTCAGTAACGTGACAATAATATGAATGTAAAAATATGTTGAATAAATCTGATAAACGTCACTTGCGTCATCGAAACTTCACTTCCCGGGCTGGGTATCTCCGGTGTTTGGTGCGCCGCAATGGAAGACCGGAAATGACACAATCGGAATGAACGCAATGTCCCACATCGGCGCGCCCGCCTATAGGACCATTTTCATTTCGGACACGCACCTTGGTACGCGTGGCTGTAGAAGTGAATTCCTGGCGGATTTTTTGCGGCAGACAAGCTGCCGGCATCTGTTTCTTGTCGGTGACATCATTGACGGATGGCGTTTGCGAAAGTCCTGGTATTGGGACGAAAGCCACGACGAGGTTCTGAAACAGATCGTCAGGCACGCCCGTTCTGGTACCGAGGTGACCTACATCCCCGGCAATCACGATGAGATGTTTCGCAACTGGCTACCGATCGGAATCGAAATTTGCGGCATCAAGATGCTTCGCGAATCCGAACACACGACAGCCGACGGCAAGCGCCTGCTGGTCATGCATGGCGATGAATTCGACAGCGTGGTGCGCTATGCCAAGTTCCTCGCCCTGCTCGGTGACTGGGCCTACACAACCGCGCTGATTGTCAATCGCTGGTTCAACGCGGTTCGCCGCCGGCTGGGCTACCCTTATTGGTCGTTGTCCGCATGGTTGAAACGACAGGTCAAAGAGGCGGTGAAAGCGATAGACCGGTTCGAGACCGCATTGGCATCGGAGGCCAAGCGGCGCGGCTTCGATGGCGTGGTGTGCGGGCACATACACCACGCCGAAATGCGGGAAGTAAACGGTATTTTATATTTGAACGATGGAGATTGGGTGGAAAGTTGTACGGCGCTTGTGGAGCATCACGACGGTAGGCTCGAACTCATAGACTGGGCAGCATTGAATCGCCTGTCGTTTTTTGTGCAGCCAAAAGTCTCCGCAACTGCCTGATTCCCTTTCCCTCTCGGACAAAGCAGACATGCTGCCTCTTGCGCCGTCCCACCGCATTCTGATCATTACAGATGCGTGGAAACCCCAGGTCAATGGTGTCGTCCGGACCCTGACCACCGTGATGCAGGAACTTCAGGACATGGGTCACATCGTCGATGTGATCGGGCCTGACCGGTTTCGCACTTTCCCTTGCCCGACCTATCCGGACATTTCTTTGTCGCTGCTGCCGCGGCGGCGGTTGATCCGTATGATTGAGGCGTTTAATCCCGATGCACTGCATATCGCGACCGAGGGGCCGCTGGGTCTCGCCGCGCGAAGCTGGGCCAAGCGCACGGGTTTCGCGTTCACCACGGCGTTCCACACAAGGTTCGCGGAATATGTGCAGGCTCGGATCGGCCTGCCGGTGCGGCCGATCTATGCCTGGATGCGGCGTTTCCATGCTGCCGGCCAGGGCACGATGGTGGCGACCCAGTCGTTGCGCGATGAGTTGACGGCGCGCGGGTTTCGCAACATCCGGCCGTGGTCGCGCGGTGTCGATCTGGAGCAGTTCAAGCCTTATCCGAAGACCGAGTTCGCACATCTGCCGGGACCGATCTTCATCTATGTGGGCCGGGTCGCGGTCGAAAAGAACATCGGCGCGTTCCTGGATCTGGATTTACCAGGATCCAAGGTGGTCGTGGGCGGCGGGCCGCAACTGGCATCGCTGCAACGGGCCTATCCAAAGGTGACGTTCACCGGCCCGAAGCATGGGGAGGCTCTGGCGCGGGCCTATGCGGGCGCGGATGTGTTCGTGTTCCCCAGTCTGACAGATACGTTCGGACTGGTGATCCTGGAGGCTTTGGCCTGCGGAACGCCCGTAGCAGCGTTTCCGGTAACCGGACCGAAGGACGTGCTGATCAACGCCGACGGCAACATCGGGGCGGTGCATACCGACCTGCGGGTGGCCGCGATGGCGGCGTTGGACGCGGATCGCGGCGCGTGCCGGGTCCATGCCGAGCGATACTCGTGGCGGGCATGTGCGGAGATTTTTCTGTCGCATCTGGTGCCTCTGATCGCGGTTCCGGGGGCGGATTGACGGTACGGCTGTTTCCGCCCTACTAGGGTTTTAATGAAAACCGTGGCTAGGGAGGCTCCGATGTCCGTATCGCGTCGTGTACTGTTGCAGGCTGCGGCCGTTGCTGGAATGGGGCGTGGCGCCTTCGCCGCGGAGGCCATCAAGATCGGCATTCCCGTAGCACTGACCGGTCCGGTGGGCGGCATCGGCGCGCAGATGCGCCGCGCCTGCGAGTTTTGGGCGAAACAAGTCAACGCGAAGGGCGGGCTGCTGGGCCGGCCGATCGAACTGATCATTGAGGACACTGCCGCTAACCCTGCCACCACCGTCCGCAAGGTGCAGGAAATGGTGGAGCGTAGCGGCGTCCGGCTGATCACCTGTATTGTCGCGTCCAATGAGGCTTTAGCCGTCGTGCCAAAACTGGCCGAATGGGACACGGTGTTTGTCTCCGGCGACAACGGTGACGGGCGTCTGACGGCTGAATCCCTGGTGCCGAACTTCTTCAGGCCGAACGTTTCGGGGCCGATGGGTACCCGGGCAGTGACGCTTTGGCTGCGCGATTCTCCGATGAAGAAGTTCTATGGAATTGGGATGGATTACGCCTGGGGTCACAACTCCATGGAGGTGTTCGAGGCCGAGGCAAAGCGGGCTGGCAAGGAATTCCTGGGGGCGGTGTTTTCACCCATTGGTACTAAGGATTTCTCAACTTACATCACCAGGATACGCCAGTCCGGCGCGGATGGGTGCTACCTGGTGCTGGCCGGGGACGACAACGTCGCGTTTCTAACACAGGCGAAACAATACCGGCTTGGCGAGAAGTTGCAGTTGTTGACCGAGCAGGTGGATGAGATGGGTATCAACGCGTCGGGGGATGCTGCGGTAGGGCTGATCGGTGGCTCGCGCTATCCGGCGACGCTGGACAATCCCGCGAACAAGGTGTTCGTCGCCGCATGGCAGGCGGAATACGGACGGTTGCCGCAGATGTTCGAGGGCGATCAGTATCAGTCCTGCGTCGTCATGCAGGCCGGGATCGAGAAGGCCGGCAGCATCGAAGCAGCGAAGCTGCGGGCGGCGCTGGAGGGGTTGGTTGTGACCAGCATCAAGGGTCCGATCACCATGCGGGCGTGCGATCATCAGGCGGAACAACCGGGGTTTGTTGTGAGGGTGGTCAAGAAAGAGGGCATGGAGCATCCGGTGCCCGAGGTGATCGCCATCTATAAGGCCGATCGTATAACGCCGCCGTGTAACCAGATGGCCTATACGGATTAGCACGTTGCCGATGGTTCACTGCGGCCGACGTCTTGGCGGGTGCCCGGCCGCCATCCGCGCCTTTGTTTGTTCCACGACCGCAAGGTGTGAATGGCGGGCCGGCCCCTGTCAACGCGTGGGGAACGTTTGTTTCATTGCAGCCGGACGCCTCGTTGCGGGCGACCGGTTTCCTCGGAATCCTCAGCCGTGATGGACATACTTCCGTTTCTGCTGGTGCAGTGCCTGAACGCGTTGTCCCAGGCGGCGCTGCTGTTTTTTCTCGGGGTTGGGCTGACGCTGATCTTCGGGATCATGCGGATCGTTAATTTCGCCCATGGTACATTCTATATGTTTGGGGCGTTCCTGGGATACTCGGCGGTGCGTGTTACCGGCAGCTTTTGGGCCGGCCTCGTGCTGGGGCCGATGGTCGCCGGAGGGATCGGGGCGGCGTTCGAGCTTGGGTTGCTGCGGCGGCTATACAAACGTGATGACAGCGCCTTCCTGATGGTGACGTTCGGACTGACGTTGGTATTGGGTGAAATCATCCGGTTGGTCTGGGGTGTGAACGCGTTGCAGGTGGAGGTGCCGGATGCCTTGTCCGGTATCGTGTTCCTGCTGGATGAACCCTTCCCGGTTTACCGGTTGTTCCTCGTGGCCTCTGGAGCGATTGTCGCTGTCGGGATCTGGCAGTTTTTGGAACGCACGCGGCTCGGTTTGCTGATCCGGGCGACCAGCCAGAACGCCGAGATGGTGCATGCGCTGGGTGTCGATGTGAACCTTGTGCGCTCGGGGATTTTCGGCATTGGATGCGGATTGGCGGCGCTGGGGGGCGTGCTGGCGGCGCCGTTGCTGTCGGCATCCCTCGGCATGGCCGGGAACGCGATCATCGATGCGTTCGTGATCGTTATCATAGGCGGCATGGGCAGCTTCCCCGGATCGCTGTTAGCTGCGATCCTGGTGGCATTCGTGCAGGTGTTCGGAACCTATTATTTCCCCGATTTCGCCATGGCCGCAATGTATTTACTGATGCTGCTGGTATTGGTCGTCCGGCCCGGCGGCCTTCTGGGCAAGGAGGCCTGAGTGCGGGTGAAAAGATTCTTGCCGGCCGAACCACGCCCTTCCTTTCCGTCATGGCCCGGCTTGTCCGCGCATGAGCGATCGGGGGGCAGATGGCCAGGACAAGCCCGGTCATGACGGTGCAGGAGCGGCATCCGTCCAACAAAAAAATCCCTCTGGCTTTTCTGTGTGTAGCAGTGGTTCTCGCACTGGCTCCGCTTGGGTTGCCGCTGTTTGCGATGACGCTGCTGACCGAGGCGTTGATCCTGGGGTTGCTGGCCATGAGCCTGGATCTGATGGTGGGCTACACGCGGCTGATCAGCTTCGGACATGCGGCGGCGTATGGGCTGGGGGCCTATGCGTCGGGGTATCTGTTGCTGCACACGCCGCTGGCGTTACCGTTCGCCGTGTTGGCGGCATCTGTATTGGCGGGCGTAGTGGCGATCGGGGTGGCATGGGTTTGCACGCTGACGAAGGGCGTTTCGTTCTCAATGCTGACGCTTGCATTTGCTCAGTTGCTCTACGCAGTGGCGTTCAAGTGGACCTCCGTTACAGGGGCGTCGGACGGGTTGGCTGGCATTCCACGAACGTCGGGGCCGTTCGGGGTCACGGTGTTTCAGACCAAGAACGGGTACTACTATCTGGTTCTGGTGTGTTTGCTCGGCGCTTATCTGTTTTGCCGATCTCTGGTGGGGTCTCCATTCGGCGCCGTATTACGCGGGATACGGGAGAACGAGGCCAAGACCCTGTCGTTGGGGTATAACACACGGCTTTATAAAATCGCGGTTGTGGCGGTGTCTTTCGCCCTGGGCGGACTGGCGGGTGCGCTGTATTCGCCGTTCGCCGGGTTCGCCAATACCGAACTGGTGTTCTGGCTGTTCTCCGGTCAGGTGCTGATCATGGTCATCGTCGGTGGACAAGGCACGTTGATCGGCCCGATCCTGGGGGCGGCGTTCTTCATGCTGCTGGAGCATGTTCTCAGCCAATACACCGAATCCTGGGCGTTGTTTTTCGGGTTGATCTTCATTGGGTTCGTGATGTTCGCGCCTCAGGGAATCTGGGGCCTGCTGACTCGCCGGGCTCGCGTCTGATGGCCTTGCTCGAACTCGATGGACTGACCAAACGCTATGGCGGCGTAACGGCGGTCAACGATGTCTCGATGCGCGTGGAAACCGGTGAAGTCCGCGCGGTGATCGGGCCGAACGGCGCGGGCAAGACCAGTTTGTTCCACCTGATTACCGGGATCGTTCCGGCAACATCGGGCGAAGTCCGTTTCGACGGACGAGTGTTGTCCGGACTGTCCTCGTATCAACGATGCCAGGCCGGGTTATCGCGAACGTTCCAGTTGACGTCTCTTTTCCCAGAGATGACGGCGCGGGAGAATTGCCGTGTCGCGGCGCAGGCGCGGTTGCCTCGCCGGTGGCAGCCGTGGGGCGGGGCGGCGGTGTTTGCCGAGGCCTCGGGGCGCGGAGATGAAGCGCTGGAGCGGCTCGGTTTGACTTCGATGGCAGCGCGGCCGGCGGGATTGTTGTCGCATGGCGACCAGCGGTTGCTGGAGGTGGCGATGGCGCTGGCTCAGCGGCCGCGGGTGTTGCTGCTGGACGAGCCGACACAGGGGCTGTCAGTGGAGGAAACCCTGACGGCGGTTGAGACTTTGGCTGGATTGTTCGCAGACGGCGGACTGACTGTTCTGTTGGTGGAGCATGATATGGAAGTGGTGTTCCGGTTGGCCAGCAAAATCACGGTCATGCATCGGGGAAGTGTGATTGCCGACGATGTGCCGTCGGTGGTGAAGGACGACGCGGCGGTGCAGGCGGCCTACCTGGGTGGATACGCCTGATGCTGCGGATCGAGGGACTGAACACTCATTACGGCGCCAGTCATATCCTGCAAGGTGTCGATCTGGCGGTGCCTCGCGGCCGCATCTGCGCGGTGCTTGGGCGCAACGGGGTAGGCAAGACGACGACCGTGCGCAGCATCATGGGGCTGGTGCCGCCGACGTCGGGGCGCGTGCTGCTGGACGGGCAGGATATCGCCGGTTGGGCGCCGCATCTGGTGGCCAGGGCAGGCGTTGCGTATGTGCCTGAAGGACGGCTGATCTTCCCCGACCTGTCGGTGTTGGAGAATATCCGGGTGGGGGAGCGGAAGCCGGCCAAGGTCTGGACCGTGGATCGGTTACTGGCGTTGTTTCCGTCGTTGCACGAGCGCGCCGGCAATCGAGGTTGGCAGTTGTCGGGCGGTGAGCAGCAGATGCTGGCAATCGCTCGGGCTTTGGTCAGCGATCCGCGCGTGGTGCTGCTGGATGAACCGAGCCAGGGGTTGGCGCCTTTGGTGGTGCGGGAGCTGGCGGGGGTTATTCGGACGCTGTGCGCCGAGGGTGTGACGATTCTGTTAATAGAGCAGAACATGAAGCTGGCCGAGGCGGTCGCGGACGAGTTGCACATCATGGTTAAGGGACGGATTGTTTATGGCGCCTCGCCGGAAGTCTTCCGGGCGGAAGAGGCGGAGATTCGGGGGCGGTATTTGACGGTTTAGGGCATCATACCGCGACGAACAGCCGTATGGATTGTCAGACCAGAAAGATGATTGGGTGACCACCTCACCGAAACGTCAGCCTCGATAAGGTGCCGGCGGGCGGTTCCGCTGCGAGAAATGCCATGCTAATTCTTTCCGTCGGCTAATCCATTGGCCACCAGTCAGAAGAAATTCACGATATTGTTATTAGGACTTGATGGCGTCTTCAATTGTTTGGCACAAGGTGCGCGAGTATGCCGCGCAACAGTCGGCATGCGACAATCAACCGGTGCAAGCGGCGCGACGACCCGGGCGGCACGAGAGAACTTTGGTATCCCGCTGCGGTCTGGCACCTGGTTTGGCCTTATGGCCGTTGCCGTGGCTCGCGGTATTGCGATGCCGGAGCTATTCACTGGTTCTGAGGTTTCGCCGGTTCGCTGGAACGTGATGACTGATGGTCCCATCGGCACCTCTCAATCGATGACCTCCCGCACTAGATAGATCCGGTGCTGGGACGGAGATGAAATCAAGTGATGGCCATCGAAGCCGCGTGCAAGCGCGGGAACGCACTTCGTGCGACTTTGTGTGAGATAGAGCGCGGAGTATTTTACGTCACCTATCCGGAGGGCGGATTTCTCGGCGACATCGAACAGATCTACCAACTTGGCGCATCGGCCGCTGAAGCGAAGCGGCAGGTCGAGCAGAGTGCATGGGCGCGTGGCTATGACAGAATCATCTGGAAGGACGATCTCACCGCACCGTTGTTTGCTTCCCACACCAGTTACTGTCAACCGGCCGGAGTCCGGAGTGCCTATAATCGCGTCTGACGACAAACAGGTCATGGACACCAAAATCATCGCAGGGAAACTGCGTGACGACGAAACGCGGTTTCATGTACTACTGGACACTCTGCCTTTCATTGCTTTTGTAATCACTCCTGGTGGCCAGGCCGAATACTACAATCAGCGGTACATTACGTATCATGGCTTATGCCCCGGCCTGGAAAAGGCGGACAGAATTGCTTTACTCCATCCCGAAGACCGGTCCCTGTTGGTGACCTCGCGTCAGTCCGCGATGCTGGAGGCGGGCGAATATATTGTCGAGGCTAGACTGCTGCGGCTCGACGGCGCTTATCGCTGGCACAGAATTCACAACAAGCCCCTGATTCGCGACGGCCAGATCGTCGCCTGGCTTGGTTCCGCCATCGATATCGACGACATTGTGCATGCAAAACTGGTTCTGGAGCAGCATGTCAGTCAGCGAACGGCGGAGTTGGAAGCGGCTAACCGAGACCTGACCACCGAAATCCGCCGCCACCAACTAACGGAGGCGGGACTGCGCGCCAGCGAATGCCGCTACTGCACGCTATACAATCGCACGCCGATGGCGCTGCACTCCAGCAGCGCCGATGCAAAGCTTATCGACGTCAACGATACGTGGCTTTCGATGTTCGGATACGCTCGGGAGGATGTCATCGGCCGATCGCCGGCGGCGTTCATGACCCCTGAATCCGCCCGGGAATACAGCGAGCGATCCTGGCCGGAGATGCTGGAGAGCGGCGGAGAACTGCGTGTCGTCGATTATCGCTTCCTGACGCGATCCGGACGCGTGTTCGATGGCCGTCTAGCCGCGGCCGGGGAGTTCGACGCCGAAGGCAAGTTCGTTCGGACCTGGTCGGCGACCGCCGATGTCACTGCCGAGAAGCACGCCGACCGTGCCCTGCGACAGGCGCAACGGGTCGAAGCGGTTGGGCAACTCACCGCCGGGATCGCGCATGATTTCAACAATCTGCTCACTGCGATCCTGGGGAATTTGGAGCTAATGGCGAAAGCCCGGGGGAACGATCCGGTCCGCACCGAACGGCTGATCGCGGGTGCGAGGTCGGCGGCGGAACGCGGGGCGAAATTGACCTCGCAACTGCTGGCCTTTTCGCGGCAGCAAACGATCGCGGTGGAACCAGTCGATTTGAACCGGATCGTCGGGGGCATGCTGCCGCTATTGCGCAGCACGATCGGCGCCCATATTGGGATCGAGGTCAGGCCGAGCCCTGATCTTCCCATCGCTATGGCCGATCCGACGCAGTTGGAGTTGGCGATCCTTAACCTGGCGATCAATGCACGCGACGCCATGCCGGACGGTGGCGCGATCATTATCGAGACGGCGCACGTCGCACTCGGCGAACCCGTCTGGCAGGAGGAACCTGCCGCCGGGGAATATGTCACGGTGCGGCTGTCGGACACGGGATCGGGCATACCGGATACTGTGCGCGAGCGCATGTTCGAACCGTTCTTCACGACCAAGGAAATCGGCAAAGGCTCGGGACTCGGCTTACCCCAGGTGCTCGGTGTGCTTAAACAGCTTGGCGGTGGCATCAGCGTGCGTTCAGACCGGGAAGAAGGCACCTGTGTTTCCATGTTCCTGCCCCGGGCGGGCGAGGCCGCGGCCAATACGCCGGTTGCTGAACCGACGGAAACGTATGTTCCCCAACCGCAAACATGCATCCTGCTCGTGGACGACGATGCGGACGTGCGCTCGATCGCTGCTGAAATGTTGGGTGACGCGGGCTACGGGGTTGTGCAGGCATCGTCGGCCGCGGCGGCATTGTACGCGCTAGATCATGCCGGCAGGACAATCGGACTGGTGTTGGCTGACGTTGCAATGCCCGGGATGAACGGCGCGGAACTGGCGGCCATCATTCGCCGCACGCGGCCTGCCTTGCCGGTTCTGCTGATGACGGGGTACGCGGATAACAACCTGCTTCACTCGACCACCGAGCGGGATGTGTTGCGAAAGCCATTCCTGGTGGCGGAGTTGGATGAGAAAGTGCGGCAAGCGATTGCTCGGTCTCGGATGGGGACCGGCGCGACCTGATACCGGGGATTCTGACTTCAGGCGACGTAGCACACTTCCGTAACATCGACCTTGCGTGCTACCGGGCATGCAAATGAAGTCGCTGTTACGCACACCTCAAGCCCAGTCCTTCCTGGCGTCTTTATTGGGCGGTTATCTGGCCTTTGCACTCCGGACGACGCGCTGGACGCTGGAGGGGGAGGAGCATTTTGTTTCCTACGCAGCCGGTGGTCCGGTCATTTTCGCGTTTTGGCACGAATTTTTGCCGCTGGTTCCGACTTTGGCGCTGATTTTCCGTAAAGAGCCTGCTTACCGGCTGACGCCGATTCACGCCCTGATTAGTCAACACCGTGACGGCCGATTCATTGGCGCGGCGGTCGCGCGCTTTGGCATCCAACCGATCTTGGGCTCCTCCACCAGAGGCGGGGCTGCCGGTTTGCGCAATTTGCTGGTGGTCCTGAAGAAGGGCGACATCATTGGTATCACGCCGGACGGGCCCAAGGGGCCACGGCGGCAGGCCGCGTCCGGGGTGGCGCAACTTGCAGCGCTGGCCGGCGTGCCGATCGTCCCCGTCGCGGCCCGGACGAGCCGGCGCATCCAATTGAATTCCTGGGACCGGATGCCGGTACCGCTGCCGTTCGGCCGGGGCGTCGTGATCTGCGGACCGGCCATCCATGTGCCGCGCTCCGGCTGGCAGGATGCGGTTCCCGCGATTGCCGAAGCCCTGAACGCCGTCGCTGGCCGGGTGGATGGATTGTGGGCCAAGCCGTCATGACATCCGGCGTTCTTGCCGTGGGGTGGAGCGTGGCGGCCACGATGCTGGCCCCATTATTGCGTCTGAACCTGAGCCGGCGAGCCGCCAACGGGCGGGAGATCGCCGAACGTCTGGCGGAGCGGCGCGGTATCGATTCGACACCGCGCCCGGCTGGCCCCCTTGTGTGGATACATGCCGCAAGCGTGGGGGAGACGATGTCGATCCTGCCGGTATTGGACGCGCTGCGGCACCGCACGAAGGTGTTGCTGACAACCGGCACCGCGACATCGCAGGCTTTGCTGGACAAATGCCTGCCGGAACTCGGGTTGTCCGGAGACGTGTTGCACCGTTTCGCGCCGTTGGACGTGCCGGCCTGGATCGACCGTTTCCTGTCGCATTGGCAGCCCGACGCCGCATGCTTTGTCGAAAGCGAGTTGTGGCCGAATCAGCTTGCCGCCTGTCGGGTGCGCGGGATCGGGCTGATGCTGGTCAACGCCCGGATGTCCGGCCGCAGTTTCTCCAAATGGCGGCGCGCCCCCCGGTTTGCCCGTTGCGTGCTGGGTGGGTTCGCGCATGTCCAGGCGCGCGGTGAACAGGATGCCGAACGGCTGACGGCGCTGGGCGCGCCGCATGTCGAATGTCTCGGCGATCTGAAATTCGCTGCCCCACCGCTGCCGGTGGATCAGGTTGAACTCGACCGGCTGACGGCCCGGTTGGCCGGTCGCCCGGTCTGGCTCGCCGCCAGCACGCATCCGGGCGAGGAGGCGATGATCGCGGTCGCGCACAAAGAGATCGCGAAAACCCATCCCGGCTTGCTTACCATCATCGCCCCTCGCCATCCCGGCAGGGGCGCTGCCCTTGCGGCGGAACTGATCGCGCCACGCCGGGCAGCGGGGCAGGAACCTCCGGCGACCGAGGGGATTTGGATAGCGGACACGATAGGCGAACTGGGTCTGTGGTATCGGCTGGCGCCGATTGCCTTTGTGGGACGGAGCCTGATCGCACCCGGTGGCGGGCAAAATCCGCTGGAACCGGCACGGCTGGGCTGCGCCATCGCCGTCGGGCCGCATGCCGGCAATTTCACCGATCATCTGGCGCTGTTGAGGGGTGCCGGCGGGCTGGTGGATGTCGCCGATCCGATGGCGCTTGCCCGGTTTGTGTCGGTGATGCTCGATAAACCGGAGCAGAGGCGGCGGCTGGGCGAGCATGCCGCCGCGGTTGTCCGGCGCCACGCCGACCTGCCGGCCAGAACGGCGGAGACACTGTTGTCGATGTTGTCGCGATGATTGACTCGTTGGGACAAGCCCAGCCTGCTTCCCGTGCGCGCCGGGACTGACGATGCCACAGGCGCCGTCCTTCTGGTCGCATGACGGGATGCTCGCCCGGGTTTTGTCGCCGCTGTCCGCGATCGGTTCGGCCCTTACCGCCCGCCGTATGGCGCGCCCTGGTTGGATTGCGCCCGTCCCGGTGATTTGCTGCGGTAACGTTACGGTCGGGGGTGCCGGCAAGACCACGTTGGTAATCGACCTTGCGCGCCGCCTTTCGGGCCGGTCTGTCCACATTCTGCTGCGCGGGTATGGCGGAGCATCCAAAGGCACCCGCCGCGTGATGCCGGACGACCCGGCTTCTTTGGTCGGGGATGAGGCGCTGTTGCTGGCTCGGGCCGCACCGGCATGGATTGGAGCCGACCGGGCGGCCAGCGGGCGGGCGGCTGTGGAGGCCGGGGCAAAGGTGCTGTTGATGGACGACGGCCTGCAAAACCCCACGCTGGCAAAGACACTGTCGATCATGGTCATCGACGGCCGTACCGGGTTCGGCAATGGCCGGGTGTTACCCGCCGGGCCGCTGCGGGAGCCTGTGGCCTCCGCCGCCGCCCGCTGCCAGGCGGTCGTTTTGATAGGACCGGATACGACCGATGCGCTGCGGCATCTGCCGCCACATCTGCCCGTGCTTCTGGCGGATTTGAAGCAAGATGAGTCTATCTCCACGCTCATCGGGCGCAAGGTCGTGGCGTTCGCCGGCATCGCACTGCCCGAGAAATTCTTCACTCCATTGCGCGCGGCAGGTGCGATACTGGTTGCCGCCCGGCCGTTCCCCGACCACCACGCTTTTACCGATCGGGAACTGGCTGCGTTGGTGAACGAGGCGCGGGTGGCCGATGCGCTTCTGGTTACCACGCCGAAGGACGCGGTGCGGCTGCCGCCCGCCATCCGGACGCTGGTCACCGTTGTCGGCGTGGGGCTGGAGTGGCAGGCACAGAGCGAAATCGAGCGGCTTCTCGACAGCGTGATCGCGGGTGGACCATCAGGGTTGTGCTAAAGCGTGGCCGGGTGACGAACGCATTCGATCGAGGGGTATCCCGCCATGCATGACGTTGTCTTCCTGTTCGACGTGGATAACACGCTGCTGGACAACGACCATTTGCAGGCTGACCTGAGTGAGCACCTCGCTTCCCACTACGGACAGGAAGCCCGCGACCGGTACTGGGCGTTGTTCGAGGATTTGCGTGGCTCGCTGGGGTACGCCGATTACCTGGGCGCGCTACAGCGCTACCGGCTGGAATATCTGCACAATCCAAAGGTGCTGCGGATCGCGAACTGGCTGGTGGATTATTCGTTCGCTGACCGCCTGTATCCGCGGGCGCTGGACGTTGTTCGCCATTTGGGCGCGAGAGGTCCGACAGTGATCCTGTCCGATGGCGACGCGGCGTTTCAGCCGCGAAAAGTCGAACGCTCTGGCCTGTGGCGTGCGTTCGACGATAACGTCCTGATCTATGTGCATAAAGAGGAGGCGCTGGACGATGTCGAGCGGCTGTATCCCGCGCGCCGCTACGTCATGATCGACGACAAGCTGCGGATATTGGAGGCGCTGAAAAACCAATGGGGCGATCGGGTCACAACGGTGTTTCCGCGCCAGGGGCACTACGCGTTCGACACCGAGGAACTGCGAATACGCCGCCCCGCCGACATAGCGGTGGATGCGATCGGCGATCTGCTGGGGTTTTGTCCGGATCGGTTGGCTGGGTGAGTGGTGCTTCGTGACGAAGTGTTCCAGAGACACCGGACGCCGCTCCTCCCAATGTTAATGGGCGACAGGGTCGGCCATGAGGTTAGTGCGATATCCATTCCATTTTAACGCCAAAGAAGGTCCCAACAATGTTCATCGCCATGAATCGCTTCAAAGTCCTGCCCGGCTCTGAAACCGCGTTCGAGGAGGTTTGGACCTCGCGGGATACCCACCTACCCGGCGTCCCTGGTTTTGTCTCTTTCCATCTTCTGCGTGGCCCGGCGCGGGAAGACCACGTCCTGTATTCCTCCCACACAATCTGGCGCGACAAGGCGGCGTTTGAGGCTTGGACGACCTCGGACGCATTCCGTCAGGCCCACCGCGGCGCCGGCGGCAACAAGCCGCTGTACCTCGGACACCCGGAGTTCGAGGGGTTCGAGGTTATTCAGACGATCGAATAAGCCTCGGTGGCTCAGGCCGAGGCGCAAACCCCAGCGGTTCTCATTTTGGCAAAGCGGCGATTGCGTCCCTCATTGTCATGAGGCGCCAAGGTGCATCCTCCACGTCTTTATGTGTTCCAGGACGCCAAAAAACGTGGATGGCACGCCTTCGTGCATCATGACGAGGCGGCCGCAGCGAACGCCAAAATGAGAACTGCTGTGAACGAACAACGCCTATGGCGTTTCCTCGCGCACTCGGGCACGCTGCATTTTCGTAGAGTTTGGGACGGCATAAAATAGTCAATACGCAAACAGGGGTTGGGCTGCATATGAGCAATGGTGTCGATCGTCGGATTCTCCTGAAAACGGCGGCCATAGCGGGTGTTGGCGCCCTCGCGGCGCCTCGGCTTTCGCTCGGTGCGGACGCCAGGACGTTGCGGTTTATCCCGCAGGCCAATTTGGCGAACCTCGATCCAATCTGGACCACCCAGTACGTTGTGCGCAACGGTGCCTTGTTGATCTGGGACACGCTGTACGGCGTCAACGACAAGTTGGAACCGCAGCCGCAGATGGTCGAGAGCCATGAGGTTACCTCCGACCTCAAGACCTGGACCTTCAAGCTGCGCCCCGGGCTGAAATTCCACGATGGCGAGCCGGTCCGGGCGAAGGACGTGACTGCCAGCATTCTGCGCTGGATGGCGCGCGACTCGACGATGGGCGGCCCGATCAAGAAGCGGATGGATGCGCTGGAGGCCGTGGACGATCGGACCTTCCGGCTCCGGCTCAATCAGCCGTACCCAAAGATGCTGTTCGCATTGGGTAAGAGCAGTACGCCCTGCCTGTTCATCATGCCGGAGCGCATTGCCGCCACCGACCCGTTCAAGCAGATATCCGAATACATCGGGTCGGGTCCGATGCGGTTCAATAAGGATTTGTGGATTCCGGGCGCCAAGGCGATTTTCGAAAAATTCGACGGCTACACACCGCGTGATGAGAAGGCCAACTGGTTGTCGGGCGGCAAGCGGATCAACTTCGACCGGATCGAGTGGACTATTGTGCCCGATGTAGCGACCGCCGCCGCGGCGTTGCAGAACGGGGAAGTGGATTGGTGGGAGAACCCGTCCGCCGATCTCGTGCCGCTGCTGAGAAAGAACGCGAACGTCGCAGTGGATATCGCCGATCCGCTCGGCAACATCGGCGCGTTCCGGATCAATCATCTGCATCCTCCGTTCAACGACGTGCGGGCACGCCGGGCGATCCAGATCGCGCTGAGCCAGGAGGATTATATGGGGGCGGTGGTTGGTGACGACCAAACGCTCTGGAAGACCGTGCCGGGGTTCTTCACGCCGGATACGCCGCTTTATACGGAGAGCGGTGGCGAGCCGTTGAAGGGTAAGCGGGATTACGAACTGGCGAAGACGTTGTTGGCGGAGGCGGGGTACAAAGGCGAGCCGGTCGTGTTGTTGGTGGCTACGGATGTCGGGATCACCAAGGCTCAGGGTGACGTGACGGCGGATTTGCTGAAGCGGATCGGCATGAATGTCGATTATCAGGCGCTGGACTGGGGCACCGTCGGTCAGCGGCGTGCGAAGAAGGACAAGCCGTCCGAGGGTGGCTGGAACATTTTCCACACCTGGCATGCCGGCGCGGATTGCGTGAATCCGGCGCCGTATATCGCTTTGAACGCCAGCGGCGAGACCGCGTGGTTCGGCTGGCCCAAGTCCGAATTGGTGCAGCAGAAGAGCGACGCCTGGTATGACGCTCCGGACCTGACGGCGGAAAAGGCGGCGATCGCGGAACTGAACAAAGCGGCGATGGATCATGTGGTTTATGTGCCCACGGGGTTCTTCAAGGGGTATCAGGCTTGGAGGAAAAACGTTTCTGGCGTGGTGAAGGCTCCGTTCCCGGTGTTTTGGGACGTGACCAAGACCTAAGCGCGATAGAAGCCGGTGGCCCCTTGCCGGGAGCCGCCGATTCGGACAAAGTAGTTGTCTCATAGCCGCGGCAGACGGCGTATCGGCAGGGCGGCAAGGACATAAACGAGTGCAACGATGCGACTTTCTTCGCACCACGGTGGGTGCGAGCGGACTGTTGGCCGCTCCGCACCTAGGCCGAGCGGTCAATTGTAGGGTGCTGCGGTTCCTGCCGAGGCTGGCCGCCGTCAGTCTGTGCTGACAAACCCGGCCATGTTCACCAAGGAGAACGTCCGCTAGATGCTGTCCTATATCGCGCGCCGCATCGCCGCCACGATCCCCGTCGTTCTGATGGTGGCGTTGTTCGTCTTCAGTCTTCTCTACATTGCCCCGGGCGA
>JANXLQ010000154.1 GCA_025355085.1 Rhodopila sp.
GCTTCCAGCAAATGTCCGAACACCCGCAGCGGGCGCAGTTCGTCGCAAACGATCTTGGTCATGGCCAACAGCGGTACAGCCAAAATCGCGCCGGTCACGCCCCACATCCAATACCAGAACAGCAGTGCCAGGATCACCGCGACCGGGTTGATCGTAAACCGGTGCGCCAGCAACATCGGGGTGGCGATTTCGCCCTCGATCACATGGATGGTGAAATACAGGCCGACCGGCAGAAGCGCCCACCAGGAGACACCGATCGAAACGACTCCGGCGAGCAGGAAGATGACGATGCCGGCCATGGGGCCAAGGATCGGAACGAAATTCACCACGAGTGCGACCGTGCCCCACAGGATCGGATTGGCCACGCCGCACAGCCACATGACAAAGCCGGTAGCAACGCCCACCAGGGCGTTGATGCAGGTTATGGTCAAAAGGTAGGCCGAGATATTTTGCTCGATCTGTTGGGAGAGTTCGACGGCGCTGCGTTTATCCTTGAAGCGCGGCAGGATTTCGACCAGCCGGCGCAGGAAGGTTTCGCCTGAGACCAACAGGTAGAACAAAATCAACAGCGTGGTGAACAGGCCGGCGGTGGCGGATGCGGAACCCGATAGCACCGAACCGATCAGGCTGGACGGATGCAGGGTCGGGGTCTGGCCGGAGGCATCGCCGGCCGCGCCATCGATCTGCTTCATCAAGCGTTGTATTGAGTCGATCGGCTCCTGCAGAAAACTGAGGCCTTCTTTCAGTTTCGGCAGCGCTTCCGGCAGCTTGCCAGCCCACGCGCCGGCCGGGCCGGTCAACATGCTGACTGTGCCGCCGAACACCAGCAACACGAGCAGCACCGCGACAACGGCACCCAGGGCACGCGGAATGCGGATGCGTTCCAGAAAACGCACGAGCGGTTGCAGCAACAGCTTCAACACCACGGCGAAGATGATCGGTCGAACGATCTCCGCCGCCACATAAAGAGCGGCCATCCCGGCGAGCATGAACAATCCGCCGAGGAAGATCGTCTTCGGATCGGTCGGCAAAGGCATGTCGTCTGCTTCTTCCACCGCTGCCCGGAAGGTTTTGGTTGCCGTCATCGACCCGGTTGTCTGGCCGCGGGTAATGTCGCCCTCGGTTTCTGTTACGGCAACGAATTCGGAGTGGGTTTTTTCCCCGATCAGACGATCGTCCGCGGAATGGGTTGATTGTTCGGCCAAGCATTCGCTCCCGTTCGCGTGCGATAGGCGGAACGCTGATGTAGTGCGCGAACGGTCGATACGTCATCACGTCTTTGGCACGCCCGGCGGAGGGCCGTCACGGCAGGCCTGCCAGGCTGTGCGAAAACTCCCGCCCAAATTTGCGTTGGAGAATATTTTTCTCTGGCATGCCCCTGTCGTCGCGACGACTCAATTCCGTCACGGCAGGAGAATGCCTACCATCTGCGCCTTTTCTGGGCCGGGACAGCAAGGCGTGGATGACGGGCCTTCGCCCGCCATGACGGAGAGGAGCCCCCGGAGAAAACCATTCTCCAACGCAAATTTGGGCGAGAGTTTTCACACAGCCTGGAAGGCCTGCCATCCACGTCTTTGTCTGAACCAGTATCGCGTTTCGTGGATGGCGGAACTTCGCCCGCCCTGACGTGACGGGTCAAAATTTAAGGCGGTCGGTATAAGAGCGGCGTCCAGATGTGTCTTGTACTGCTGCGACGGTTCGATAGCCGGGCAGTTTTACAATCCGAACGATCCCGCTCTCCGCCCGATCAACCGAAATAATCTGCATTCATGCCAGTCCAACAAGGCGCCAAACCACCGTATATCAGACGAATAGCGGATATTCCCGGGTAGTTTCGCCCTCGCGATCGGCCATCTGCGACAAAGGCCATGCCGACATCAGGTCCGGGATTGCAGGCACAGTAAGGGGGCCTTCCAGTCATGGTTTATTAATTTGCGAGAAAATTGTTGCCGGAGAGGCAACTGCCTAAAAAATATGCACCGCCATGCCTGCCGCGACGGTCCTGGCGGTAAAAGCGTGGCTTTCCGCCGTAATGCCGAGTTGGCACGATTGTTGAAAAGTAAAATCCGCGTCTGGCCGTTTCTCGCCATGGCGGCGTCACAAAACGGCAGACAGGATTTTCGGAATGCAGCCTTCCCATAACACCAGCGAAAGACCGGAGGATCGGCGGATATGAAACTCATCATGGCCATCATCAAGCCCTTCAAGCTTGACGACGTGCGAGAAGCTTTAACCCCGCTCGGTGTTCAGGGGCTGACCGTATCGGAAGTGAAGGGCTTCGGCCGACAGAAAGGCCAGACGGAAATCTATCGCGGCGCGGAATATCACGTCAGTTTCCTGCCCAAGATTAAGATCGAAGTCGTTATCGCGGCGGACCTCGCCGACCAGGTCATCGAAGCGATCGCCAAGGCCGCCCATACCGGCAAGATCGGCGACGGCAAGATCTTCGTCATGGATATCGAACGCGCCATGCGGATACGCACAGGCGAAGTCGATACCGAAGCGTTGTAAGAAAAAACAGGGAAACAGAATTATGAAGAAACCACGCCTTGCATGGGGACTGAGCGCACTGCTGTTCGCTCTGTTACTCGCACTTCCGGCGTTTGCCGATGACGCTCCGGCGGCGGCTGCGGCAGCGGCGGCCGCGGCTGGCCCACCGAAGATCGATACCGGCGATACCGCGTGGATGCTGACCAGCACTGTGCTGGTGCTGCTGATGGCCATTCCGGGCCTGGCGCTGTTCTATGCCGGCATGGTTCGCAAGAAGAACGTGCTCGCGACCATGATGCAGTCCTTTGCAATCTGCTGCATCGTCACGCTGGTGTGGGTTGTCGCCGGCTATTCCATCGCCTTCACCAACGGCAACGCCTACATGGGCGATTTTTCCCGCGTCATGCTGAACGGTATCGGCGCAGGCATCAGCAAGGGCACCGACATCGCCTTCACGCTGGGCGCCGGCACCGATGCGGCAGCGGTTCAAACCGTACCTGAGACCGTCTATATGATGTTCCAGATGACCTTTGCGATCATCACACCGGCACTGATCGCCGGAGCGTTCGCCGATCGCATGAAGTTCTCCGCCCTGTGCATCTTCATTACGCTTTGGTCGCTGCTGGTCTATTCGCCGGTCGCCCATTGGGTGTGGGCGCCGACCGGCTGGGCCTCGCAGATGGGCATTCTCGACTTTGCCGGCGGCACCGTCGTTCACATCAACGCCGGCGTCGCCGGTCTGGTATGCGCCCTGGTCCTTGGTAAGCGGGTCGGCTACGGCAGCGACAACATGGCGCCGTTCAACCTGTCGTATGCGGTCATCGGCGCATCGCTGTTGTGGGTCGGCTGGTTCGGCTTCAACGCGGGGTCCGCGGTGGGTGCCAACGGCCGCGCCGGCATGGCGATGACGGTCACGCAGATCGCCACCGCCGCCGCCGCGATGGGCTGGATGTTCGCGGAATGGATCACCAAGGGCAAGCCTTCCGTCCTGGGCGTGATTTCCGGTGCGGTCGCCGGATTGGTCGCGATCACCCCGGCTTCCGGTTATGTCCTGCCGGGCAGTTCCATCGTCATTGGCCTCGCGGCTGGCGTGATCTGCTTCTGGGCGGCGACCGGCCTGAAGCACATGCTGGGCTACGACGACAGTCTGGATGCGTTCGGCGTGCATGGCGTCGGCGGTATTGTCGGCGCGCTGCTGACCGGTGTGTTCGCCTATGGCCCGCTGTCGGCGACGGATGCGTCTCCCGATGGCACCTCCGGCGGGATGGACCAGCTCAAGCTGCAGGCGATCGGCGTTGCATCGACGATCGTCTATAGCGGTGTGATGACGCTGATCCTGCTGATGGTCACCAAGGCCCTGGTTGGGCTGCGCGTTACCGAAGAGGAAGAGCGCGAAGGCCTGGATATCGTTCTGCACGGCGAGCAGATTTTCTAACTTGGCAAACAGGGCGTCCCGGTCATTCGGGGCGCCCTTTTTTGTCTGTGTTGCAAGAATAACACCCTCTCACAACACATTATACTTATACCACGATGCAGGACGATCCGGATGCGTCCGCTTCAAATCAGAATGGAAAACCACAAATGACTATAAGTAAACTCTGGCAGGGCGCGTGGCTTGCCGCCGCGGCTACAATGGCCACGACAATCGTCCCCGCATCCGCACAGACGCCAGCGTCGGCCACCCCCGCTGCAACCGTTCCAGCCGCCGCCGATGCGCCCCCGCCCGGCTACTGGATCAACGGCATTCATCTGTCGGCGCAGATCGAAGGCGGCGTTACGGGTAATTTCGCCGGTCCGAAGCAAAATTTCGGTCAGCTCTTCACGGATAAGCCAAACACGGTTCTGCTGAACCAGGTTCTTCTGACCGCCACAAAGCCGCTCGACCCGAAGGCCACCGGCTTCGATTGGGGATTCAAGCTGCAAGGTCTGTACGGCTCTGACGCTCGTTACACCCATTTTCTGGGTGAACTCGATCGGACGATGCAGAACGATCGCAATCAGCTCGACCTGGTCGAAGCGAACGTTCTGATCCATCTTCCGGTGCTGTTCGAAGGCGGCATCGACATCAAGGCGGGACAGTATTCCACCCCATTGGGTTTCGAAACGATCGATCCGTCCACCAATCCGTTCTACTCGCACTCCTACATCTTCAACTTTGGCGTCCCGTTCAAGCACACCGGCATACTCACCACGAGCCATGTCAGCTCCCTGCTCGACGTGTACCTGGGCATCGATACAGGCGTGAACACAAGCTTCGGCACCCACGGCAGCGATCCTGGCGACAACAACGGCTCCGCGGCATTCCTGGGCGGTATCAACCTTACCATGATGGACGGCGCGTTGACCGTTCTCGCGCTGACCCACATCGGACCGGAAAACCCCACCAGAGGCTTCCCGGCCGGCCGTAACGCGAACAGTTACTATCGCTACCTCAACGACGTGATTGTCACCTACAAGGCCAACGACATGTTGACCCTGGTCACCGAGTTCAACTGGATACGCGACGATTTCGGAGCCAACGGATTCGCCAATGGCAAGGCATCGCCGTCCAACGCATTCGGTATTGCCCAATATGCCGCCTATACTCTGTCCGACACGATCACCGTGAATGGCCGCGCCGAAATCTTTCGTGACGACAAGAACTTCTTCGCCGGAGGGTTCTCGACGAATAACGGTTTCGTTCGCGCCCAACAAGGCTTCCCAAGCAGCTTGTTCGGGGCCCCGGGCAGCAGCACCACCTATGGGGCAGTCACCCTGGGTGTTACCTACAAGCCCGCCGACATGCCGGCGCCGATCAGTGGCCTGCTGATTCGCCCGGAAGTCCGTTATGATCACGCTTTGACCAACAACAAGCCTTTCAATGGCGGCAAGGACTCGGGCGCCTTCACCATTGCGTCCGACGTTGTGCTGACTTTCTAATCGGCTGGATTTAACCGGACTAAGCACAGGCCGGGGGGTTCCTCGGCCTGTGCTGTTTCCAGGATAATATCGCCGGTTCTAAAAATGAACCGTGACCGCCTCCATAAGCCAAAGTCCACCGGCCTATTTCGCGGCCTTCGTGCCTCGCGCCGGTAGGCTGGCTTTGGCTGCGGCAGGCGGTGGCGCTACTGGATCGAACACAGGGGAGATCATCATCACCCCCTCAGGACCAAAAACGGTGACGCCCGCGCGGGTGATTTCCCGCACCTCGTAGGCCCCGACCCGTTCCCCCTCCTGCGCGGCCGTCGGACGGCCACCCGGCAGCCCCGCGAAGATGGCGATTTTCTGCGTGTCACTGACGACGACCCCGGTCAGCCGCGACAATCCGTTGGTCCGCGCGGTATTGGACGCAACTGGCCTGCGGTCCGGACTGAAAACCGGGCGGGCAAGGATTGCGCTCAACAGCCGACCGGTCTGATCGGCAGTTGAAACCGGGTTCGGTGCCACCTTTCCAACAGCCAGGGTTTCCGATGGCGTCGGCCGATCGGTTGGCGAAACGCCCATGGCAGCCTCCAGCGCGATGGCGCCCTCGCCGCGCCGACCCGCCGGCACCGGCCGCAATGTGGGCAGAGAGGCTGCCAGATCCTGCATATGGAGCAGAAAAGTCCGGCGTTGCTCCAAGTGAATGTCCCGTTCCCGATACCAGTTTCGGACGGGGTCCAGCACACCGAACCAGACAACCCGACAGGGCGAGAAACCCGATGGCGACCGCGAGCATCTGCCCGCGCCGGCCGGTCAACCAGGCTTCGGCGGTCATCGGACGATCTCCGCCTTGATAGAGAAAACCTCGGACGTAGCGCCCTCGGTTCGGGTGACGGGCGCGGCGAATGCCGGATCGCGGATCGTCGGATCGTCGGATCGTCGGATTGGCGGACAATCCGGTAATCAGGCGCGGCACCCCGATACGCCGTAACACCGGCATCTTCAAAGATGTAGGCGCCAAGAAGAAAACTATCTTCGTCGGCGAAAGGATTGAAGGTCCCACCGGGTCCGATCAGGCCGGTGGCCATGGCCGCAGTGGTGAAGCTGGTGGAAAGATCGATGGTCGGGCGTGCGACCGCTGCGCTTCCCAGCGCAGACCGCAGGAATTTCACATGGAGTTGTTCATCTTTGGCGATACTGGCAGCATATTGCTGGATGGCCGACGTCTGGAACGGAACGGCGCCGCCCCCGGTCACCGTCCCGGTTTCCCCCACGCCCCCTGTGTCCGCGGACGCCAGTCCGGTGCCGTTGACGGCCCTGAGATAAAACTCCGCCTCCAGGTATTCCAGATTCAGGGCGAAATTCAAAATATCCGCGTCGCTTGGCCTTTTCCCTTTGTGCTTCTCTGACTCATCTTTGGCATGTGCGTCGTTTGAACGGCACAAACCAAGTCCCGACGCGACGGCGAATGCTGTTCCCAGTCCAGCATTTCGGAGAAATCCGCGGCGTTTGGCCACTGGCGGTTGCAGGCTCGCCTGGTTGAAATCCTGCATGTGCTGTAACTCCCAATATTTATATTATTGATCGTGTGATTCCACTCAGTATTTATTTATAAAATAAAGCGACCACCATAACACTACGCAGAGCAATAGATTTTGGTTTGATGTGGTTACGTCCTATACGTTTCACAAATCCGTTTGAGCGATATGAGAGTTAGTATAAAAAATGGCTATCCAAAATTATTTGTATCCGCTTAACCCGGTTTAAGGCTTGCGGATCACCAAGCCTCAGCGGATGATCCGGCCAAACATCCAACGGGAAAGGGTTCCCCCATGAGCTCGCTGCGCGGCAACAACGGCCCCAGGTATCGCCACACCGCCGACAACTCGGCGCCTTACGAGACCATTACCATCGACAAACTGACCCCGATCATCGGGGCGGAAATCGGCGGCGTGGACCTGTCCGCCCCGCTGCCCAACCATCAGATGGACGAGATCCATCGCGCCCTGGCCGAAAACTCCGTCATTTTCTTCCGCGACCAGACGCTGACTCAGGAACAGCATCTGTCGTTCGGCCGCAATTTTGGGAATCTCCACATCCACCCCGCCGCGCCACACGCGCCCGGCCATCCCGAACTGATGATCATCCGCGCTGACAAAGACAGCCCGCGGGCGAACGGTGAGGGTTGGCACAGCGACGTGTCCTGCGACACCGAACCGCCGATGGGCAGCATCCTCTATATCAAACAATGCCCGCCGCGCGGCGGCGACACCCTGTTTGCCAGCATGTATGCAGCGTATGAGGCGCTGTCCGACCGGATGAAAGCCTATCTGACCGGGATGCTCGCATTGCACGACGGCGAGGCCTCCTATCGCGGCACCTACGCAAACCTGGGGATCGCGGACAAACCGGTGTATCCGCGCGCCGAACAGCCGGTGATCCGGACCCATCCGGTAACCGGCCGCAAAGCCCTGTATGTCAACCGCGGCTTCACCAAAAATCTGCTTGGTGTCCCACGCGACGAAAGCACCGCGATTCTGGCGTATCTTTACGACCATGCGGAGAATCCGCTGTTCCAGTGCCGATTCCGCTGGAGCGAAAACGCGGTGGCATTCTGGGACAACCGCTGCGTCCAGCATCGCGCGATGTGGGATTACTGGCCGCATACACGGTCGGGCTTCCGGGTCACGGTCGCCGGCGATAAGCCGGTTTGATCGGTCGTTTGGGGCGGCACGCATTAGAATTGTTCGAAGCCCTTCGGTCCAACAGTGGTGGTGCGCCTCGAACAGTCAGTTCAGCGGGGACAGGGGACATCGATGAGATCACTTTACGCATCGCTGTGACCCGCAAGAACGAAAGCAAGGAAGTCTTTACCACGGAGAACACGGAGAACCCCGGCCAGCAAACGCCTCCACCCGAACACATTTCTTGCCTCGACGGTCGCGACGATCCGCCCCATACCGTCAACCCCGCAGCAGCCAACTAATGCCGCGCCGGCCCACTACGCGAACCACACCGCCACCGAGCGCCTCCGGCCCCATCCCGGCGATGACGGGGGAAGCCGCGCGCACTGCCTTCCTCGCGTGGATGGAGCAGGAACGCCACGCCGCCGCCAATACGGTCGAGGCCTACGCTCACGCACTGTCCGGCTTCCTGGGTTTCCTGACCAACCATTTGGGCGCCGAGCCGGACTTGAAAGCCCTCACACAACTCCGCGCCGCCGACATCCGCGCATGGCTGGCCGCACTGGCGAACGACAAACTGATCGCGTCATCCCGAGCGCAGCATTTGTCCGCATTGCGCAGCTTCTTCCGTTACCTCAGCCGCCGGCACGGAACCGAAGTCGCCGCCGTCAAACTGGTCGCCACCGCCCGTGCCCGCCCCGCCTTGCCCCGCGCCCTGACAATCGAGCAGGCCCGCGACGTGACCGGCCACGTTGGCGATCAGGCGGAGGACCCGGCACTACAGGCCCGCGACGTCGCATTCTTCTCCCTGCTGTACGGCTGCGGCCTTCGCATCGCCGAGGCGCTCAGTCTCAACATCCGCGACGCAACATCCCTGCGGACGAACCTGTCGCTGACCGTCACCGGCAAAGGGTCGAAAACCCGTATCGTGCCGGTGTTGCCTGCCGTGCGAGAGGCGATCGATGCCTGCGTGGCTTTGCATCCATCACCGAAACCCGACAGCGCCTTGTTCCTGGGGGCGCGCGGCAAGCGGCTCGATCCGGCGGTGGCGCAGAAAGTCTTAAGGACATACCGCCGCCTCGCCGGACTGCCCGAACACGCGACGCCGCACGCGCTGCGGCATTCGTTTGCCACCCACCTGCTGGCAAGCGGCAGCGACTTACGGTCCATCCAGGATCTGCTCGGTCACGCCAGCCTGTCCACCACACAACGCTACACGGCCGTGGACGATACAGCGTTGCTCGCGGTGTGGCGAAAAACCCATCCGCGCGGGTAGCAGCGCGCCAACAAAAAAAACGGCACCCGAGGGCGCCGTTTAAGTTTGGGGGGGAAACGTCACGCGGATGAGGCCTAGCCGTCATCCACACGCATGACATTGGGCGTCGAGCGACCGTTTCAAGCCTCACGGTTTGGCATATTTTGCGGATTATCATCGGATGCAACCGGATATCGATGCCGCAATGCGGCCCCGGGACTGGCCGGGCGCCCGGATTTCGTCCTATACCCTGATCTTTCGTCCCATTCAGCTCCCCGCCAGGAGGCACCACGCATGGATTATGTCGCGTCAGCCGGTATCCGCATCGCCAAGCCCCTTTACGATTTTGTCAACGGCGAGGCATTGCCAGGCACATCGATCGATGCCAACGCTTTCTGGTCCGGGTTCGCCGGCCTGTTGACCGATCTGGCACCGCGTTGCGCCGCACTGCTGGCCAAACGCGACACCATTCAGAACCAGATCGACGCGTGGCACAAGGCAAACAGAGGTAAGCCTGAGGACAGCGAAGGTTACCTCAATTTCCTGCGCGGTATCGGCTATCTGGTCGAGGAACCGGCCTCGGTGGCCGTGAATACGTCGAATGTCGATCCCGAAATCGCGACACTGGCCGGCCCGCAGTTGGTCGTTCCCGTCACCAACGCACGCTATGCGTTAAACGCCGCCAACGCCCGTTGGGGCAGCCTGTACGACGCGCTGTACGGCACCGACGCGATTTCCGATAACGACGGCGCGGCCCGCGGGCACGGCTTCAACAAGGTTCGCGGCGACAAAGTGGTGGCTCGGGCACGGGAATTTCTGGATGGCGCAGTGCCGCTGTCCATCGGCAGCCATGCCGATGCGGCCGGCTATTCGGTGAGGGATGGAGCCCTTTCGGTCAGCCTGAAGGACGGCCGTACAACCGGCTTGAAGAACCCTGCTCAACTTGCCGGCTACCGTGGCGACGCCTCCGCGCCGGCCATCGTCCTGCTGAAACACCACGGCCTCCATCTCGAAATTATGATCGATCGCGCCAACCCGATCGGCAAGGACGACCCGGCCGGCGTGGCCGATGTAGTTATGGAATCCGCCCTGACGACGATCCAGGATTGCGAGGATTCCATCGCCGCCGTCGATGCCGGTGACAAAGTCCTCGCCTACCGCAACTGGCTCGGTCTCATGAACGGCACGCTGGCCGACACCTTTGAGAAGGGTGGCCAGCAGATGACCCGGACGCTGAACGGCGACCGGCAATACACCAAGCCGGCGGGCAGCGGCAGCGTGTGGGTGTCCGGCCGCAGCCTGATGCTGATCCGTAATGTCGGTCATCACATGTACACTGACGCGGTTCTGGATGCGTCAGGGGCGGAAACTCCGGAAGGGTTCCTGGACGCGGCGATTACTTCGTTGATCGCGATGCACGACCTGAACAGCAAGGGGCCGATCAAGAACAGCCGGGCAGGATCGGTTTATATCGTTAAGCCGAAGATGCATGGACCGGAGGAAGTGGCGCTGACCGCCGATCTGTTCGGGCGCGTAGAAAGCATCCTCGGGCTGGTGGAGCACACGCTGAAGATGGGGATTATGGATGAGGAACGGCGGACCTCGGCTAATTTGAAAGCATGCATCGGGGCGGCGGCGGATCGTGTGGTGTTCATCAACACCGGCTTCCTGGACCGGACGGGCGATGAGATTCACACTTCGATCGAGGCCGGCCCAATGATCCGCAAGAACGAAATGCGCGGCACGTCCTGGATCAAAGCGTACGAGGACCAGAACGTCGAGATCGGGCTGGCGTGCGGTTTGCGCGGCAAGGCACAGATCGGCAAGGGGATGTGGGCGGCGCCGGACCGGATGGCCGACATGCTGGTGCAGAAGATTGGCCACCCGATGGCTGGGGCAAACACCGCATGGGTGCCCTCGCCCACCGCCGCCACGCTGCACGCGCTGCACTATCACCAGGTCGATGTCAGTGCGCGCCAGACCGAACTGGCGACTCGTCCTCGCGCCGCGCTGAAGGACCTGCTGGCGATCCCGCTGGCCGAGGGACAGAACTGGTCGCCCGACGATCTGCGACAGGAACTGGACAATAACTGCCAGGGCATCCTGGGTTACGTGGTGCGCTGGATCGATCAGGGTATCGGGTGTTCCAAGGTGCCGGACATCCACGACGTTGGCCTGATGGAAGACCGCGCGACGCTGCGGATTTCGTCCCAGCATATCGCCAACTGGTTGCACCACGGCGTGGTAACCGAAGCGCAGGTGACCGAGGCGTTGCATCGCATGGCCCTGATCGTCGATCGCCAGAACGCGGGCGATCCACTTTACAAGCCAATGGCTCCAGGGTTCGATGGTGTAGCCTTTAAAGCCGCCGCCGACCTGATCTTCGAAGGCCGGACACAGCCCAACGGCTACACCGAGTTCATCCTGCACCGCCGCCGGCGGGAGGCGAAGGCGGCGGCTTTTTCGGACCTAGCTTCATCGCTCAGTTAAACCCAGTATCTGCCATCGCCATCGACCGGGGCCGGGTAACGCCCGTCGCCGGTACATTGCCGGCCGACCTTGACGCACTCCGCCGCTGCGCGAACGACGCCTATCTCAAGGGGCATGTGGCAGAGGCGGCCGAAGCCCAATCGGCCGTCCTGATCATGGCCAGGACGGTAGGGGCGCCACAGGCAGACGACTTCCTGTTCGCCGGCCTGATCCACCACGCCACCCACTGCCTGACCGACGGGATCGCGGTGCTGCGGGAGGGTCTCGGGCTTTATCCGGGCAATCCCGCCCTGCATGAAAACCTCGCAGTCCTTTTGCTCGCGAACGCCGATATCGCCGGTTCAATAACGTCCTGCCATACCGCCCTGGCCCTGGGTTCGCCCAGCCCCAACATTCATGACTGCCTCTGTGAAGCCTACCAGCGCACCGGGCGTCTGGATCTTGCAGTTGCCGCCGGGCGAGCGTCGCTGGAAGCAAAGGACCGCCGGTTCGGGAATGCCGAACCGCTGGTGGCAATGCCGTCCGGGTTGCCATCCGTGTTCAATCCCGACCGTTCCGAACAGAATATCATCGCCTACAGTCTATGGGGCAACCAGCCGCGCTATCATGTGCCGTTGTTGGAGAATGCGCGTATCCGGCCGCATCTGTTTCCCGATTGGAGCCTCCGGGTTTACCACGATCACACGGTCGATACCTCCTATCTGGCCCAGTTGGCAGCTTTGGGCGTGCAACTTCGGCGGATGGCATTGCCACCGGGAACGCCCACCCATCGCGGCTTGTTATGGCGGTTCGAGGTGATCGCCGATCCTGAAGTCCAGCGTTTCCTGATCCGAGACGCCGACTCTCTGCTGACCGTGAAAGAACGCGTGGCGGTCGATGCCTGGCTGCATTCGGACTTTCACTTCCACACCATGCGTGACTGGTACACTCACACCGACGTCCTACTGGCCGGCATGTGGGGCGGGGTTGGCGGCATCTTGCCCGCTCCGGCGACATTGCTGCGCGCCTATAGCTTTTGGCGGATGGAAAACGACCACATCGACCAGGATTTGCTAACCGAAACGGTCTGGCCGGCAATTCGGCGTACCATTCTGATTCACGACAGTATTTTCCAACCCTGCCTGGGTAGCCTGCCGTTTCCACCGTTCGGTGGCCTGCCGGGCGGGCATCATATCGGACAGAACGCCTTCCTTTATTTCAGCAAAGGCGGCTAAACTGTTCGTCATGTCCTGGCGCCTGCCTGCATTCTGCGCCTCCCTCGCCTTGCTGGGCGCCGTCACGACTGTAGTCCTGTGGTCGGGGCCAGAGGCTGAAATCACGCTGACCGAACTGCCGGTACCGCCGTTTCCGCCACGCATCACCGAAAGCAGCGCCTATGAAACCTGCCTCGGGACACTTGCCAACGATCCGTTCAGCGCGGTTACCCTTGCCGAAACCTGGCAGGCGGGCGGCGGCGGCGATGGCGCGCAACACTGCCTCGGCCTGGCACTGATCGCGGTCGGCAAGCCGGCGGACGGGGCAGCCGTACTAGAGCATCTGTCCCAGCAGAGTACCGCCCCGCCGATGGCCCGGGCCACCGTTCTCGGTCAGGCGGCCCAGGCCCGGTTGATGATCGCACAGGCGGATATGGCGGCGGTGGACGCCTCCATGGCCCTCAGGCTGTCCCCAGAAGACACCGAGTTGTTCATAATGCTCGGTACAGCGGAGGGCATGCGAGGACGCTTCAAAGAGGCAGTGGATGACGTTACCGCTGCCTTGCGGCTGGAATCCCGGCGCACCGACGCGCTGGTGCTGCGGGCGGTGATGCAGCGGAAGCTGAACCAGCTCGATCTGGCACAGGCTGACCTGGCGCAGGCTTTGACCTTAAACCCGAACGATGCCGACGCACTGCTGGAACGCGGCATTCTGCGCCAAAGAATGGGCGATTCTGCCGGTGCACGGTCGGATTGGGAGCATGCGCGCGGGGTGGATCCGAATACCACCACCGCCGATCTGGCCGAGCAAAATCTGTCGCTGCTGGAAGCTGGACCACAGCGGCAATAGCGGCGACCGTTGTCATGGGCGTTAATCCGCGCTCAGATACCCGGCGTAACAGCGCCCAAAGTTCAAGGAAGAAAAAACCTATGATCGATAAATTCGTACCCGATGTAGCGGCCGCGCTGGCCGGCATCGTGGACGGGGCCGTTATTTTATTGCCCGGTTTCGGCAACGGCATGCCGGAAACATTGGTGAAAGGCCTGATCGCGCAAGGTGCGCGGAACCTGACCCTGGTGGTGAACTCCGGCGGCCGGGACACAGGCCCCACCGCCGATCTGCTGGCATCGGGCCAGGTCGGAAAGCTGATTTGCAGTTTCGTGCGGGCCGACAGCATCGCTGGCCGCCTGTTCGGGGCCGGCAAGCTGGAGTTGGAGATCGTTCCGCAAGGTACGCTGGCGGAGCGGCTGCGCGCGGCGGGCGCTGGCGTGTCGGCGTTCTACACTCCCACCGGTGCGGACACGCTGTTGGCCGAGGGCCGGGAAACCCGGATCATCGACGGTCGCAACTGCCTGTTGGAATACCCGCTGCCCGGCGATGTGGCTTTGGTCGATGCCTGGGAGGCCGATCGTTGGGGCAACCTGACGCACCGCCAGAGTGCGCGGAATTTCAATCCGGTGATGGCGATGGCGGCAAAAAGGACGATCGTGCAGACGCGCCATGTCGTTGCACTCGGGGATATACCACCGGAGAACGTCCATACGCCCGGTGTATTCGTGCATCGTGTCGTGCATGTGCCAGCTTAAGGAAACGAAAATGACATTCCGTCCGCTGGACCGGTCCGGCATTGCCGCACGCATCGCGAAAGACATTCCCGAAGGCTGGTTCGTCAACCTCGGGATCGGCATCCCGACCGGTGTGTCGGATCATGTTCCTAACGACCGCGAGGTTATTTTCCACTCCGAAAACGGTGTGATCGGGGCAGGGCCGGCCCCTGCCCCGGATAAGATCGATCCCTATCTCGTCAATGCTGGAACGCAACATATTACCCTGCGCACCGGCGGTTCGTTCGTGCATCATGCCGACAGTTTCGCGATCGCCCGCGGCGGGCATCTCGACCTTTGCGTGCTGGGGGCGTTCGAGGTCGCGGAGAATGGCGACATCGCCAACTGGGCGCGTGCTCCGGATGAGTTGGTGAAGCAGGTCGGCGGGGCAATGGATCTGGCCATCGGGGCGAAGCGGCTTTGGGTAGCGATGGAACACATCACCAAAGGCCACGGCGGGTCCCGCATACGGAAATTATGTTCGTATCCGTTGACCGCGAAGGGTGTGGTTCGGCGCGTCTATACGGACCTCGCGGTTCTGGATGTCACGCCGCGCGGATTTTTGGTGGTGGATATGATTCCGGGCATGACTCGGGAAGGCTTGCAGGACCGTAGCGAAGCGGAGTTGCACTGGTCATGATCGCACACATCGAAGTCAAAAGCCGCTCATCGTTCGTTGGCGGAGCCACGTTCGGAAACACGGGGGCCTATGAGCGGATCGACGGCGTCGCGTCCGGGGTGTTGGACCCCTTACACCCGGGTAATCGAGGTATCGCGTTACTGGATAAAGCGCCGCGCAATGCCGCTGGATTGGTGGAGTATTGTTCGGATTTTGTGTTGCTGCGCCCAGTCGATGCGGCAAACGGCAACGGACGTTTGCTGTATGAGGTGAACAATCGCGGCCGGATCATGCTGTTCGCTAACCTGTGTGCCGGTGCGGCCGGAAATCGACCGGCTACAGCGAACGATCTGGGGAATGCATTGCCGCTGCGGCTGGGATTTTCCCTGTTATGGTCAGGCTGGGATCCTGGCGCGCCGAAAGCCACGGGACTTTCGCTGGATGTGCCGGTGATTGACGGTGTTACTCAGGCAATACGCGAGGAATTCGTTTCGGGCACGCGTCTGGGTGTGCATGAGACGTTCAAGCTGGCCTATGCGGCGGCCGGTCCCGCGACGGTAACCATGCGCCGCACTCAGACGGCGGTTCGGATCGCCGTGCAGTCGGAGATGCCGGACAGCCGAACGGTGCGGCCGACCGCGCCGATCGCAACCGGATCAATCTACGAGGTTGGCTATACCGCGACGAAGCCGCGCATTCTGGGGATCGGCTTTGCGGCGACGCGGGACATCGTTAGCCATCTTCGGCACCGCGGGGCCGATCTGTTGGGGCGGCCGATCGAGCATACGCTCGCTTTCGGTATCTCCCAGGCTGGCCGTTACCTGCGGGATCATATCGCGCAGGGCTTCAACAGCGATGAGGACGGACGGCGCGTGTTCGACGGCGTGTTCACCCATGTCGCCGGAATCGGGCGTGTGTTCCATAACACGCCGTTCGGGCAACCGTTCCGCACGCGCACGCGGCATGAGGACCATGATTTTCCCGAAATAGAATTCCCGCATTCCGCCGCCGGGATGGACGATCCTATCACCGGACGGAGCGGCTCTCTGATGCGGGGCGATGCGACCGATCCATTTTTGATCGAGACCAATACTTCGACTGAATACTGGCAGAAAGGTGCGTCATTGCTGCACACCGATCCATTGGGCATGCGGGATATCGCGCTGCCCGCGAATGTGCGGACGTATCTGGTGCCAGGGACGCAGCATGGCGGCAAGGCGGGGATGCCTCGGGACAATGGGCCGTGCATAAACCCCAGGAACTGGCATGATCCGATGCCGGCAATCCGAGCGCTTCTGGTGGCGTTGGATGAGTGGGTCGTGTCCGGACGGACGCCGCCGGACAGCCGGGTGCCCCGGATCGACGACGGGACGCTGGTATCGGCTGAAACGGTGGCGTATCCGGCGATTCCCGGGCTGGTGCGGCCGCACGCGGCGAACGACGTGTCGCCGCTGACCGATTGGGTCTCGCCGTTTGCGGGCAGACACTATGGCGCGCTGGTGCCGCAGGTTGACGCCGATGGCAACGAATTGACGGGGATACGGCTGCCGGATTTAGCCGCGCCACGCGGAACGTTCCTTGGGTGGAATATATATAAAGCCCCATACCCCGAAGGCGAACTCGCCGACCGCGATGGTACATTCCTGGCATTCGCGGCGACCGAAGCCGAACAGGGCAGCGACCCGCGCACGTCTTTGGCGGCACGTTATCCGGCGGACGCCTATGCTGGATCGATGCGGGCGGTGACCTGCGCGCTGTTGCGTGACCGGCTGCTACTACAGGAAGATGCCGATCGTTTTCTGAAGTAATACCAACGGCCTTATATTCTGACGCGTCACCGTCATGGTGCGCGAAGGCCTGCCATCCACGTCTCGCGATGCTGGTTCAGACAAAATCGAGTAGGGAGACACCTCGCGGTGCCCCCCTCTCACACCACCGGGCGTACGGGTCACGTACCACGGCGGTTTCCGACACTGTTCAACGCAGCATGGTGGCCTGCCATTCTCACCAGTCCCAGGTTGTCGAGCCATTCGTTGGTCATGGCACTCTTCGCCTGTTCAC
>JANXLQ010000249.1 GCA_025355085.1 Rhodopila sp.
GATGGGAACCGGAACGAACACTGTCGTCGATCCGCGCCTGCGGGTGCATGGAATCGCCGGCCTGCGGGTGGCTGATGCCTCGATCATGCCGTCCGTCGTCGCGGGCAATACGAACGCACCGAGCATCATGATCGGTGAAAAGGCGGCGGCGATGATCTTGGAAGATATGAGGCAGGCCGCATGAGCGGCATTTACGATTACATCGTCACGGGCGCCGGGTCGGCCGGTTGCGTCGTGGCCCGCCGACTCGCGGACTCCGGCCGCAACCGCGTTCTGCTTCTGGAAGCCGGGCCACCCGACAAAAATCCCTGGATTCACATTCCACTCGGTTACGCAAAGACCTACGTCGATCCGGCAGTGAACTGGAAGTTCGAAACCGAACCCCAGCCGCAAATGCAAAACCGGCGCTTGTATCTGCCGCGTGGCAAAACGCTGGGTGGATCAAGCTCCATCAACGGCATGGTGTATATACGCGGGCATCACGGCGACTATGACGAGTGGCGCCAGCGTGGCTGCACCGGATGGGACTGGGATTCCGTCCTGCCCTATTTCAAGAAAGCCGAGAACCAGACACGCGGCGGCGACGCATTCCACGGCACTGGCGGCCCCCTGCATGTGTCCGACCAATCCGAGCAGGGGGAGCTTTCGAAGGCTGTCCTTCAGGCGTGCGTGCAGGCCGGCATTCCCGCAAACCCCGATTTCAACGGCGCCCAACAGGAAGGGTGCGGATATTACCAGACCACCACGCTGTCGAAGCGCCGGTGGAGCGCGGCGAAAGCGTATCTCAGCAACCCACCGGCGAACCTGACGATCCAGACCGGTGCCCATGCCACACGGGTGTTAATAGAGAACGGGCGCGCAACCGGGGTTGAGTATCAGACCGCGGCGGGACGGCAGATTAGCAAGGCGCGTGTGGAAGTCATCGTTTCTGGCGGCGCATACGGATCGCCGCAATTGCTGCAACTGTCCGGCCTTGGCCCGGCGCAGCATTTGCAGGACATGGGTATAAACGTCGTGCGCGACATGCCGGCGGTCGGGTCCAATCTGCACGATCATTTCAATACCGCCGTAAGCTGGCGGTGCAGCAAACCGATCACCCTGAACGACCTGCAGAACAGCAAACTGCGGCAGGTCGCCGCCGGGATTCGATACGGTCTGTTCCGCTCCGGCCCCATGGCCAGCAATGGCGTGACCGCCGGTTTGTTCACCCGATCCGATCCGCGACTCGAACGTCCCGATATCCAGGTCAATCTGTTTGAGTGGAGCACCAAGGAACGCAACCGCGATGCCGTCATTACGCATCCGTTTCCGGGGTTCACCCTGACCCCCGTCCATCTGCGACCCGAGGGACGCGGTACCGTACGTCTTGGCAGCCCCGACCCGTTCGCCTGGCCGGCAATATTGTTCGACTACCTGCGCACCGATTACGACATTCGGGCAGCGTTGGAGGGATTGCGGTTGGTGCGCCGGATTGCCGGACAGCCGGCGTTGAAGCCTTATGTGGTCAGTGAAATTTTCCCCGGCGTGGACATAACAAACGACGGCGACCTACTGGAATATGTCCGGCGCACCGGGGTTTCGAACCAGCATCCGACCAGTTCCTGCTCTATGGGAACCGGCCCGAACACGGTCGTCGATCCTCGGCTGCGCGTGCATGGGGTGGGCGGACTGCGGGTGGTGGATGCGTCGATCATGCCGGTCGTGGTCGGCGGCAACACCAACGCCCCGACCATTATGATCGGTGAAAAAGCCTCCGCGATGATCCTGGAAGATGCCAGGGCTGGCGCTCCGTCGCTGGCGGCGTAAGCTTTCACAAAATATACGGGGAACGAAACGTGTCAGACACCTACGACTTCATCGTGACCGGCGCGGGGTCGGCCGGCTGCGTCCTGGCCGCGCGCCTGACTGAATCCGGCCGCTACCGGGTGCTGCTGTTGGAAGCTGGCGGCAAGGACACCAATCCCTGGATTCACGTCCCGATGGGATATGCCAAGACCTTTGTCGATCCGAAGGTAAATTGGAAGTTCGAGTCCGAACCAGAACAAGAACTCAACGGCCGCACCATGTATCAACCCCGAGGCAAGGTCCTCGGTGGGACCAGCTCGATCAACGGCATGATCTATATGCGCGGCAATTCGGCCGATTACGACCAGTGGCGGCAACTCGGCAACGAAGGCTGGGACTACGATTCCGTCCTGCCCTACTTCCGCAAGGCCGAGGACAACGAACGCGGTGCCGACGACTTCCACGGCAGCGGTGGACCGTTGCGTGTGTCCAACCAACCCTATGAATGGGAAATTGCCAAAGTCCTGCTGGAAGCGTGCATGCAGGCCGGCATTCCGTTCAATCCGGACTTCAACGGCGCGAAACAAGAAGGCTGCGGTTACTACCAGACCACCACCAAGGACAAACGCCGCTGGAGCACCGCCGCCGCGTATCTGAAAATAGCAAAAACCCGGCCGAATTTAACGATCAAAACGAAGGCCCACGCCACCCGCGTCGTGTTTGAAGGCAACAAAGCCACCGGTGTCGAATTCCGTACGCCGCGCGGCCTGGAAATCGCGCACGCAAGCCGGGAGGTCATCGTATCCGGCGGCGCCTATGGATCACCGCAATTGCTGCAACTATCGGGCATCGGCCCCGGTCAGCATCTGGCCGACAAGGGGATCGAGGTCGTGCGTGACATCCCCGGTGTCGGGTCTAACCTGCAAGACCATTTCAACACCTATTGCACCTATCGGATATCCAAAAATCTATCGCTGAATGCATTGCAATATAGTCTGGCGCATCGGCTGATGGCTGGCGCGCAGTACGTGTTTTTGCGCTCCGGCCCGATGTCCGGCAACGGCATGTATGTCGGCGCGCTGGTGCGTAGCGACAAACGTCTGGAACGGCCTGATCTGCAATTCAACATCTCCGCCTGGAGCACGATCGATCGCACCGCCGACGGGATCATCTCGCATCCCTTCCCCGGCATTTCGATCAGCCCTGTGCATCTGGCGCCGGAGGGCCGCGGAACGGTGCGCCTGCGTAGTGCCGATCCGTTCGCGCCGCCGGAGATCAAATTCAACTTTCTCCGCAGTGAAAGCGACATGCGTGTGATGATCGCCGGCGTCCGCATCGCCCGCAGCATTGCCCGGCAACATGCACTGCAAAAGCTGATGGTGGGGGAAACCGCCCCCGGCGTCGCCACCCGGACGGACGAACAAATTGCCGAAGACGTGCGCAAGCGCGGTGTGTCGAATCTGCATCCGGTTGGCACCTGCGGCATGGGGCACGGAACGATGGCGGTGGTCGATCCCAGGCTGCGGGTGCATGGCATCGCCGGGTTGCGGGTGGTCGATGCTTCCGTGATGCCGGTGATCGTCGCCGGGAATACCAACGCGCCCACCATTATGATCGCCGAAAAAGCGTCAGACATGATTCAGGAGGATGCGCGGGCGGCGGCGTAATCCGCTCGCCAAGGTATGATTTTGGTGTCCAGTCTTGAAAAATATCAGTGTTTGTTACCTGTTAAGCGCTTCAGTCGCACGCGTCGGCGGCTAATACAGGTGGCCAGGCTTCTCTAAACAGCGTTTTGCTTTCGATAAATGGAACGCCTGCCGGTCGATTGGACAATGCCATTGCCGTGGGTGTCGCGCGCAGATAGCGATTTCACCGGCCCGAAAGGGAACCAAAATCGTATCGATTACCCTTCTGAGCCGAGGGTAAGGTCGAGTCAGCGCACCTCCTAATCTTTCCATCGGTTTGGAGAGGCATGATCCTGTCGCTACGTGACAACGACTCTTGACCGCCCTGGTTGAGGTAACCGGCCAGCGTGCGTAACATCTTGCCCGGAGGAACTTCATGTCCAAAAACATCACCCGCCGCCACGCTACCGCCGGGCTGGTTGCTTTCGCCGCCTGGCCCGGCCTGGCCCGCGCCGCGACCGGCAATCCAGCGTTGGAAGCCGCCGCCCAAAATGAAGGCGCCCTAACCTGGTACAGCGCCCAACTAGATGCACAGACGTCGGAAACCCTCGGCCGAGCGTTCACGCAACGTTATCCGGGGGTGAGGGTTGGGGTGATCCGAACGACGGGGCAGGTGGCATTCCAACGGCTGCTGATGGATATCAAAAACCATACGCCGCAATGCGACGTGTTCAGTGCCACCGATATCTCCCACATGCCGGCGTTAAAGGAACGGCACGAACTTACGGAATACACTCCGGTCAACGCCGGCGCATTGCTGCCGGCGTTCAAGGCGCTGTCGGACCCGGGGTTTTCCTACATCACCAACGCATCCCGCTATTTCCTCATCTATAATAAGGACAAGGTGAAACCCGAGGACGCGCCGCGCGCATGGACCGATCTGCTGGATCCGAAATGGAAAGGCCGGGTCGCCACGGGCCATCCAGCCTTTAGCGGTTGCACCGGAACCTGGGCCTTGGGTCTCAAAAAAGTCTATGGTTGGGATTTCTTTGAAAAATTATCAAAGAACAATCCTCGTATTGGCAGGTCCGCCGTCGATCCGATGACTTTGATCAACGCCGGGGAGTGTCTGGTCGGCGTTGGGGGCGCCAGCAACACCTACGCCTCGATGCAAAAAGGGAATCCGGTCACGCCGGTTCATCCGTCCGATGGTTTGGTTTTGTGCGTGATGCCGTCTGCCATACCCGCGAATGCGCCACACCCCAATGCCGCGAAACTGTATATGGAATGGCTGCTCAGTGCCGATTACGCCAGGATGATTGCCGAGGACGGCAGCGAACCGACTCTGGTAGGAATCCAGCCGCGATCCGGCATGCCGCCGCTTGCGGACCAGAAGATTATCCCATTGTCCGTCGATGAAATCCGCACCGGTGTGCCGGTGGTGATCGAGCAGTGGCGCGATACATTTGGTAGCTAGGGCGCCGAACTAGCGGGCCGGGTATGGTCAAATACCGCCGGCCCGCGTAATGTCCCGGCGGAGAAAACGATGCCGCAACAACCCCCACCAACGATGCACGCAGGGCTAAACCTTTGAGCGTAACTCTGCCGAAGATTCGCCGGTCATCGTTGCCGTTCGATCCCCTGATCATCCTATGGGTCATGCTGGCCGCCGCGCTGGTCATCCTGGTGGTCAATCCGCTGTTCCGTCTGGTGCAGACCAGCCTGCAGGACACCGACACCGGCGCCTACACGCTGGTGAACTACGTCACGGCATTCTCGAAACCTCGTTACATCACCGCGATGCTGAACTCCCTGCGGTTGGGTGCGGGCGTGACGGTGCTGTGCCTGTTGTTCGCCGTGCCGATCGCGTGGGCCGTATCCCGCACCGACATGCCGGGCAAAGGGCTGATTCGTTTTCTGGTTCTGGGCGCCTTCGTTACCCCGCCATACCTTGGGGCGATCGGCTGGATCTTGCTGGCGGGGCCGAATTCCGGCTGGCTCAACCGGGTGTGGATGTCGCTGACCGGTGCGCAGGAAGGCCTGTTCAACATCTATTCGTTCGAAGGTCTCACCTTCAACATCGCGATCTACTCCTTCCCCTATCTCTTCATCTTCACCACCGCCGCGCTCGATCTGGTGTCGTCGGAAATGGAGGACGCCGCCAACATCCTCGGCGCCGGTATCCTGCGCACCACGTTGCGCGTGACCCTGCCCATGGCGCTGCCCGCGATACTAGGTGGCGCCGTCGTGACGTTCCTGGAGGCGATTGCCCTGTTCGGCTCCCCCGCGCTGATTGCGATTCCAGCCCGTTTCAACGTCGTGACCACGCAGTTGCTCCAGTTCTTTAGCCAACCGATCCGGGCCGAGGTCGCCGCCGCGTACGCCGTGCCGCTGCTGCTCATCACAGTCGTGATGTTCGGATTGCAACGCCAGCTCGTCCGCCGCCGCGGATTCGTCGCTCTAACCGGCAAGGGCGGCGAACGGCGCATCATGGAAATCGGCCCCTGGCGCTGGGTCATGTTCGGCTACGCCATGTTCATCCTGACTCTGTCAGTACTCCTTCCTTATATAGTACTGGGACAGGCCGCGCTGTCGAAAGCCTGGGGCCGAGGCTTCAGTCTGGACAACATGACGCTGCACAACTTCACCTACCTGCTGTTCGAACACGACACCGCCGCGAAATCGGTCGTGAACAGCTTCACTTATGCCGCCGCCGCCGCTTCCATCGCCATCGTGCTTGGTTTGTCCATCGCCTACATCGCCAGCCGCCGCCTGTTGCCGTTCGCCGGCATCTTGAGCTTCCTGTGCATGGCGCCATTCGTCGTGCCGGGTATCGTGCTTGCCATCGCATTCTATGCCGCCTATGCGCCGCCGCCGTTCGCACTTTACGGCACCGCCACCATCCTGATCCTGGCTTTCGCTACCCGGTTCTTGCCTATCGGGTTCGCCAATGCCGACGCGGCCATCCGAGCAATCAATCCGGAAATGGAGGAAGCGGTGCGGATTTTGGGGGGAGGGCGATTGCATGCCATCCGGAAAGTCATCGCGCCGCTGATGAAGCGGAACCTGATCGGGGCCTGGCTGCTGGTGTTCATTCCAGCGACAAGAGAGTTGTCCACCGCCATGTTCCTGTACGGACCGAAAACCCGCACCATGTCGGTTATGCTGATGGACATGAGCGAGGAGGGCAATTTCGAAAGTCTCGCCGCCCTCGGGTTCCTGCTGCTGGCCGCCACCCTAATAATAGTCGGCTTCGCCACCGCGCTGCTGGGCCGTGATTTCATGCTGCGCCGAGGGAAATAATGACCGACAACAAACTGACCCTCGTTGGCCTTGGCAAAAGCTACGGGCGCGTCCCGGCAGTCGAGGACGTTTCCCTCTCGCTGCGATCCGGTGAATTCGTCTCCCTGCTCGGTCCGTCCGGCTGCGGCAAGACGACTACGTTGCGGATGCTGGCGGGTTTCATGAAGCCGACCGCTGGCCGGATCGAGGTCAATGGGGTGACCATATCGTCCCCCACCAATGTCGTCCCGCCGGAGCGGCGCGGCATGTCGATGATTTTCCAAAGTTACGCGATATGGCCGAATATGACAGTCGGCCAGAACGTGGCGTTCGGGCTGAAATTGCGAAAAATCTCGTCGGCCGATGTGACCGAGCGCGTCAATCGCATCCTGGACACCGTGCAACTCCGGCATCTGAAGGATCGCTACCCCGCCGAACTGTCAGGCGGTCAGCAGCAACGCGTCGCCCTGGCCAGGGCCATCGTTATCGAACCGGAAGTGCTGCTGCTGGATGAGCCTTTGTCCAACCTGGACGCCAACCTGCGGGAGGAAATGCGCAGCGAGATCAGGCGATTGCACGACGCGTTCAAAATCACCACGGTCTATGTGACGCATGACCAGTCAGAGGCGATGGTCACCAGCGACCGCATCGTGGTGATGAACCGGGGCAGAATCGAACAAGTAGATGATCCGGTTTCGCTGTATCGGCGACCGAAGACCCGGTTTGTCGCAGGCTTTATTGGCCGCACGAATTTGCTGGATGGTAAACGCGACGGAAACCGAATCGTTTTTCCGGGCTTCGATGTGCCCGCCGCCAATGCGCCGGCCGGCGACATGCCCGGCGCCAGCTTCTCTGTCCGGCCGCAGACCATTGTCTTGCACGCCGCTCCACCGGCCGACCGTGGCCGCACCTGGTGGGTCGCCGGCAAAATCGAGGAACGGGCGTACCTGGGCGAATACTGGGAATATGTCGTCCGTCCCGCCGGTTCGGACCTGCGTATCCGGGTCAGCACCCCGCCCAACGACATGCATGAGGTGACCGAGGACGTGTGGATGGAGATCGATCCCGCCCGCATCGCCCCGATCCCCGGCCCCAACGTAGCCCCAGAAGGAGAAGTTCAATGATCGCTATCCCATTGGCGACGGAAAACATGTTGGCCGAGATCGATGGTCCGATCGGCTGGATGACCTTCAACAAGCCAGCGCGCCGCAATGCGGTGTCCTTGGACATGTGGGAAGCGATTCCGGCGATCCTCGACCGGTTTGAGCAAGACCCGGCAGTGCGCGTGATCGTGCTGAAGGGCGCCGGGAACCAGGCGTTCGTCTCGGGCGCCGATATTTCGCAATTCGAGAAGGTCCGGTCGTCGCAGGAAACCAACGAGCACTACGAAAAGGTCAGTGGCGAGGCCAGCCGGCGCCTGATCGGTTGCTCCAAGCCGACCATCGCGATGATCCAGGGATTTTGCATCGGCGGCGGTCTGGCGATTGCCCTCGGTTGTGACATCCGTATAGCCAATGACGGCGCAAAATTCGGCGTACCAGCGGCTCGGCTCGGTCTTGGCTATGGCGCCGCCGGGGTGAAGAAGCTGATGGAGATCGTCGGCCCGTCGTTCACCAAAGAGATATTTTTCACCGCACGGCACTTTTCCGCCACCGAGGCGAAAGAAATGGGCCTTGTCAACCGGGTCGTCGCGGACGCGGCATTAGAAGACTATACCCGCCAGTATTGCGCCACGATCGGCGACAACGCACCGATGACGATGCACGCGCTGAAACGCACGGTAGGGGAGCTAGGGCGCGGCGAGAAGGCCGATCTGGCTGCCTCCGAGGCACTGGTGCAGGCGTGTTTCGACAGCCAGGATTATATCGAAGGCAGACGGGCGTTCATGGAAAAGCGCCGGCCGAAGTTCCAGGGCATCTGACTTTTCGATTTCGACGGGCGCGACTGCGTGTATCTTCAACGTGCCCGGGCGGGAGAATGATACCACCGGCCCAATGATCTGACCGTTCGGTCCCTACTCGTCATGGCAGGCGAAGACCTGCCATCCACGTCTTTGGCCGAACCAGCATCGTGAGGCGTGGGGGGCGGGACTTCGCCCGCCATGAGGGTGACGGATCAGGACATAGGGCCGTTGGTATGAGTCCGCTTATCGCTCTGGAAATTGCTAGGGCGTGCTCACTTCTTTGGGACAGCGCGTAAGTTCAACGTGTAGATGGCCGTCTGGAAACGTTCCGGTTCGTCACGGCCCGGACACGCCCGCCTCTATCGGATTGAGACAGAACGCGTCGCTTCCCGAACCAGATGTGGGCATACTCTACCTGGAAATTGCCCCGTGACTCGGATGACCGCACAGGAGCCGAAACGGTGAGCAGACCATTGACGGTTCGGCCCGCCCATGGGGCTTCCGTCCAGACAATAATGGTTGCGATAAAATAACATTATGGCGCAGCGCAAGCTGCGGAGCGTGACGGACAGGCATGACCTCTCTGGCATTGGTCGCATTGTGGCATTGCGGACTCAATTTCCCGCTCGCTGCCGCCGAAGGAATGAGGAAATCTTTTACGCTGCGTCGATGAACTCAGTTCACTTGTTGTGTCGCAATAATTAAATTTTAACATAAATCACGATATCAATTTTATGTCAAAAAGCAATTTACAGTTCCCAAGGAAGCAAGCCCCGATGAAATCCTGATATTCAGAGGCAAACCTAAATAAAACTACCTATAATTGTATATCTTTCATAATACTCTACCGTTCGACACGCTCCGTTTTGTAACATTTCGTCACGAACGCAGGCAAGCTTGTAAATTGCATAATATCATTTAATTTCATGCTGATGACACAAATATGTTGGCCAAAATATTTCTCTGGTACCGGAACATTTTGCTATGGTCTGAAACCGGAGAGGCTTTATGTTGCGTGCGCACACGATTTCGTGATCAAAAATTTTGCACACCTATTTCGGCAAAAAAAAATTGCGATAAACGACTAGATGTCGATATAACACAAAATGCATCCCGGTGCCGACGGCTCCTGGTCACAGCATTTGGATGGAGATTAAGATGCCTGTTACAGTACCCGGCACATCAGGTGTCGCCGTAACCTTAGCGTCGGGTACCGGCGACGTCCTGGACTTGGCCGCTGCGCTCGGGTTCGCTCTCCAAAACACGATTCCAGGCGGTAGTAGCCCGGTGGCTGCAACGGTTAGCGGCAGTGGGGTGGTCAGTTCGACCGCGACCCCGACCACAATCCCTGGCGCCGTCAATTCTATCGTGCTGACGTCCGTTGGTGGCGCAATCAATGCCAGCATTGCCGCATCCGTCCAGGTCGTTGTCTCCA
>JANXLQ010000254.1 GCA_025355085.1 Rhodopila sp.
TCCAATAAAATCGGCAAATTCGGTGCTGGGTATTCGCTTTCTTCGTGGCTTCGTGACTTCGTGGTGAAACAGGCGCTTGCTCGTACAGCCATGCCGAGCCGGCCAAGGTAATAAAAAGCCATTCACCCGATTGCCCTGAACCCCGCGCAGGCTGACATTGCCCCGAACGGCCAGCCGGTCTTACAGTGGAGGAAAATCGAGGGAGCCCATCCAATGAGCAGCCGGATATTCGATTACACCGTTGGCGACTTCAACTATATCGAACACGCGGACGGCCCGCAGCGGCTGCGCCTGTTCATGCCGGTCGGGGCCACCGGGCCGGTGCCCCTGGTTGTCGATCTGCACGGAGGTGCGTGGTGCAATCAGGATCTCAAGGATTGCGAAGATCGTGACCTGACCTTGGCCAAAGCCGGATTCGCTGTCGCAGCATTGAACTTCCGGCATGGAGGCTCTGGGTATCCGACATCCCTGGTCGATATTAACTACGCCATCCGCTGGCTGAAGGCGCATGCTGCCAAACTGGGTCTGCGCGCCGACGCGGTGGGGCTGTCCGGGCAGAGCAGCGGCGGCCATCTGGCGATGTTGTCGGCGATGCGGCCGGCCGATCCTCGTTATACAGCGGTGGCGTCTCCGGACGGAGCCAAGGCCGATGCCTCGGTCAAGGCGGTCGTCATGCAGTGGCCGGTTATCAATCCGCTGTCACGGTATCGCAACGCCATCCTCCACCGCGATTCCGCCAACCCGCCTGCCTGGGTGGGCGATATTCCCAGCCGCCATGATCTGTATTGGAAGACCGAGGCGGCGATGGAAGAAGGCAATCCCATCATGTTGCTGGAGCGTGGGGAGACAGTGTCGTTGCCCCCGGCTTTGTGGATTCAGGGCAGGCCCGACCCGGTCCACGATTACCGCGACCCCGTGGGCACGTTCGACGGCAACGAGCCTGAGCGGTTCGCCCACAACTACCGCGCGGCCGGCGGATCGCTGGAGTTGCTGTATATCGACAATGCGACCCGCGCCGGGGCGGCCTCGCACGATCCGGCGACGGCGTTTTTCCAGCGCCACCTGACCTGAAGTGCCGGGCGCAACCGGCGGCGGCGTAATCGCTGCCGGTTCAGCGCCTGCGTGCGGCCATCCGGTACCGTTTTAGTTCCAGAAAGACCAGTGCGGCCGGGATCGTCGCGGCGATCCGGAACGTGGTCTGAAATGCCGTCAGGAACCCGTCGGTTCCGGCGGTTTGCAGGCTCTGGAAGATCAGCATCAGCACGGTGGCGCCAGTGACAGTACCGATGCTGCGTGTCGCCATCCCAAGCGCGCCGGCGACCCCTCGGTTTCGCACCGGGATGGTGGCAGTTACGATATCGAAATAGGCAACCTGGAACAAACCGATTCCGATTCCCTGGACCGCCATGGACATCGCCAGGATCGCGATGTCGGGCGTGCTGCCGGACAGGGAGATACCGAACAGGCCTACTCCGCTCAATGTGGTGCCAATCAACGCGACCAAACGCGGTGGATGGCCTTGCGCCAGACGGCCGGCCAATGGGGCGGCGACGATTGTGCCGGCGGGGGATGCTGCCAGGATCAGGCCCGCCTCGGGCAACGACAGGCCGGATATCCGGCTGAGGTAGAACGGAGCCAACAGCATGATGCTGAACGCCGACAGGTTGATCAGCGCGTTGCTGATGTTGATCACCGTGAAATCGGCGTTCCCGAACAGGCCGAAATCGATGATCGGCTGCGGTGTCCGGCGTTCCTGCCGATAGAACAGCCAGAAACCAGCGATCGAGAGCGCCGCGAATACGACGGTTTCGGGTCCGGGGGGACGAAGCCTGTTGAGCGTTAGCAGCATGAAACTTAACGCCAGCGCCAGAAGGGCGCCGCCGGCCGCATCGAACGGTTCGGGTTTGCCCGTGGCAGGCCGGGGCAGGGTCCATGCCAGCAGAAAGGCCGCCCCGGCGATGGGTGCGCGGAAGCTGAACACCGCACTCCAGCCGAAGCGTTCGACCAGCGAACCGAATACCGATGGTCCAAGCGCGCTGCCGATGGCGAACATCATCATATAGCGGGCGAGGATTTTGGTGCGCATGGTCTCGGGGAACAGGCTGGTGGCCAGCGCCGGACCGCAGGACAGGATCAGGCCGGCACCGATGCCCTGAGCGACGCGGGCACCGAGCAGGGCGGGGTAGGAGGGGGCGAGGGCGCAGGCGATGAAGGCCAGCGTGCTGACGCCGGTGCCGAACAGGAAGACCCGGCGGTAGCCCAGCAGGTCGCCGATGCGGCCGAAGCTCAGCATCAGGGCGGTCTGGGTCAACACGTAGGCGATGACGATCCACTGGATCATCGGGATCGGCAGGCCGAAGCGCGCGACGATGGCGGGAAAATCGATGTTCACCGCGGAATCCAAGGGCACGACAAGGGTACCGAGGCCGACGATCAGCAACGGCCAAATGGGCGATTTCGACGTGTCTCGCATCAGCGGGCGACAGGCGGTCGGGTTACTGGCGCCGCAAAAGTCAACATTAGAAAATCCCATGTATTTTTCGTAAAAAACAATACAGGTTTGCCGTCCGCTTTCTAGTGGTAAAATCCGACGGAAAGAGCCGTCATGTTTTACCGCCAGCCATTGATTTGGTGGGGCGATTCACCCAATGATCAGGACGTAGGCGTTGGGATCGGACCACTGGTCCGGCTGCTCGGCAGGTATTCGGGAACACTAATGCCAACGGCCGAATATTTTGACCGTTCGGCCCCTTCTCGTCATGGCAGGCGAAGGCGTGCCATCCACGTCTTTGTCCGAACCAGCATCGCGAGACGTGGATGGCACGCCTGCGAACACCAGGATGCGGACAGTGTTTGCGGTCGCGAACACCAAAATGAGAACTGCTGGCTTTGGATCAATCTGTTGCCTGTCTCTGGCAGTCTGCCTTGGTGCTCATGGAGGTGGATAGCCGCTGTTGCAATCTGCTGCATGGGGTTTTCGCGCAGGCCGAGGCGCGGGTGCCAGACTATACGACGTTTAGCCGGATCAACGGTATCTTGATTTTCCTCCCGCGCGTGCAGGTCTAATGTCATAACCGAACAATCACTCTGGCAACTCGGGGGTTCCAAACGGTTATATCTCTATCCTCCGGTGCCACCCTGCCTCCTCCGGGAGTCTGGAGCATGTTGCGCTTAGGAGACGCCCAAATTTCACCGTATCAGGTACGCGCCGTTGCCCCATCGTCATGGATCGGCTGGTCCGAGCCACCTGTTCCGGCAATAGATGGTCCGGACCAGCAGGGCCATGACGAAATGAGAGGCCTGACAGCCGATTGGCTTATTGCCGGGTGTCGCCTTTGTCGAGACGGCAAAGCATCGGGACGGCCCCTTAGCACCGCCGAGATGTCACATTCAAACTCGATCCTTTGCATCTCGGCCAAATCCCTGACCTGTAGCCGTATTCACAGCATCGCGGCTAATGCGCGGTAAGGAAATGTTTCGGCAAATCGCCGGCTACGTGCCTTCGACGGTTATACCCGCCGTGGTGTCGTTCCTAATGATATACGTCTATACGCGACTGCTGACTCCCGCTGCGTATGGCAGCTTTAGCCTGGTTTTTTCGGCCATTATGGTCGTTCAGACGTCGCTCTTTTTTGCCATTCCGATGGCGCTCACGCGCTTCTACCCGGAAGCCCTGGCGCAGGACCGGCGAGAGGCATTCCTGAGTACCTGCTATAGTTTTTTCTATGGATTCAGTCTTTTGCTGGTGCTGCTGGTGGGCATCGTCAGTGTCTTCATCATGCCCCGGAACCCGGCCTTGTGGGGTTTGTCGGTCCTTGTCCTGCTTGCAAGGTCGGCGGTTGTGCTTAATCAGTCGGTCAATCGCATCAGCTTCGAAATCCGCCGTTTCACAGTCATCGAATGCTTCCATGCAATCCTCGGTCTGGGCCTCGGAACAATATTCATTTACTGGCTCGGTGCGACATCGACATCAGTTGTACTGGGTCTGTTGTTCGCAGCATTACTGTGCATGGCGGCCGAATTTCGCTTGTTACTGACTCCATTCCGGTTCGGGTGGAGGAAAATTGAGCGCGCAACCCTCGCCACTCTTGTTCGGTTTTCCTTGCCACTGATCGTCGTGGACATCACGGTGTGCCTGTTAACGCTCTCCGATAGATTTCTGCTGAATAAACTCGGCGGGGTGGAGGCCCTGGGCATCTACACGGTTGCCTATAGTTTGGTCGAACGCCCTATGACCCTGATCTGTATCGCGATTACGACCGCGACATTCCCATTTGCCGTTCAGGTTCTGCACGAGAAGGGGCGCGATGCCGGCGGGCGGCAGGTCGGGCAAAATGCCGGAATTTTGCTGGCGTTGGCCATTCCAGCCTGCGTCGGCCTTTCGCTTACCGCGCCACAAATGGCAGCGGTCATGGTCGGAGCGGAGTTCCGTGACGGCGTGGCGGCACTGGTCCCGGTCTTGTGTGTCGTTGCCCTGCTCCGCGGCTGCTCAGTCCACATTATCGATCACGCCTTCCAACTCGCCGGACGGACCAGTCTGGCGATCTGGGCTTATGCACCGGCGGCGGTAGCCAATGTGTTGCTGAATGTCGTGCTGATACCGCGATGCGGTGTGTTTGGCGCAGCGTGGGCCGGTTTGATTGGCCAAACCATCGCCGTTGTCGTCGGTTGGGGATTGAGCAGGCACGCTTTTCCGATCGCGTTGCCGATCATCGATCTGGCCAAGGTCGCCGTCGCGGCGTGTCTCATGGCCTTGCTATTGACCAGTGTAACGTTCAAAGCCACCTGGGGAGGCCTGTTCCAGGCTATTGTTTATGGCGCCCTGGCGTTTTCCGCCGCCGCCGCCGCCCTCAATATCTTCGGTATCAGGGACGCGATCCTAAATCGCGGCACGAATGCCGTTGAGGACACCTCAACCCGATAGCAGAGGAGGTCTCTCAGGCGACCATTCGAACCGGCGCACGGGCTTCGAACGCATCGGCGAAGCGATCGCAAACCTCGCGGGCGTCGGTTTCATCGACATCGTCCACGCGAAGAAACAACTGATCGGTCAGCCGCTCGTAAAGACCTTCACCGTTTCGACTATAGAAACGGGTGCCGGGAACCGGTTGCCACAAATCTTTCATGTTTTTTCCTCCTGGCCGTCGCCCCTGAAGTCTGGTATCCAAAACGCAGAGAGGCTTACTGCGCAGAGAAAGCGTTTCAGACAATGACCGCTTTTTGTCAAGATCACCCAAGCGTAAAATGAAGCAAATTTAACGTGCGACAGTCATTCTCTCTGCCGTCGATCAATATTTCGTGATGTTATACCAACCGGCGTTGAGTTCGACTCTCCGGTTGTGCCTCCCCGTCATGCCGACGAAGGTCGGCATCCACGCCTTTTGTTAGTAAACGAAGACATGGATGGTGCGCCTTCGCGCACCATAACGATGCGAAGGCGGTCGGCGTGTGTCAATGTCAACGCCGGCTGGTATTCGGCCATCTGTGTGCGTCGCAGCATGTATTTGACACCGGCTCTGCGGCATCGACGGCCTGTGACGGGATAGTGAAACCCGGGGGCATCGGGTTGTGGGAAATTATCTTATACCAACGGCCCAATATCTTGACCGTTCGGCCCCTTCTCGTCATGGCAGACGAAGGCCTGCCATCCACGTCTTTGTCTGAACCAGCATCGCGTTTCGTGGATGGGTCAGAATATAGGGCCGTTGGCATTATTGGTTCTTATCGCTTTGTTTGTTGGATCGCGCGGCGGCAGAAGCTGCATCGCCGGATGCGGCCATGCCCGGACATTGCTGCCATTTACGGGACAGTCATCAAGCGCACGCCGATGGAGAAACGGCGCGGACTCGATGCCTTACTATTTTGGCGTCTCCTTTACGTATCCCAAACGCATCCGCCACGCCTCGACCGTGTCGGTAAGCTGGACCATGCTGAACGGCTTTGAAATGTAATCGTCCATCCCTGCCGCCAGCAGTGTCTCCCGATCTCCATCCATGGCGTTGGCGGTCATCGCGATGATGGGTACCTCTGATTTAGGCCCGAGCAGTGCTCGGATCGCCGCGGTCGCTTCGATGCCGTTCATTTTTGGCATCTGAATGTCCATAAGTATGATATCGTAATCGAAAGCCATTACTTTACTGACTGCTTCAACGCCATCGCCGGCAATATCGACGTGGTGCCCGAGCTTGCTCAACATGCCTTCCGCGACCTGGCAATTGATGGAAACGTCATCGGTTACAAGAATTCGTAACGATGCATGCAAGCCGGCCCGCACCCGTTCTGCCACTACGGGGGCTGGCGCGGCAGGAGGGGGCGCGGCAGGGGGGCGCGCGGTAGGGGGGCGCGCGGTAGGGGTTGGCAGGGATGATCGATCGCGTCGCAGCAAATCCCGCAGATGGGTGATCAAAACGCCCTGCCGAACCGGCTTGGCCAGCACGTAATCGATGCCGAGCGCTGCCGCCTCCGCACGCAGGGTGGGCGTAGGCGCGGATGTAGCCAGCAGTACCGGAACCGAGGCCAATGCGGGATCGTCGCGCATCATGACCGCCATCTCATAGCCGGTATTGCCCGGCATCTGGTGATCCAGCACTGCCAGATCGAATGGCTTTCCTGCGACGACGGCCTTCCGAGCGATGCTGAGGCCGTCGGTAACATTGGTGGCGGACCCGATTTCGCCACCGGCACTTTCTATCTGAAGGCGAAATATCTCGATATTGACCAGGTTGTCATCGACAACGAGAACGCGGACCCCGGTCAGCGGGCAGACCTCGGATTCAATCGATGGACCGTTGCTGGACCGTTCGCTCGGGATCGAGAACCAGAACCGGCTGCCTGATCCCAGACTGCTGTCAAATCCAATTGCCCCGCCCATGATCTCCACGATACGGCGTGAGATGGCCAGCCCGAGACCGGTCCCGCCATAGCGACGAGTCATTGAGGAATCGGCCTGGGAGAACATTGAGAACATCATTGGCTTGGCGGCGTCCGCGATGCCGATGCCAGTGTCTTTCACTTCGAAATGAATACTGCCGCGTTGGCCCGGGTCGGTATCCAGGCCGGCGGTGTCCAGGCTGGCGGTGACCACGACGCTGCCGTGTTCAGTAAACTTAATGGCGTTGCCGACCAGATTGAGAAGCACCTGGCGGATGCGTCCCTCATCGCCCAGGAACGTGCCCTGAAGCCGGGGATCGACATAGCAGGCGAGGTCGATCGTCTTGCCGGCCAGCCGGGGTGTCAGAATATCCAGCACGCCTTCGACCAAACGACCGACATCGAACGGATTTTTCTCAAAATCGAGCCGGCCCATCTCCATCCTGGAGAAATCCAGGATATCGTTGATGATCGACAGTAATGCCTCGGCCGAGGTTTGGATGGTGTTCGCGTATTGCCGCTGTTCGGAATTGAGGTCGGTGTCTAGCAGCAGATCGGTCATGCCGATGACGCCGTTCATAGGCGTTCGAATCTCATGGCTCATGGTGGCCAGAAACTCGGACTTCGCTCGGCTGCCGGCCTCCGCGCGGGTTTTCGCGGCGAGTAAGCTGTTCCGGTAGGTCCGCGAGCGGCCGGCCAGCATCATAGAGATGCCAAGGCCCCACACAAGGGCGCACACACCGCCAAAGATGATTGCGAATTCGACCAAACGTGTTGTTCGTAGTTGGTCCATCCCGTCGATCGGGGCCAACACGTAGGCGGCCAGTCCCTCGGTTTGTAAGGTCTGTCGCGCCATGACGGCGGCATCCAGTTGGCTGCCAACCCGATACGGAAACGGTTCGTCCGATACCTTGGTCAACGGCACCCGATCGAGCGCGTCGCGTTTATAGGCCAATTGGCGTTGCTCTTTGGTCAGAGCGAACGCCGAGGCATCCGGCATTGCCTTCAGCAGCCAGTCCCGGTCGGTGGAGAGGATAACCACCCCCTTGCGGTCGGTGATAAATGCCCCCTTGGCGGTAACGCGCCTGGCGATGCTGGGAACGTCGATCTTGACCACGGCCGCACCGGCAAACTGGCCATTGTGTAGAATTGGCACCGAATAAAAGAGGCCGGGGATGTTGGTCCGCCGTCCCACCGCATACTGGGCGCCGGCTTCTCCGCGGCGGGCGGCGATGAAGTACTCGCGGTCAGGGAAACGTTCGCCAACCAGCGAACCGGCTTCGGCGAAATTGCTGGCGGCCAGGCAAAGGCCATCGGCATCGACAACGAAGGCCAGATCGATTGACATGGTTTTGGCGACGAAGGCCAGATAGCGATTGAGCGGTGCCGCATCGCCGTCCGGATTCGCAAGCGCCGTCTCGACGATTGTTTCGTGTGCCACCAAAACCGGAATGGAGCGGATATAGGTCAGGAATCGCTCAAAATCGCTGACGAACCCGTCCAGGCGGAGATCGGCCTCCCGCGTGGTGCGGGCTACCTCTTGACGCGTTGCACGGTCTTGCCAGGCGCCGGTCAACAACCATGTCGCGCCGCCGAGAATCACCATGATCGCAAGGGCGACCGGTCCGAGGCCCCTGAAGCGAGCCAGATTCATGGTCGATGTCTTGTCATTGTTCCGAGGAATCCGATCACGGAATTGTAATTCTTACGTACCTTGCGTTGTGCTTTTTGGATAGTCCCGAAATGCGGCCGGGTGGCAGATATCGGCAGGATATTTAATTCGGCGGGGCGATCGATTGGTTGGATCGTGCAAGTTATGGGACGATCAATCGATATCCGGTCGGTATGATCGCGTTCAAACTTACCGCAATGCGTGTTTTGCGGTCAGCGAGGGCTTGTTTCGCGCCTCGCCCACGTTCATGCGACGTTACTGACCAATTATAGCGCTGCGGCAGCACAGCAATATTTCAAAATGTTTCCAATTGCCGATGGGAAAACCGGCGAAGGGGGGGCGGTCAGGTTGTTGCGGCCGCGGCCGGCCGGACGGGTTTTGCAGCCAACCGCGAGAAACTGACAACGCTGCCCGCGGCCGAGAACGCCGCAGCCAACCCCAGCGCCAGCGACGGGCCGTGTACCATCGAAATGCCGAAACAGAGCGCAACCAACGCCGCGCCTATGGCCTGACCGGCGAGGCGGGACGTTGCGACGATGCCGCTGGCGCCTCCACTGCGTTCGGGGGGCGCGCTGGACATGATGGCGCGTAGGTTGGGGGACTGGAAAAAGCCGAAGCCGGCGCCGCAGATCATCATTCTCCAGACGATGCCGATCGTCCCGGGATGGCCGGGGAGTGTCGCGATGAGTGCCAGGCCGACAGCCAGCAGGGCCAGTCCGATGCCGCCGAGGATGGCCGGCGGGAAACGATCCGACATCGGCCCGGCGAACGGGGCGGCGATGGCGGTCATGACCGGCCAGGGGGTGAGCAACAGGCCGGTTTCCACGGCGCTTAGGCCCAGAACGCTTTGGAAGTAGAAAGGTAATGCCACGAACGCAAGACCTTGGGCGGCGAACGAGAACAACGAGGTCAGCGACGACAGCGCGAACATCGGGCGCCGGTACAGGTCCACCGGCAGCATGGGGGCGGGTAGGCCGAGTTGCCGATAGATCAAGGCTGCGCCTGAAACAAGTGCGACGCCCAGAATCGCCACGGTAACGACAAGGTCGGCGCTGTGCGCGGCTTCCCCGATGCCGAAGATCAGGAAACCAAACGTTGTTGCGTTCAGCACCGCGCTGCCCAGGTCGAACCGGTGCGGCGAGCGTGTTGTGTCGGGCAGGACCCGCATGGCCAGCACGAACGCGACCACCCCCAGCGGGACGTTGACCGCGAACAGCCATTGCCAGCTTCCGAACGACAAGATGCCTGCTGCGACCGTCGGCCCGATGGCAGTGGAGACGGCGACGACCAGCGCATTGTTGCCGACGCCTCGCCCGAGCGAGTTGGAGGGGTAGATGAAGCGGATGAGGGCGGTGTTGACGCTCATGATGCCGCTGGCGCCGAAGCCCTGGATAATGCGGGCGGCGGTCAGGGTGGGGAGCGACCAGCTTAGGGCGCACAAAAGGGAGGCTACGGTAAAGACGGCGAGGCCCCACACATAGACCCGGCGGTAGCCAATGATCTCCCCCAGCGAGGCGAACGGCAACAGGGAGACGACCAGGGCAAGCTGGTAGGCGTTCACCACCCATATCGAGTCGGCCGGGCTGGCGTTCACGTCGGCCGCGATGGTTGGCAACGCGGTGTTGGCGATGGAGGTGTCCAGCGACGCCATGGCGATCGCGATCACCAGCGTGGTGACGGCGGAGATAAGTCGCGGGCCGCGCAGGCCGTCTTCCGGGATAGGGATGCTCATTGTGTCCGCGGTCTGGGTGGTGCAGGGGGGCGGGTCATAGCATCGGTTGAAGGGTTTGTCCGGGGGGGCTGGGTTGCGTTTCGCGCGTGGCGATTTGTCTGCGTTCGGTGGTTGTCCTTAGGCCGGACGCCGTCAATCCGGTTCCACTAGCCATATCGCGTCGGAATCCCTATGTCAGGTCTCGTGACAACATCAAAGAAAAAACAAATGTCCAAAATTCAAGGCTTGTTAGGTGGCGTCGTTGCCTTGTCGTTGGCCCTGGCGCCCGCGCTGGTGGAGGCGCGGGCCGGCAGCAGCAGTTCAATGGGTAGCCGAGGCAGCCAGACCTATTCGGCGCCGCCATCCACCAACACTGCTCCGTACTCGGCGGCGCCGATGCAGCGCAGCATGACGCAGCAGAGTGCGCCTTCTCCCGGTCTTGCCGGTTCTCAGGGGGCGCAGCGTTCCTCCGGGTTCATGGGCGGTGGGTTCATGTCCGGGCTGGCGGGTGGCTTAATCGGCGCCGGGATCG
>JANXLQ010000256.1 GCA_025355085.1 Rhodopila sp.
TCCAATAAAATCGGCAAATTCGGTGCTGGGTATTCGCTTTCTTCGTGGCTTCGTGACTTCGTGGTGAAACAGGCGCTTGCTCGTACAGCCATGCCGAGCCGGCCAAGGTAATAAAAAGCCATTCACCCGATTGCCCTGAACAATGGAACCCCTGCCCTGTTCTTCCCGCCCCCAATCCGCTATCCGGTTTCCTAAAGGAGACCACCTCATGACCTATCTAGTCGCCGACGACCTTCCCACCGCTCCGGCCGGGGACCGCTTCCGCGCCCTGCTCGCCCGCCCCGGCATCGTGCAGCTTCCCGGTGCCCATAACGGCCATGCAGGGTTGCAGGCCAAGGCCGCGGGGTTTGAGGGTCTGTATCTCTCCGGCGCTGCCATGACCGCGTCGATGGGCATCCCCGATGTCGGCATGATCACGGTGGACGAGGTGTGCTTCTTCGTTCGCCAGATCGCCCGCGCCACCGGCCTGCCTCTGCTCGTGGACGGCGACACCGGCTACGGTGAGGCGCTGAACGTCATGCACATGATCCGCGGCTTCGAGGACGCGGGCGCCGGCGCGGTTCATATCGAGGACCAGTTGCTGCCCAAGAAGTGCGGCCACCTCAACGACAAGAAGATCGCCGACCCGCACGACATGGCCGCCAAAATCGCCGCCGCCCGCAAGGCTCGGAAACATCTGTACATCATCGCTCGCACCGATGCGGCGGCGTCCGAAGGGCTCGATGGCTGCGTCGGCCGGGCGAAGCTGTATTTGGAGGCGGGGGCCGATGCGATTTTCCCCGAGGCGCTTAATACCGCTGAGATGTTCAAGGCCGCAGCCGCGCGTTTGCCCGGTGTGACGCTGCTGGCGAATATGACGGAATTCGGCCGCACCCCGTTCTTCACGGCATCGGAGTTCGAGGCGATGGGCTACAAGATGGTGATCTGGCCGGTCAGCAGCCTGCGGGTGGCGAACAAGGCTCAGGCGCGGTTGTATGCCGCGATCAAGAAGGACGGCGGCGCGCAGAACGTCGTCGATCAGATGCAGACGCGCGCCGAGCTGTACGAAACCATCGGCTACCATGATTATGAGGCGCTGGACGCGTCGATCATCACCACGATCATCCCGCAGGCGATGCCGCAAACGGCTTAGGGGCAACTGCCGCGGGGCCGACATGAAAACGTGGCTGGGAGATACCCAGTACCGGTCATTACAGGGGCATCCGCTTCGGTATCAGCTTACGGGGGGAGGAAGCAATTTCTCCCTTATCCGCCATCGCCGCTGCACGGGGTCAGCTTCAGACCGAGGGGGCCAAGGGCGAGCCCCTTATGGCTTCGATGGCGGCGCGCATATCCTCAAAGCGGTAGGGCTTCTGGAGCGCAGGGCGGTCCTGGAAGGGCGCCGCCAAGCCGGCGCGGCCATAGCCTGTTGCAAAGATGAAGGGGATGCCTCGCGCGGACAGGGCGGCGGCGACCGGATAGGCCTTTCCGCCGTTGATGTTCACGTCGATTATGGCGAAGTCTATGATCTCGCGCTCCGCCATCGCAACGGCCCGATCGAGTCGACCTACCGGACCGATCACTTCATGCCCTAAGTCGATCAGCATGCTCTCGACGAGCAGGGCGACCATCATCTCATCCTCGACGAGCAGAACCCTGAGGCCGGAAGGCTGTTTTAACCGTTCTGCGTCCACCATTCTGCCGCCTCACTGGAAAAGTGGGATTCCCACCATGCAGACCAAGCCTGCCGACCGGAAGTCGATGGTCACCTCGGCGTCCAGTTCGATCGCCAAACCGCGCTTAAGTGTGGTCAGCCCAAATCCCTCTCGCTCGGGCTCGACTACCGGTGGCCCGCCCGTTTCGGTCCAGTCGAGGCGCAGAACCTCCGATGTTGAGGAGCGATCGATGCGCCAGGAAACGTGGACACGTCCTGCCAGCGTTGACAGCGCCCCGTATTTCGCCGCGTTCGTTGCCAATTCATGCAAGGCGAGGGCCAATGCGAGGCCCATCTTGGGCAAGATCTGAAGATCGGCCCCATTGAGGGTGCATGCTCCGCCGTCTTCGCATCCGAACGGGTCGAGTTCCTGATGCAGTAGCTCCCGCAGCGAAAGGCTTTCCCACCTTCGTGACGAGAGTAGATCGTGCGTATGAGAGAGAGCGATCAGGCGGGCCTCGAACGTCTTCTTCTCCACGGCGGCCTGTGAACTGGTCAGGGTGTGGGCTGCGATCGACTGGACCGTGGCCAGGGTGTTCTTCACGCGATGGTTCAGCTCGTCGATCAGCAACTGCTGGGAGCGGTTGACCCCCGCCAGGTCGCGGCGTGCCTGCTCGGCGTGCTGAAGCTGCACCGCCTGGTACGCGGCCGACGCGAACTTGCCTAGGCTTTGAAGCTGCCGCAGGTCTTCTCCGTCGAACTTGCGCCTGTCGTCGTGCGCGATCGCCCAGATGGTGCCGACCACCTTGCCGTTAACGTGGAACGGGACGAGCAACCCTTCCTCTGCAAGCGGAGTCGCACCGCTCAGGTAGGCATATCGCTGCTCCCAGTGCGTGAAGAGCATCGGCTCATTGCGATCCAGCACGTCGCCGCAGGGTCCGAAGTCGCGCGGAGTGCCGCCGCCGAGATGGGGAAACCAAGCGCCCGCGATCGCGGGCCAATAGAACCGGTCGCCCGCTTCGTTCAGCAGGCTCAGGCCTGCTGAGTCGGCTTTCAACATCTCCAGGAGGGTGTCGGCGAGAGTCTGGAGAATCGTGGCGGAAGCCTCGGCGAGCGCTCGCACCACCTTCGTGAGCGCTCGGTTCTCTGTCTCGTAGTCGGGCGCTCGGTACGCCCGGCGGCCCAATTCCTCCGTGCGAAGGATTGCTTCCAATGAAACGGACTTAGCGTTTGGGGGCGCCGGGGTCTTGCCGGGT
>JANXLQ010000290.1 GCA_025355085.1 Rhodopila sp.
GCATCGGCGCCGCCCGCCAGCTCGAACCCAACCAGCCCGCCCTGCCCGTGCGGCAGATATTTCGCGGTCCGCTCCGCGCCGACACCGGTGTGGTGCGCCGGATGGATGACCCGCGACACGTCCTTGCGGCCGGCGAGGTAATTGGCGACCGACAGAGCGTTCCGGCTGTGTTCGCGCATTCGCAGCGGCAGGGTCTCGACGCCCTGGATGAACAGAAACGCGTTGAACGGCGCCATCGCCGCCCCCAGGTCGCGCAGCAGCGTCACCCGCATCTTCAGGATGTAGGCGATAGGCCCCAGCGGCTTGGCCGCCTGCGACCAGACCGCACCGTGGTAGGACGGATCGGGGGAGTTCATCGCCGGCTGACGCACGGGATTAGCCTCCCAGTCGAAATTGCCGCCATCGATGACGATGCCGCCGATCGATGTCCCGTGACCGCCGATATACTTGGTGGTCGAATACATCACGACGGCCGCGCCATGATCGAACGGGCGCACCAGCAACGGCGCGGCGGTATTGTCCATGATCAGCGGGATGCCGAATGACCGGCCGATCGCCGCCACTTCCGCGATCGGGAACGGGATTAGCTTCGGATTGGGCAACGTCTCCGCATAGTAAGCGCGGGTGCGGTCGTCGGTGGCACGGGCGAATGCCTCGGGGTCGGTCGGATCGACGAAGCGCGTCTCGATCCCCAAATCCTTCAGCGTGTTGGCGAATACGTTCCAGGTCCCGCCGTACAGATCGGTAGAGCTGACGATATTGTCGCCGGCCTTGGCCAGATTCAGCACGGAGAAGACCGAGGCCGATTGGCCGGATGCCAGGGTCAGCGCCGCGACGCCGCCTTCGATCGCCGCCAACCGCTGCTCCAGCGCGTCGTTGGTCGGGTTCATGATACGGGTGTAGATGTTGCCGAGTTCCTTCAGCCCGAACAGGTTGGCCGCATGTTCGGCGCTGTCGAACTGGAACGACGTGGTCTGGTAGATCGGCACCGCGACCGCGTTAGTGGCGCTATCGCGGCGCCATCCGGCGTGCAAGGCGAGGGTCTCGGGGTGTTTGCTGGCCATGGCGTCTGCTTCCCTGGTTAGGATTGCAGCGCACTATAGGCCAACATCGAGCGGGGTAAACGCCCTGATGGCAAATAGGAGAACGTTGGTTCAGAAGTCGGTCCCCAGAGTGAATTGCGGTCGCCAATACACCTCGCCAGAGACAATCCGAACAGTCGATTCCGAGTCGATCGTGTGTCATCCACTGTCGGAGTTCGTTGCGCCACCTAACCGCATATGCTACCAATCGGCCTCGGTTCGGCGGGAGTTACCGGGTTTGCTGTTTAGTTCGATCGTGTTCATTTTCGGGTTTTTGCCTATTGCGCTTATCGGATTCTATCTCGCGGCAACGGCGGGTCGCCGGCTGGCCGCTCTTTGGCTCATTGCCGCATCGTTGGTATTTTATGGATGGTGGAACCCGGCCGCCGTCATCCTGCTGTTGATTTCAGTTTGTTCCAATTTCGCTATTGCCAGACTAATTTTGCACACTGAAGATCGTCCGCGCTTGCAATCCCGGATCACCACGGGCGGAATCACCTTAAATCTCGCTGCACTTTTCTATTATAAGTATCTGTTCTGGGTCATCGGCATTATTGGCCATTTCGCCCCATCCTTACATGGCATAGACCCGATTATTTTGCCGCTTGGTATATCGTTTTTCTCATTCACTCAAATCGGCTATCTGGTCGATTGCAAAGCCGGTATCGTACGGGACCGGAGCTTCCTTAACTACACGCTGTTCGTTACGTTTTTCCCGCATCTGATCGCCGGTCCGATTCTGCATAACCGCGACATCATGCCGCAGTTCGCCGATCCCCGGACGTACCGCTTGTCATTGGAGAATGTGGCGGTGGGGTTGTCGATTTTTAGTATCGGCCTGATGAAGAAGGTGGTCTGCGCCGATCCACTGTCCAGTTGGGTGATCGCCGGCTACGCCCATACCGATGGGATCGGCTGGCTGGCGGCCTGGAATCTGACGCTGTGCTATTCCTTACAACTCTATTTCGATTTTTCCGGCTATTCTGACATGGCGATCGGGCTGGCACGAACCATGAACGTGCGGTTTCCACAGAATTTCGATTCGCCATATAAGGCGCAAAACGTCATCGAGTATTGGCAGCGCTGGCACATAACGCTGACAAAATTCCTGACCAGTTATCTCTACACGCCCCTCGCCATGACAACCATGCGGTGGCGGATAGCCCATAAACTCGGTATCAACGGCCGCGCTCAGAAAACCTCGGGAGGCTTCGCGACGATGATCGCAGCCCCCCTGCTGGTCACCATGGCGCTTGCCGGGATTTGGCATGGCAGCGGCGTAACATTCCTGATCTTTGGCCTGTTGCACGGGCTTTATTTGTGCGTGAACCACGCGCTGCGCCTGTTCAGACGCACCCCTCGATCTCCACAATGGCACGCGGTCATCCTGCGGTGCCTCGCAACCTATCTGAGTGTTCTGGTCGCCAGCGTCTTCTTTCGCGCCCCTTCAGTGCCGGCCGCTGTGGACGTTCTGGGCGGCATGCTTGGTGCGAATGGAATCCAGCCCGCGACGACGTTCGGTCTGCAGCATGGCGTCTTCCTGACCGGGCTTTACGCGATCGTTTGGCTGCTTCCGAACACGCAGCAGATCATGCGCCGTTATGATCCGGTATTGGAGGACGTTGCTCAATCGGCCGCGTCATACCTGACCTGGAAACCGAACCTGCGATCCGCCCTGTGTGTTGGCATTGCCGCGGCGGTCGGCATCCTGGCATTGGGCGGGACCACCGAATTCTTGTATTTCCAGTTTTGATCGCATCATGATCCTATCGTCACGGTCCTTCCTCTTCGTTGCCGCAGCGGCGGCGTGCGCCGTCATCTCCGGGGCTTGGCTCTATACCCGGCTGATGCCTATGCGATTTTTAGAAAGTGGCTACCCTAGCTGGGTGGCAAAGCAGAAAATGCTGCATGAGTGTAAAATCGGTTCGGTGCTGGTCGTCGGCGACTCTCGCCCCGAAGCCGCTATCATACCGGCGTATCTGCTATTGCAGACCACAAACATCAGCGTCGGCGGAACGACACCGGCCGAGACGTATTTTTTCACTCGCGAAGCTCTCAAATGCCCAAATTTACCGCGGTTGGCGATCTATTCGCACGGTATGATCTCCTACCTAAGTCCCCGTGAGACTCTCTGGAAAAGCGCCGTTCGATATGGCTACATCGGCTTTAAGGATCTGCGCGATATGGCAGATGTCGCCGTCCGGACGAATGATTCGACATTGTCGGCGGTTAACACGCACGACGGTCTGACCGGGATTGTCCGCGACTTTATCTATAGTATCGGCTTCCCGTCGGTTTTTGTCGCCAGCCTGATAGAAGGTCGCGGCATTGGCCGGTACACTTCAAACACAGAAATTTTCAATCGAACGACTGCAACGCGCGGGCAGGTGACTTACAGCCAGCCGGCCGCCAATGGACTTGTCGGTGTTGACGCCACGGTCACCGACTTCGTTCCCTCGGCGATGGAAATTTATTATTTTAATAAAACAATGGACTTATTCGCGGCCGCGCATATCCGTGTCATGCTCTTAACGGTTCCTGTAAGCGAAACCACCATTCGCGAAATCAAGCCGAGTAACAATGCTGCATTCACGGCACTGCTGGGCAAACGCCTGAGTTGGGACAATAATATCGCCGCAGACCTTTCCAGGCTCGTCGCCTGGCCCGACGAGCTTTACGTCGATGGCAGTCACTTGAATGACCACGGCGCCAGGATCTTCAGCGGCCGGTTGGCGGCATGCCTTCAAGGATGGGACGAGGGTGTAGGCCGCTCCATCCCCTGCGACCTGACCTGGAAATAGCACCTCGGCGCGGCGGGTCCGATCGCCCGCTCTGCCGGTCGCAACTATCGCTTGACCAAAACCTCATGTCCGCGCCGCAGCGCGTCGGCAATGTGTTCGGCTGGCATGGCGCCCGAAAACAGACTGTAGCCATCCAGGAAGAACGACGGCACGCCAGAAACCCCTGCCTCCCGCGCAGCCGTGTCGGCTGCGCGCATTTCCGCGCCGGCGAGGTCGCCGGCCAGGAAATCCAGTACATCCTGACGCGGTAAACCGGCTTCCGCGGCACAATCGACGAGGACGGCATGTTCGCCGATGTCGCGGCCTTCGACGAAGTACGCCTTGAATACCGCCTCCATTGTCGCATCCTGATTGCCGTGTTGACCGGCGAACCAAATCACCCGATGGGCGTCGATGGTGTTGGGCGTGCGGGTCATCAGGTCAACATGAAATGCCAGACCGACACCGGCCGCGGCCTCCACAATCCGTTGGTCCAGGGCAGCCGCCTTCTCCGCGCTGCCAAACTTCCAGGCGCGGTAGGCAGCACGGTCCCGCCCTTCCTTCGGCATGTCGGGATTGAGTTGGAACGGATTCCAATGCACCTGAAATTCCAGCCCTTCTTTTGCCAGAATCGCCAAAGCACGCTCCAACTGGCGCTTGCCGATGTAGCACCAGGGGCAGATCGCATCCGACACGATATCGATGCGGGTGCCAACCGAGACCCCTGCGGGCAGACTGGCCCCTGTTGCTTCGACATCGCGGCCATCGGGTCCGCATACCATCGCGGAAGAGTTGTCATTGTCCATCGGACGGTCTCCTTTCCTCATACATGGCAAGCCACAGCCGATTTGTCACGCGGTGCGGTCTTGGTTTTCCCGCCCGAGGCGTTTAACGTTGTGCCTCTTGCCGAACCGGACCAGCATAAGGAACCAACCCATGGCATTCCCCCCGAAATCGATGGCCGACTTTGGCGAATTCGGCAAACTTTTTGCCGATATGAAACTGCCTGCCATGCCCGACATGGAGGCGTTCGTGAACGCCAGCCGGCGCAACATGGAAACCCTGACCGCCGCGAACAAAGTGGCTCTTGAGGGCGCCCAGGCCGTGTCCCGCCGTCATATGGAGATCATGCAGCAAAATATGGCCGAACTGACCGAAGCGATGCGCGCGATGTCATCCGTCGAAGCCCCGCAGGCAAAGGCTGCCAAGCAAACCGAAATGCTGAAGCAGACATACGAGCGGGCGGTCGGAAACATGAAAGAAATTGGCGACCTGATCACACAATCGAACGCCGAGGCGGTGAACCTTCTGAACACCCGCTTCGCCGAGGCGATGGATGAGGTCAAAACACTGGCCGGCAAATCGAAGACATAGTTTGCCCTTGTCCCTTCTGTTTGCCAGTCTGGCGAACAAGACAGTCTGGCGAACAAGACAGTTTGACGAACAGATCGGTTTGGCGAACAGATCAGTCTGGCGAACAGATTAGTCTGGCGAACAAGTTGGTCTGACGAACAAGCCGGTCTGACGAACAGTAGGGACACCGCATGATTGACAATCCGCCGCTGCTAACAATCCACCGAGGCTTCCGCCGCCCGGACAAGGCGCTGATAGAGGCCTTTCGCGGTGCCCAAACGTCCCATCTGGCCGATGCCATGGATGGCCGGGGGGCACTCGATTACCGCATTAAGCCGCTGGATCCGTCGAACGCATCGTTCGTCGGGCCGGCACTGACCGCATTCGCCTATCCCGCCGACGTTGTGGCGATGTTCGGCGCGTTATCGGAAGCCGAACCCGGTGACGTGATCGTGGTCGCGAATGACGGCTACACCCGCACCGCCGTATTCGGCGACATCGCGGCCGGCATGATGAAAAACAAAGGCGTCGCGGCGTTCGTCACCGATGGGTTGGCGCGCGACAAGGCCGGGATCGTCGCGACAGGGTTGCCCGTATTCTGCCAGGGCATCCAACCGAACTCCCCCGCCATGAACGGCCCCGGAATCGTCGGCGCCGCCATCACACTAGGCGATGTGCATGTGGAGCCGGGTGACGTGATCGTCGGCGATGCGGACGGCGTGGTGGTTATTCCAGCGGGAAAGCTGCGCCTCGTGCTCGAACGGTTGACGCTGATTCGCGCCGCCGAGGCCCGGACTATCGCCCTGGTGGAACAGGGCGCCACAATGGCGGCCGGGGCGCAACGCGTGATTGATAAGGCGGTCATTATCGAGGGCTGACACGGCCAGCCGGATTCGTGGGCCGGATGGATGTGCCGCTGGGTTAAACCAACTCCACGCGCAGTTCCCGGCCCACGATCTTGGCCGCCCGCAACAGACTTTCCAACGTCGCACTGCCATTGGCCGGGTCCAGCAGCCGGTCCACCTGCGTCCGGCTGGTGTTCATCAATTCCGCCATCTTTGCCTTGGTCAGCCCCTTGTCCTTCATCGCCTCAACACCTTCCACGTCATGGTGCGCGAAGGCGCAGCATGACGACCGGTGACACAATCGCCGCTTTGCCAAAATGAGAACTGCTGCCCGTTGCCCGGCGCCCATACCCCTTGCCCCCTGCCGTGCCCATAGCCCAAACTTCCCGTCCAGAAACCCGGGGAATCGCCGCCAATGACCGACCGCCACGTTATCGGAGACGCACGTCGCGCCGTCATAGGGGACTCACCTCTTCGGCGGGAGGACGCCCGTTTCGTCACCGGCCACGGCGCCTACCTGGACGATTTACATTTCGACGGGGTAACGCATGCGGTGTTTCTCCGCTCTCCGCATGCGCACGCCCGCATCGTCGCGATCGACACCGGCGATGGCATTCAGTGTCCCGGCGTTCTCGCCATCCTCACGGCGCAGGAGGCCGCCATCGACGGCCTTCTGCCGCTGCGGCCGGGGGTGGAGGCAAACGTCCAGACCGGCGAACCGTTTCGGTTTCTGCCTCAACCGCTGCTGGCCGAGGACCGCGTTCGCTACGTTGGCGAACCCATCGCGCTGGTGGTGGCGGAAAGCCGCAATCAGGCGCTCGATGCGGCCGAACGGATCGTCGTCGAATACGATGTTTTGCCGGCCATAACCCGGTCTTTGGACGCAATCGAGCCAGACGCGCCGCTTTTGACCAACGACGTTCCGAACAACCTGTGCCTGGACTGGCACTGGGGCCAAATCGCCGAAGTCAAGAAGGCGATTGAAACCGCACCGTATGCCGTAACGATCACCCTGGACAACCACCGCATCGTTACCAACCCGATGGAGCCGCGCGGCGCGATCGGTCTCTACGACGGCCGTTACACCCTGCACCTCTCCAGCCAGAATATCCACGGCAACAGAGACACCGCCGCACGCCTGCTCGGTGTGGCCCCTTCGTCCGTCCGCTTCATCGCCCATGACGTTGGCGGCGGCTTTGGCGCCAAGAACTTCGCCTATGCCGAACACGCCCTGATTCTTTGGGCGGCGCGCCGCACCGCCCGGCCGGTCAAGTGGATCGCGACACGGTCTGAAACGTTTCTGTCCGATCATCAGGCCCGGGACCACATCGCAACCGCCACCCTGGCTCTGGACGCCGGCGGTACTTTCAAAGCCCTCCATGTGGACAGCATCGCCAACCTGGGCGCCTACATGGCAGGCGGTTCCGGGGGCGTCCAAACCAATCAATATCCGCACTTGCAGGGGACGGTTTACACTGTCCCGGCGATGTCCCTGCACGTCCGGGCCGTCCTGACCAACACGACCCCGATCGGTGTGACGCGCGGGCCGGGCTTTGGCGAGGCGGTCAACATCATGGAACGCCTGATCGACGCCGCCGCGACGAAGTTTAACTTCGACCGTATCGAACTCCGGCGGCGCAATTTTGTCCGTGAAACCCCAATGACCAACGCGTTCAACTTCGTCGTGGACAGCGGCGATTTCCGCGCCGCATTCGACGCCGCGATCGACAAAGCCGATCTGGCCAATTTTTCAGCACGCCGGCACGCGAGCGAAGCGCGCGGCAAGCGCCGGGGCGTCGGGATCGCCTGCCACATCAAGGCGACAGGCGGACTGCCGACCGAGAACGTCGATATCCGCTTCGAACCGGATGGCAGCGTATCGCTGATCACCGGCACCCAAACGATCGGCCAGGGGCACGAGACGACGATGCCGCAAATCCTGGCCGATCGCCTCGGTTTGCCGAATGCCATCATCCACCTGAAACAAGGCGACACCGACCTGATCGCGATGGGCGGCGGCCACGGCAGCTCCCGCGCGACCTACATGGGCGGCACCGCGATCTGGCGGGCGTCCGACATTATTATCGCCAAGGGGAAGGTCATCGCTGCCCGAAGCCTGGAGGCCGCCGAAGCGGACATCGTCTTCGAAGACGGCGTATTCCGCGTGACCGGCACCGACCGCGCCATCGCCCTGCTGGACCTGCCGGCCGAGGCGCCGGGCGCACTCGACACCTATCATCAGTGGACGCGGGAGGCGATGACCTTCCCCAACGGCACCCACATCGCAGAGGTCGAGGTCGATCCTGAAACCGGCGCGGTCACTCTGGAACGCCTGACCGCGGTCGATGACTATGGCGTCATCGTGAACCCCATGATCGCCGCGGGCCAGGCGCATGGCGCCATCGCACAGGGCGCCGGTCAGGCCCTGCTGGAACATGCTGTGTATGACCCGGAATCCGGCCAACCCATCAGCGGCAGCTTTATGGACTATGCCATGCCGCGCGCCAGCGACCTGCCCGGCTTCGACCTCGGTTTCGCCGGAACACGATGCACCACCAATCCGGTCGGCGTGAAAGGCTGTGGCGAGGCCGGCGCGATCGCCCTTTTCCCCGCTATCGCCAATGCCATCGCCGACGCGGTCGCAGTCACCGCTTTGAATGGTCCCGCGTCTGGCAACCGGGTATGGCAGGCGATGCGCCGATCATAAGTAGGTCGGCGGCCGGGATTTGAACGGCTGCCATGATATCCTCGTTACGATTCAGGTTATCCGTGCGTTTCCCTCCCGAGGAACCAGGTCGAACAAGACCCCACCGAACAGACAGAAAGCGATATGACATCGATCGTCGTGCGCTTCGTTCGCCGGCGACGGAGCAAACTCTACGGACGCAGATGACATTCGAATATGACCGAAGCCACAATTTCGAAATTTGTAACCGGCGGCTTCGATGGCTGGCGGGCGCAACGTCCCGCCGCCATTCGCGAGTCCTACGACGCGGGGAGAAAATCGATAATGAACTCGCTGCCGCCGTAGCCGGCTTCCTCGGGAATCCGCATCATGCGTTTGGAGCCTTCCAGCTTCGTGCCCCGCGGCATCACCGTCACCACGGTCCCCGCTCGGGCGGCATCCATCGCTTCTTGCACGGAACCGGAACGCCCGAGCTTTTCCAGGTTTTTGGCGGTCGCGAAGACCAGTTTGAACCGCCCGGATTCTGTGTCCGCCAGCGCTTGAGCGGGGGTGATCCAAATCGACTCGACTGCCTCCCACCCATCATGCACCGCCAGATGCGCGGCTGGTGCCTCGGCGAGAAAGAAGTGAGTGTCGTAGCGCTTGGGCTGATGCACCGGTGTGATCCAGTGGGCGAAATGCACCAACAGATCGGATGCCGGCAGCAGCCCCTCGGATGCCAGCACGGCGTCGAATCCGATCGACCCGGCGTTAAGGGCGGCACGATGCTGATCCTCCAGCCGTTTCAGGATTTCCGCGTCGATCAGTTCGTTCGATCCGCGCAACCGAGCCAGCAGCACGCCGCATTCCTCGAAGGTTTCACGGATGGCGGCGATGCGAAACCCCATGGCGCCGGTATCGAACCCGTCCGGATTTGGGCAATCGGCCGGCCGCGCCGCGAGTTCCTGATCGGACTCCTCTACCCGGCCGCCCGGGAACACCAATGCGCCGGCGGCAAAGTCGATCGCATGGTGACGGACCACCATGAAAACCTCGATCCCCGCTGGCCCGTCGCGCAGCAGCAGAATGGTGGCGGCGGGTCGCGCAATGGCTTCCATAAGTATGATCCTGACAGGTGCTGCCGAACATATTAGCCGGCTGCCGCCGCCGGGTCACGAGCGCAAGCGGCGAATCAGCTCCATCGCATCGTCGGGCGCATGCACCTTCTTGTCGGGGTCGCAGTAAACGAACACGTCTCGCTTGCGTGACCGCGCCGTCCCGCCCACGCGTTCGGCGTCGGGAGGTTCATCGCCGAGTGCCCAGCGGTTAATGCGATCCGCCCAGGTATCTAGGCCTGCCTTATCGTAGAGGCTGGCATGAAGCCGTCCCGGCCCGGACAGTCGGCAGTAAACGAAATCCGCTGTCACATCCATCAGCCGCAGCCGCTTGTCCGAATCCGCGCACACCAGTGCTACGTCGTGGGCGCGCAGCAGGTCGATGAACGCCTGACAGCGAAAACTATCGTGATTGATCTCGAACGCATGACGCAGGCGTCGTTCTCTGTCGACGTTCAGCCAGGCGGGGGCCCGTAACGCATTGTCGTGCTTGCGACCGAGTACGGCGGCCTTGCCAGTGTCGTGCGGCAGAAGTTTCAGGAACGGCACGATACGGTCGGCATCGAAGTGAAAATTGGCCGGAAACTGCCACAGAATGGGACCGAGATGGATACCTAGCCGGAGCAGTCCGGAGGCGAGAAAGTTCGCCAGCGGCACCTGTGAGTCGCGCAACCGAAGAATGTGGGTGATGGCACGAGGCGCTTTGATCGCGAAAACAAAATCGGCCGGCACCTGTTCCGCCCAGCTTGCGAACGTTTCCGGCCGTTGGGTTCCGTAGAATGTGCCGGTGATCTCCAACGTGCGAAACTGGTTTGCCGCGTAACCCAATTCCTGTTCGTGCTTAATGCCTTTCGGGTAAAACACACCTCGCCACGGCGCATGAGTCCAGCCGGCCACCCCAACGCGGACGATGCCGCTGCTCATGGTGTGTCATGTGGGGGCCGAGTCGCAGACAAGATTGCAGAACATTGCCTGCCGGAGACTAATTGCACCCGAATTAGAAATTACAACCCAAGATAGAGCTGTAATATCAATTTCGCGTTATTACAAGCGAGCCTCAGGCTTCGACAGGCCGTGCCTCGCTCCGGGTCACCCGCAACACCAGTATCGATGCCATCAGGCAGGCGAGGCCACTGGCGATGAACGCCATCAGGTAGCTGCCTGACAGGCTGCGCACCGCCCCTGCCCCAAAGGCCGCCATCGCGCCGCCGACCTGATGCGCGGCGAATATCCAGGACACGATAATCGGGGCGTCGCGGCGGCCGAACACCTCATTGGTCAAGGCAAAAGTCGCCGGTCCTGTCGCGACCCAGTCCAGGCCGTAGAAAACCGAAAACACTGACAGGCTGAGCGAGTCAAAGCCGGTGAACGGGATGATCACCAGCGACAGGCCGCGCAGACCGTAATACCAGAACAGCAGCACGCGCGGGCTGTAGCGGTCGCACATCCAGCCGGACGCGGTGGAGCCGATCAGGCTGAACACACCGATGACGGCGAGGATGGAGGCTCCGTTCATCTGGCTAATGCCGTTGTCGGCGCAGTAGGCGATCAGATGGGTGTTGATCAGCCCGTTGGTGGAGAATCCGCAAATCCCGAACGTTATGCACAGCAACCAGAAATCCATCGACTTCGATGCCGTGCCCAGCGCAACGAACGCCACGGCGAATGGGTTGCCGCCGGTGAACGCCGGGATCGGAACCACGGTCTTGCCGCCATAGGCCGGCAGGCCGATCGCGGCGGGGGATTCAGGCAACAGCAGCAGCACCACGGGAATAACGAGGGCGATGGCAACGGTCAGACCGATCGACACGCCTTGCCATCCCAGATGCTGCACCAGCAGCGACAGCAGCGGCAGGAAAATCAACTGCCCGGCGGCATTGGCCGAGGTCAGCAAACCCATCGCCAGGCCGGCACGATGGATGAACCAGCGATTGGCCACTGCCCCCGCGAAGCCGACCGCGCCGGCGCCCGATCCGATACCGACCATCAGGCCCCAGGTCAAAAACAGCTCCCACGGTTGATTCATGAAAGTGGACAGGGCGGTGCCGGCCATCAGGATAGTGAGGCAGCCGACCATTGTCCGCTTCACACCGATGACCTGCATCAGGCCGGTCAGGAACGGGCCGGTCGCACCCATCAGGATGATGTTCAGCGACACGGCGCCCGATATCGTGGAGACATCCCAGCCGAACGCCTGCTGCAGCGGCAGGATCATCACGCCCGGCGCCGACCTGACACCGACTCCGGCAAGCATGGCGAAGAACACCACGCCCAGGGTGATCCAGGCGTAGTTGACACGTCCTGAGCAGGCTTTGGCGAGACGTGCGTGGATCATGCGGGATTCTTCTCGTAGCGACGCCCGAGTGTAGAATGATATTCCCACCGATGGGTAGCGCGTTGCCGTGCAGCGCACGCATAGCTGATGGCAGCCCCGGCGGCAGATACCGCTTTCGCGCGTCAGACCTCCGTCAGGTCCTCCAGCCGCACCGTCCCGTGCGGGCTGGTGAATGTCAGGTTCTGACTGCCGCTTTGCTGGGAGAACCCTTTTATCCGATGATCTCCGGTGTCGTACACCAACGGCCCTATGTTCTAACCGGTCATGACAGCCGAGGGTCCGGAACCCGCGCCGCCACCAGCACATCCACCGCCGCCGCCCCTGCTTCAAGCAACACGGCCGCGCAGGCGCTTGCCGTGGACCCAGACGTCATCACGTCATCGATCAACAGCACCGTCCGGCCGGCGAGGCGTGCAGCCCGCAATGAGCGCACCCGAAACGAGCCGGCAACCTCCCGCGCTCTTTCTTCTGGCGTCTTCTCATCCAGAGGGTCGGTTCGCCTTGTCCGCTCCAAGGCATCGGGCAGCACCGGTCGTCCGGATATTCGGCCAACCGCGAACGCCAGCACAGCCGCCTGATTGTATTTTCGCTGAAACAACCGTCTCCGGTGCAGCGGCACGGGGATCAGCACGTCCGCCTGCTCCAACAATACCGAAGCAGCCCGGACCATCATCGGCGCTAAAATCTGCGCCAGTTCCACCCGGTCGCCATGTTTCAACGGCAGGATCAGCCGGCGCCCTTGCTGGTCATATCGCAAGGCCGCCCTGGCCTGCCGAAACACCGGCAGGTGCTCCCGGCATCCCGGACACAATGCGTCCACTCCCCCCTGCTCAATCGATGCGAACGGCACGCCGCAGCGTGAGCAGAACGGCGGGCTGATAAAATTCGTCCCACCGAAACACGCCGCGCAAAGCTGCCCTTGCACCGAGACCGGATTGTCGCAGGCGGCACACCGCGGCGGCAGCAGCAAATCGAGTGCCACCCGCCCCATCCGCCGCACGGAGAACCGCTGCAACCCGGAACGCAGCAAAAGATCAGGCCGCAGCGTGGGTTTCCCCGGGGATGCCGAACGCGACTGTGCCGTCGCGATCGATCTCATGCACGAGGTTGATTTCCCACGATAGATAGGCGCGCATCGCCGCTTCCACCCCGGAGTTCCGGTCGTAGGCCCGCAGGTAGAAGTCGATGCAGGCGTCATCCGGCGGCGTGGTCCGGTCCTTCACCAACGGACGGCCGAACGCGTGCCAAACGTCAGTCCCGCCATCGAGCACATGCACCGTTGCCTTGGTCAGCCCCAGCACCTCCGGCACCGCCAACCGAGCTAGCATGCCATCGGGGGAGGTGATGACGACATGGCCGGCGGCGGAAAGCTGCGACCGAAGGCCGTCCAGCCGGCTTCGGACGCCCCAGATCGCGCCCGGAATGTGGCCGTCGCGGTAATCGATACTGCGTCCGAGATCGAGCACCAGCGTCCGGGCCGCGCTGTCCAGCAGTTGCACCAGACGGGTCACGTCGATCCGGTTAACCGGCGCTGCCAGTTCGGGGACAGGAACGGCGGCGGTGCCTGTCTCCCTGACCGCATCCAGACCGCCTTCGACCACAAACACGTCGCGATGGCCCATCTGGCGCAACCATGCGGCGGCCATCCTCGCTCGGACGCCGGTATCGTCCACCAGCACGATGCGGGCGTTGCGCACGCCAACCCAGTTGTCAGTTCCCTGCACAAGCTGGCCGCCGGGCGCGTTGCGGCTGCCGGGGCGGTGACCGGCGCGGAATTCCACCGGATCGCGCACATCCAGCACATACAAGGTACGGTCGGGATCGTCCTCGAACCTGGTCAGGTCAAGCGGCCCTATAACGCCCACGCCGGACTCGTCCGCGAAGGCCCGGGCGCGCTTCAGCGCCAGCGCCGCGGTCTTGGGGGTGCCGAGTTGGACTTTCTCGGTGCGTCCGCGCTCGCATTTCAATCCGGCGAGTTCCCAGCCCATCGTGCCGTTGCGTAGTGCCACCACTTTGTTAGGGATACCGGCGCGGCGCAGGCTTTCCGCGCCCATGATGCTGCGTGTGCGGCCAGCGCAATTGACAACGACCAGGGTGTTAGGGTTGGGCACGAGGTCGCCGATCCGATACGCCAGTTCACCGCCCGGGACGCTGACGCCGGTGGGGATAGACATGCGGGTGAATTCTTCAATCGTCCGGCTGTCCAGCACGACCATGTCGCGTCCGGACTCGATCCAGGCTTTCAGGTCGGGGGCATCGACGCTTTCGGTGCCGTAGTGGTGTTCGACCCACTCGCCGAACGCTTTCGACGGCACGTTCACGCCGCTGAACAGCACGTATCCCGCCGCTGCCCATGCCTTGGTGCCGCCCTCCAGGACCGACACATCGGTGCAGCCGATGGTTTCCAGCCATGCCGCCAGCGTCTCGGCCAGACCGGAGCCGTCATCGACACAGCACACCCGCGTCGCCACCCCGGGCAGCAGCGCCCGTGCCCTGATTTCCTTCCGCGCCAGCCCGCACGGGATCGCCCAAAACAGATGCGAGGCGCCAAATTCGCCTTCCTCCCGAGCATCCAGGAGGGCGAGTTCTTGCCCGTCGGTTGTCCAGGTACGCAGTGTCTCGGCGCTTATGCGGTTCATGCGAGAAGATCCTCCGGTCGATTTGGACGGTAGAGCCGCGATGGATGACTTGGCAACGGGACGCGGGCGGCGCACATGCGGGTTCATGGACTCTATGCTTGTATTTGACCGCACCGCTGTTCGCCGTCACCGGGATCGGGCGGCTTCCACTGTTGGCGCGGTGGCCGATGTGCTGCGCGATGCCGCAGAACGGTTGTTGGACCGGCTGGACGACACCAGCCGGCGGTTTGTGGATGCGCTGGACGTCGGCGGGCGTGGCGTGGTGGCTCCAATGCTGCGGCAGCGCGGGATGCGGGTGGTCAGTTGCGATCTGTCGGCCGCGATGGCGGCGGTGAATGGCGGCCCGTGTGTCGCGGCGGACGAGGAATTCCTGCCGTTCGCGCCGAACAGCTTCGACCTGATTGTGGCGAGCCTGTCGCTGCACTGGATCAACGACCTTCCCGGTGCGCTGCTGCAACTGCGTCAGGCGCTGCGGCCGGATGGTCTGCTGTTGGCCAGCCTGCCCGCGCTGGGAACACTGTCCGAATTACGCACCGCGCTGACCGAGGCGGAGGCAGAGGTTTCCGGCGGCGCATCGCCCCGGGTCTCGCCGTTTCCGGAGTTGCGGGATTGCGCCCACCTGCTGCAACGGGCGGGCTTCGTGCTGCCGGTGGCCGATGTGGAGGATATCCGGCTGCTGTATGCCAATCCGTTCGCACTGCTGACAGACCTGCGTGCGGCGGGCGAGACCAACGCAATCCGCCAGCGCACCCGTGTTGCACCTGCGCGGGCGTTATTTCCCGCCGCGTTGACGCGGTTACCGCGCGAACAGGATAGGGTGGCGGTGACATTGCGCATGGCGGTAATGACGGGGTGGGCGCCGGGGGCCAAATGACCGAATTCCGAGACCGGCAGTAAGTGGTGCCCGGAGCATCGGACCCAGCCGGATTAGTGAACCACACTGAGGAAATTTTGCGCACGGCGGCCTTGTTGCGCCTCAAACTGATGTACGTGCCTGCATCGGCAACACCAGTTCGGGTCTGCACAGTCGGCGCCCACCGGGTAGCGAAGGCAGGTAGCCGGAACTCACGGCGCCGCGCCACCGCAAAAAACTACTTCGTGACTTCGTGGCTTCGTGGTTGGAAAGCCATCCACCGGCACCTGCCATCCCGCTAAGACTTCCAACGATACTTCCGAAATCCCAACAAACGCGGGATTTTTTCAACCACGAAGTCACGAAGACACGAAGAAACCTATGCCGCCACCAGATGCGGACCTGTATTCGCAACGCGCGATCGGCTGCGCCCCGAGGTGCATCGAACCTGTGGGCTGTGGCAGCCCGACCGCCCCTGGCCGCTCGGTTGCTTTGGCACCACCGGCAGCACATCCCAGGCAGGTCAGCGATGGACGATTACGAGCTGGTGTGACAGATAGCCGCCGTGAAGGAGACCCCGACTGCAATGTTCGACCCCAGACTGACAGTTTCGCGCGACGGCAACATCGCCATCGTGACGTTCGACCGGCCGGAGCGACGGAACGCGTTCGATCTGTCGATGTGGCGTGGCCTGCAAACGATCATGGAGGACCTGTCCGGCAACGACGACCTACGCTGCGTCGTGTTGCGCGGGGCCGGCGAGAAGGCGTTCTGCGCCGGGGCGGACATCAGCGCTTTCGAAGTCGAACGTGGCTCCGCCGAACGAGAGGCCGAGTACGCTCATACCCTCGATGAAAGCATGCAGTCGATCAGGCTCTGCCAGCATCCGGTCGTGGCGATGATCATGGGCTACTGCCTGGGCGGTGGCGCCGGGATCGCGACAATGTGCGATTTCCGGGTTGGCGGCGAAAGCATGCAAATGGGGATCACCGCGCGCAACCTCGGCGTCTGGTATCCGTACGCCGAAATCGACCCGATCATCACCCTGGCCGGCACCGGCGTCGCTTCGGAAATGTTGATCGAAGGCCGCATCTTCAACGGTCGCGAAGCCTACGAGAAAGGCCTGCTGTCCCGGGTCGTTCCCGACGGCTTGGTGGAGTCTGAATCGATGGCGCTGGCCAGACGTATCTCCGAGGGCGCTCCGCTATCTGCGCGCTATCACAAGGCGGCAATCCGCAAGCTGCGCGGGGATCTGCCGGTGACCCGTGAGGAAGAAGCCGCGACCAGCGACTTCACCAAGACCGAGGATTTTCAGAACGCCTGCCGGTCGTTCATGGCGAAGGAAAAGCCGGTGTTCCGGGCACGGTAGAATCCTTACGTCGAACAGATTATGCCTGCCATCTTAGGGTACACACGATACGTTTGACGTAATGGCAATCCAATCATACCGATGCTCGGATACACAGCGACCATCGCCGAAAAAGGCGAGATGATCAAGGATCGCGTGCGTGTACGAACCCCTTCCGTGGCGTAATACCAACGGCCCTATATCTTGATCGTTCGGTCCATTGTGGTCATCGCGAGGCGTAGGGGCGCATCTGCGCCTCGCGATGCTGGTTCCGACAAAGGCGTGGATGGCAGGCCTTCGCCTGCCATGACGGGTCAGAACATAGGGCCGTTGGTATAAGTCAGGCGGGCCGCTGCTTATGCGTTGGTGATCCCTCCATCGATCGTGATTGTTTGCCCCGTGATGTAGGACGCATCCGGCGAGCACAGGAACCGGATCACCGACGCCACCTCCGACGGTTTGCCGAAGCGCTTTAGTGGTATTTCCTGCCGGTATGCATCACCGCGTTCGGCGACGATCGGGTCCGACATTTTCGTTTCAATC
>JANXLQ010000313.1 GCA_025355085.1 Rhodopila sp.
TGGCACGGGCGACGGACTGCACGTCGTACAGTGTTCCATACGCATCGAAGACAATGGCTTTGATCGTCATAGCGCTTACTACTCCTGCCGTTCGAACCGCGCCCGATCGGCTGGTAGCAGCCGCACCTTCAAATGCACGGCATTCTCATCGTCGTACCGCTCGATCACTTCGCCATGCTGATACAGCCACGCCATCCTGGCACCGTCATGGGGAGGAATGTCATAATCCACGACCTCTTTCCCCTGCGCAATGCGCGAATCGATAGCCGCTTTAAGAGCCTCCAGACCCTCGCCCGTAATGGCGGAGACCGCGACCGAACCCTCGCGCAACGTCACTTCGCCCACGCCTCCGAGCAGGTCGGCCTTGTTGAGAACCTCTATCGTGCGCTCGGGCCAGTTTGCATCCAACGTGCCGTCGGCGACCATGTCATCCAGCACCTTGATCACATCGGCTCGCTGAGCGGACGACTCCGGGTGCGCCACATCGCGGATATGGAGGATGACATCGGCCTCCGACACTTCTTCGAGTGTGGCGCGGAACGCCTCTACAAGTTCGTGCGGAAGCTGGCTGATGAACCCCACCGTGTCGGACAGGATGATCCGCCGGCCCGAGGGCATGCCCATTCCGCGCATCGTCGGGTCCAACGTCGCGAACAACTGATCTTTTGCCGCCACCTCCGCCCCGGTCAACGCATTGAACAGGGTCGATTTCCCGGCATTGGTATAGCCGACCAGCGCGACAACGGGGAAAGGCACGCGCTTGCGTGCCGTCCGGTGGAGACCGCGAGTCCGCCGGACGCCTTCCAATTCCTTTTTCAACCGGACAAGCCGGTCGTCGATCAATCGCCTATCGGCCTCAATTTGAGTCTCCCCGGGGCCGCCAAGGAAGCCGAAACCACCGCGCTGCCGCTCAAGATGGGTCCAGGACCGAACCAGCCGCGACCGTTGATATTGCAGATGCGCGAGTTCGACCTGGAGCGCACCTTCTTTGGTTGCGGCGCGTTCTCCGAAGATATCCAGGATCAGGCCGGTGCGATCGATGACCTTGCAGCCCCAAACACGCTCCAGATTGCGCTGCTGCACCGGCGACAATGCGGCATCGGCAATCACCACTTGGACGTGGTTCCGATTGATCGATTGGCCCTGTATCGACACCTGCCCTTCACCGAACAGCGTCGATGGGCGACGCATGCGCAGCGGCAAGATGGCGGTATGAACGACAACCAGACCGATGGACGCAGCCAAACCTACAGCCTCGGCCAGTCTGGCCTCGGCGGCGCGCGACTGGTCAGCGCCGGGGATGTCCCGGCCGGCAAAGCGTTCCCAAGGCAGGATGACAGCCGCCCGCATCGGGCCGCCCGGCACCGGGGCTTCCGGTGGATCGAGCAGACCGTTGGGCATGTTCGGATCGTTCCCGATCATCGGTTCGCCCTCGTCAGGCAAATCTTCTTCGTAGTGCGGGTTCGATTGACCGGTCCGGGGCTTCGAAGAGCGGGCGATCAGGCGTCCCCGGTCACGCCGCTCATTTCCCGAGCGGGAGCTGCTGCGGCACCTTCGACCTTGGTTGCGTCGAACAACATGATCGGTGCGCCCGGCATAACGGTGCTGATGGCGTGCTTATAGACGAGTTGGGTATGCCCATCCCGGCGAAGCAGAACGGAAAAATTGTCGAACCAGGTGATGATTCCCTGAAGTTTGACACCGTTCACAAGGAAAACCGTTACCGGCGTTTTGCTTTTTCGCACATGATTCAGGAACACATCCTGAACATTCTGCGCTTTCTCATTGGCCACGGCCACAATCCTTCTTTTTTTGTGTGGGGGGTTTAGTAAAACAGTTTACCCGGCGGGTCGTGGCACGGCCACCAAGTGAAGGCACTTTAACAGTCCGGCCTTATCACGCAAGGTCACGTAATCGTCTGCGCAAGTCGAGAGCAGAGGGGAAATGGAGATGCGGGGCGGCATGTTCAATCCCTCCATCGTGATCGGCGTTGCCAATTAGCACGGCGGTAACCCCGGCGGCCTTGGCGGCTTGCATGTCCAGCGCGGTGTCGCCCATGTACCAGACCGACTCATCGGCGGTTCGCCCGAGTTGGGACAGGGCCATAAGGATAGGGGCGGGGCTGGGCTTGTCGGCGGCTGCGTCGCCCGCGCCGACGACGGGGCCGAAAAAACCACTCCATCCGAGATGGATCACTTCCCGGCGTAAAAACGACCCTGCTTTATTGGAAACCACACCCTGCGGCCAGTTTGCCCCCGCCGTCAGCACATCGAACACACCGGGCATCGGGCTGACGTGATCGAGATGTTTGTGGGTCAGGGTTTCGTAGAAAATGTCGCGGGCTTCTTCCCACCGATCGCCGAACATCGCAGGAAAGCTGTCCCGCAACGACACGCGGACCCGGTTGCGCGTATCATCGACGGTCCACAACGGCCGGTCGAAGGCGGTGAACGTTGCGTTTAGGGCAGCAGTGATGCCGGCCCAGCCGTCAACCAGCGTGTTGTCCCAGTCGTACAGCAGAACCGAGGGGCGGGTTCCGTTCAGCACGCGTTACCACCTTCCGTCGATGCCTGACCGGTAGTGTCGGAGTCGGCGTCGGTGTCATCGTCTGCCCGGGGTCGCTGCAATCGCGCCAGGACGCAGGCGTTGGCACAGAGGCGCAACCAACCGTCGAAGGAAAAGTCGTGTGCGTTGTCGTCCGGGGCAAAGCGGTCGATGTAGCCCTTCAGCAGGCCGGGCATGACGACTTCCACCGTGCCGGCCGGCCGGTCACGTTCCGCCGGGACTACCCATAGCAGCGTCACTTCGCCATATCTGTTGAGCGCCATCTGGAGCGGCAGGATTTCTTCCTGCGTCGTGCCGGGACTGAATTTGTAAACGAAGATCTTGTCGCCGAGTTCGAGTTCTTCCATGAATTTGCGGCGCAGGAATTTTAGCCGGGCGGACTCCTGTTCGCGCAATAACCACACGCTACGCTGCCCCTCATACACAAACGTATGGTACACGAGGCCGTATTTGTTCTCGTGGATCATGTATTCCTTGCGCGACTCCCCTTCCAAACGCGGCTCGATCTCCTCGGGGTCTCCGAGACCGTCGAAACCGTTATCGATGCCGCGGATCAGGTTCCGCATGAACGTGCTGGAGAAGCGCAGCAGGCCCAACGGTTCGGCATCGCAGCGCCGCTGAAACAGACCGAATTCGCAATTCTCTCCCAGAGACTCGAATTGGAGAGCGAGTTGCGGAATCGTCAGCCCGGTGCGCATTCTGGCCCATTCCGCCAAATCGTCATCGCTGCGGTTGCGTTCGTTCGCGGCCCCGAGCATCAGTCCGGGGGGTAGGCGGGTGACAGCGGATCGCGCCAGTCCGGTGATCCGGTAGACATTGGCTTCGAGTACGGCGACGGCAAGCTGCCGAGTGTCTGCGCTGCCGGCAAAATCGGCCGGGCGGGCTGCATCGGGATGTTGCAGCGTGACAACCATGCGATCGGACTGGCGGGCGAGGCTGCCGGGAAATCGATATCCTAGCAGGCTGGGGCGTGACAATTCCGTCGAGCCTACGACGGTATCGTTGACGGAAACGATCAGCCGCTGTCCGGGCAGTTTTGGCGAATGCACAAACGGGATGACGTCCAGCGTCAATATGTATTCGTCGGCACCGTTCATCGGTGGCAGCAACAGGTGGCTCTCGGCGCCGATACCCCAGGTAAAGCGGTCTTCCGAGCTGGCCCAGCCGCCGCCCAGGAAGCCCTGGCTGTTGCCCGAGGTGGCAAAGCCGATCGTTAGGTCGCACTCGACTGCCATGTTACGCCTTCGTTGTCCCGGTTCCGAGAACAGTGGTTACCCGGAGCCGCCCGGGGGGCACGCGCCCTGACCTAGGACTAGTATTGGATTATGTGCAGGTTTGACAAGTTTGTTTCAAGCTGTGGGAACGATTGGCGTTGCAAACGACGTTTGTCGAGCAACATCCTGAAATAAAAACGCGTTTTCTGCGGAGATTTCCCGCAGTGTTCGTTGTGGCGCCACCGATTTTCAATCATCAATACTGCGTGAAGGGAGCATTATTGGTTCACCTCCGGTTGGTATCCGTGTGCCGGCGCGGAGATGGCTATCATGCCGTGACCCTGCTTGACGGTTGGGCAACTGCCGTCCACATCGTCACTGACATGTCCACCACCCGTCTGACCATCGATCATCGCACTTCGGACCCGGTTCGGCATCCGGAAAAGGCGCACCGGCCCGACAACCCGATCCAGCGCAAGCCGGCCTGGATCAGGGTAAAGGCGCCCAATCACCCCGTCTATCATGAGACCAAGGCTCTTATTCGTGACAACCGTCTGGTCACGGTTTGTGAGGAAGCTGCTTGCCCGAATATAGGCGAATGCTGGTCGCAACGTCACGCCACCATGATGATCATGGGCGACACCTGCACGCGTGCCTGTAGCTTCTGCAATGTCCGAACCGGCCATCCGCTCGCGCTTGACGCCGATGAGCCGCGCCGCGTCGCCGATGCCGTTGCCAAGCTTGGTTTGCGCCATGTTGTCATTACGTCGGTGGATCGCGACGATCTGGCTGATGGCGGCGCCGAACATTTCGCGCTTGTCATCGGAGCGATCCGGCAAGCGGCGCCCGGGACGACCGTCGAGGTTCTGACTCCGGATTTCCTGCGCAAGCCGGTTGGCGCCGAAGTCGTTGCGGCGGCCAGACCCGATGTGTTCAATCACAATCTGGAGACGGTGCCCCGGCTGTATCCGACGATCCGGCCGGGCGCGCGATATTACCAGTCGCTGCGGCTGCTCGATCGGGTGAAGCAACTCGATCCGACGATCTTCACCAAGTCCGGGCTGATGGTTGGGCTTGGGGAAACCAAGCCGGAGATCATGCAGGTGATGGACGACCTGCGCATCGCCGACGTGGATTTTCTGACGATTGGCCAATACCTGCAACCGACGGTGAAGCATGCCGCAGTGGAGGCCTTTGTTACCCCGGATGAGTTTGCCGAGTATGCCTCGATCGCCCGGGCCAAGGGGTTTTTGTTGGTGTCGGCCACTCCGCTGACCCGCAGTTCCTACCATGCGGACTCCGATTTCGCGGCGCTGCGGATCGCTCGGCACGGTGCGCAAGCCGGATTGCGGGACGGCGTGCCGACGCAGCTTACCGCCTGATGCCGGCCTGCTGATGCCAACCCACGCGGAACGGCAGATCGTGCCCTTTACCTGTGAGCAGTTGTTCGACCTTGTGGCGGACGTCGGTTCCTATCCTCGGTTCTTGCCGTGGTGCATGGCTGCGCGCGTCCGCAGCCGTACCGAAACGGAGTTGGTCGCCGACCTAACGATCGGCTTTGGACCGTTCCGGGAGAAATTCTCCAGCCGCGTCGCGCTGGACCGGCCGAATCGGGTCGTGGTGACCTACGAAAACGGCCCTTTCCGCTATCTTAACAACCAGTGGAATTTCGTGCCGCACGGTTCGGGTTCGGAAGTCGATTTTTTCGTCGATTTCGAATTCCGCAGCCGCATCCTGCAAGCGGCGATCGGCGTGGTGTTCAATGAGGCGGTGCGGCGCATGGTCAACGCCTTTTTAAAGCGTGCCCGCGACGTTTATGGTCCACCGCCCGTCTCTTAGGAGCCTTCTTATGGTCTATGCCCCCATGGTCTATGCCCCAATCCGAACGGATCGGTCCCTGCCGCCAGTGCGGGTGAATCTGTATTCCGACACCCAGACCCGGCCTTCCGCCGCGATGAAAGACGCGATGACGCGGGCCGAGGTCGGTGACGAGCAAAGCGGCGACGACCCGACGGTGGATGCGCTGTGCGACCGGATGGCCGCGTTGACCGGTAAGGCGGCGGCGATGTTTCTGCCGACGGGCACGATGTGCAATCAGATTTCGCTGTTGGTCCACTGCCGGCCGGGAGACGAAATCCTGGCGCACGAAAGCTCCCACATCGTGGCCAACGAAGGCGGCGCCCCGGGCGCGCTGGCAGGCGTGGTCATCCTTGGCCTGCAGGGCGAACGCGGCATGTTCGACAGCGCCACGATGAAAGCCGCCCTGCGGGAGAAACGGCGGAACGCGCCGCC
>JANXLQ010000350.1 GCA_025355085.1 Rhodopila sp.
CGAATGCGCCGCTCCATCACCGCTGCTCGGGTACGAGCCACCGTGATCGCACTGAACAAAAGGGTGAATCCAATTGCCGAAAACAGGAGTGGCCACAGCATGCTGGCGGCAATCGCCGGTGCACCGGTTAGCCCGATGGAGGCGGGTTGGTGCAGCGTGTTCCACCAATCGACGCTGAATTTAATGATCGGCAGATTAACGGCCCCGATGAGCGCGAGGATCGCGCCGGCGCGGTGACCGCGCGTTGGATCGTCGAACGCCCGCACCAGAGCAATATGACCGAGGTAAAGTAGAAAGAGCACAAACACCGAGGTCAGCCGTGCGTCCCAGACCCACCAGGCGCCCCAGGTCGGCTTACCCCAAAGACTGCCGGTTGCGAGGCAAACCGCGGTGAATCCGGCGCCAACTGGCCCCACTTCTACGGCCGCAAGGTCCGCCAGTGGATGCCGCCAGACCAATGACACGAAACTGCACGCAACCAGGGAGAAATACCCGGCAGATGCCAGCCAGGCGAACGGCACATGCACATACATGATTCGGACGGTATCGCCCTGTTGCCAGTCGTCAGGGGTGAAGAACAGGCCCCAGATCAGGCTGACAGCAGTTAGCAGCCCGCCAGTCCAGAATAGCCAGGGCATTACCTTGCCGGATAGACGGAGGAACCGGCCCGGATTGGCGAAGCGATGCAGCGCCTTCCCCGGTCGGGCAGGCGCGACGGATGAGCGGGCGTTCACGATTGACCTTGTATCCGATTGCCTAATGCGGCGAAAGTAATATTTCCAATACCCTAACGTTCGTGTTACTTTCCAAATGCGGTCCTAAGCATTAAACGTGTTGCCGAAGTCCCATCCAGGCGAGAATTCTTAAACAAAATCAAAAATTCGCGATCGGAAAAACCGGCTTCCGCAATACGTCCGATGTCTGGCCTTCCGCTCAAAATGGCCGGCCCATATTTTGTTGGTAAATCAATATTAACTCCGGCGGTGTGTGCGTGGCATCGATAGAGAACAAGTTGTGTGCTCCACATATTTGATTTCAGCAAGACTCTGTTGCCGACGTTATGGTTCGGTTTTCTGGTCGTTCTCACTCATACCAACAGCCCTATGTCCTAATCCGTAACAGTTATTGCGGGCGAAGGGCCGCCATCCACGCCTTGCGATTCTGGTTCGGACGAAGACTATGGATGGTAAGCCTTCGCCTGCAATGACAAGAAGGGACCGAACGGCCGAAACATTGGGCCGGTGATATTAGCAGAGAACGCCTTACGCAGGCCTGATGTTATCCCCATTCTCCAGTTCAAATCTGAACCCGATCGAACGGGCGTTCGTCCAGGCGTAAAAAAGCGAGTGGTGTAACCTGATGTCGGAAAAGTCAGTTTGTCTCCCATATCGTGCGCCGTTCTACCCGCCGGCGGGCAAAACGGCGCGGCGCGGGCGGTGTAGGCGTGCCATGACCGCAGTGCCATGACCGCAGTGCGGGGAAGCAATTCCAGAAAGTGCCCTAAAAGGCCCCGGTCGGATCCGGACGTCGTAGGCTCTGGAAGCGCAGTCGGATGCAGTCCGGGTTCCTGCTAGCACAAACGGGACGGTGAGCGTCGCTATGCGCCAAGGACGGAAATGTGCCTGACGTCTCCACAGTGGTAGGGAACCTTGCAACGCGAGGAGCAACCCTTCGCACCTGATGTTGAACAGAGATAGTAACCGCTTGCGCTATGTAGCTACGGGCCCTGCATCCGCAGCGCACACACGCTACCCGGGATAGTATCCGATGCGCAATCTGCGTTCACTGAATCCAAAGCTGTTGCAAACCACGACAGGTCAGGCGCGCGGGGCGACCGCGATGTTTTGGCTGGGGGTGGTTGCGATCCTGCTGCAATTCTTCCTGGGGTATGTCGTCTTAGACGCGATCGGAATCAACGCGCAAAAAGTCAAACTGCATCCCGCGACCGTGCTGGTAATCATAGGCGGGATCTGGGTCCTGGTCACCGGCACCCCGTTCCATCAGCGGTGCCGTGAAACGCCCGGCTTAGTCCTGTTTGTCGTGATGATCCCGCTGCTTGCATTGTTTTCCACCCTTTCCACCGGCATCAGCGGCGCCGCGATCTACCCTGAATCCTATTGGTCGGCAGGTTTATTGGCGTTGATGCTGGAGCCAGGCAGCCCCGGGCAAAAACGGTTTTTGGCCAAATTGCTGATCGCGGTCTGCGTGTTCAACGTGTTTGTTGCATTATATCAGCATATAACTTCAACTCCCTGGTTCCCGTCAGTTGTCGATCCCGACAAAACCGATATTATAACGGACGCGGATGTCGATTTTCGGGCGAATGCGTTTTTTAACCACCCGCTGGCTGGCTCATTGATCACGACCATGGCGGTTTTTCTGGTCTATACGATGCGGATGCGTTTCATTTCTGCATCCGCGATCTTCGCAATCCTGTTGGTTGGCCTGTTCGCCTATGGCGGCCGTACCGCGTTGGGCGTGGTACTGGCTTTCACGTTGATGGCTGCATTTTGTATGTTGATTTATGGTATCGTTCGACGGAATCTTAAGCCGGATTTCGTCCTCGCCGTCGTGGCGGGTGCAATTGTTATCCCGATCCTCGTCGTCGTGATCGTCACACAGACATCGATCGCCGACCGCATCGTGGATACATTGTACTACGATGACAGCGCAGAAGTGCGCGCCATTCAGTTTAAGATTTTCTCCCGCCTGACGCTACCGGACTGGCTGTTCGGCATCTCACGCGACCACCTCGAATTCCTGAAATTCCAGATCGGCCTCGGCAGCAAACATACCGACATCGAGAATTTCTGGATTCTGATGCTACTCAATCTCGGCGTGATCGGGTTCACCGTCTATATGGTGGTCTTCCTGAGCTTTCTTTATTATCTGTGCCGCGTTTCGAGAACCATTAACGGCTGGCTGCTGGTGGCCGCATCGCTGATCATCGATTCCGGGTCGAACTCCCTCGGGGTGAAGACATCCGACCTGTTCATGGAGGCTGCGTTCGTCATCGCGATGTCGGGATACGCCGATTATGCCCGAATCCCCCGTCTGGCGATGCCGAGGGTTTGGCAACGCCTGAGGCCTGCCAACCGCACCAGTGGACTCGGAGAGGTTTCGGCGGCGCAAACCCGTGGTCTTCAGGTGATGGCATCGCGGCCGACCTGACGGCGCCATCTTTGTGATACGCGCCCATCATTGACGGAAGGGGCGCGTAACGGCATTGGTCCGCCTATGCGTATTGCCGCCATCCTTGTTGCCGCCGGTTCCGGAACCCGCTTTGGTGCCGAACTTCCGAAGCAGTTCCTGATCCTCGCGGGCAAACCGGTTATCCGCCATGCGGCAGAGGCGTTGTCCGGCCATGTTTCGCTGCTGCAACCGGTGGGCGACGCGGCGCCGATCGAGGCAGCGTTGGCCGGAATCGCGGGCTGCCTGCCGGTCATTCCCGGAGGTGCGACCCGTCAGGACAGTGTTCGCGCGGGGCTGGAGGCGCTGCTGCCCTTCGGCCCCGATATTGTCCTGGTCCACGACGCTGCCCGTCCGGTCATCCCCACCGGGACAATCCCTGCCCTGTTGGCGGCG
>JANXLQ010000050.1 GCA_025355085.1 Rhodopila sp.
GTAGAAAAATGCTTTACCGGCACCGCGACGACGATCGAGGGCGTTGGGTTCGCCGAAGTCGCGGCTGAAGCCGTGGCCCGCCATCAAGCCGCGTTCGGGCACAACCCGATTTACGCCGGTATGCTGGATGTGGGCGGCGATTACGCATTCCGCCTGCGCGGGGAGGCTCACGCCTGGACGCCGGAGTCCGTCGCCAAACTACAGCACGCGGTTCGCGGCAACCTGCCGGCCGAGTTCCATGCGTTCACCCGCACGATCAACGACCAAAGCGAGCGGCTGCTGACCATCCGCGGGCTGATGGAGCTGAAGTTCGCACCGACTCCCGTGCCGCTGGACGAAGTTGAATCCGCGAAGGACATCGTCAAGCGCTTTGCCACGGGCGCGATGAGCTTCGGCTCGATCTCCCGCGAGGCGCACACCACGCTGGCGATCGCGATGAACCGGATCGGCGGCAAATCGAACACCGGGGAGGGCGGCGAAGAATCCGACCGCTACGTGCGCCTGCCGAACGGCGATTCCGAACGTTCGGCCATCAAGCAGGTCGCATCGGGCCGGTTTGGGGTGACCACGGAGTATCTGGTCAACGCCGACGACATCCAGATCAAGATGGCGCAGGGGGCCAAACCCGGTGAGGGCGGACAGTTGCCCGGCCACAAGGTGGACAAGAATATCGCGAAAGTCCGGCATTCGACGCCGGGCGTCGGCCTGATTTCTCCTCCGCCGCACCACGACATCTACTCGATCGAGGATTTGGCGCAGCTTATCCACGACCTGAAGAACGCCAACACACTGGCGCGGATTTCGGTCAAGCTGGTGTCAGAGGTTGGCGTTGGGACGGTTGCGGCCGGTGTTTCGAAGGCGCGCGCCGATCATGTGACGATTTCCGGCTATGAGGGCGGCACCGGTGCCAGCCCGCTGACCTCGCTGACGCATGCCGGCTCGCCGTGGGAAATCGGATTGGCCGAAACCCAGCAAACGCTGGTGCTGAACGGGCTGCGCAGCCGGATCGCGGTGCAGGTCGATGGCGGCCTGCGCACCGGGCGAGATGTGGTGATCGGCGCTTTGCTGGGGGCCGACGAGTTCGGTTTCGCCACGGCGCCGCTGATCGCCGCCGGTTGCATCATGATGCGCAAGTGCCACCTGAACACCTGCCCGGTCGGGGTGGCGACGCAGGACCCGATCCTGCGCAAGCGGTTCACCGGCACGCCGGAGCATGTCATCAACTTCTTCTTCTTCATCGCCGAGGAAGTCCGCGAGCTGATGGCGCAACTCGGGTTTCGCACCTTTTCGGAAATGGTCGGTCAGGTCGGCAGGCTGGATATGCGCAAGGCGGTCGAGCACTGGAAGGCGCACGGCGTCGATCTGAGCAAGATCCTGTATCAGCCGGAACTGAAGCCGGGTGTGCAGATTCACCACACCGAGACGCAAAACCATCACCTCGAAAAGGCGTTGGATCAGGTGCTGATCCGCGAGGCGGCGGACGCGCTGGCATCTCAGACTCCCGTGCGGCTCGAACATCCGATCCACAATGTCAACCGCACGGTCGGCGCGATGCTTTCGGGTGAGGTCGCCCGCAAATACGGCCATGCCGGGCTGCCGGAAGACACGATTTCTGTGCATTTGACGGGCACCGCCGGGCAGAGTTTTGGCGCGTTCCTGTCGCGCGGCGTGTCGCTGTATCTGACCGGGGACGGCAACGATTATGTCGGCAAGGGCTTATCCGGCGGCCGCGTCGTGGTTCGCCAGCCGGCCAGCGTGAAGCGTGATCCGGCCATGAACATCATCGTCGGCAATACGGTGCTGTATGGCGCGGTTGCGGGAGAAGCCTACTTCCAGGGCGTGGCGGGTGAACGGTTCGCGGTTCGCAACTCCGGCGCCGTCGCGGTGGCGGAAGGCTGTGGGGATCATGGCTGCGAATACATGACCGGCGGCGTCGTCGTCGTCCTGGGCGAAACCGGGCGCAACTTCGCGGCCGGCATGTCGGGCGGCATCGCCTATGTCTATGACGAAAAGGCGCAGTTCAAGAAGCTGTGCAACATGGCCGGCGTCGAACTGGAAACTGTCGGAATGGCCGAACCCGGCCGCGCCGAGGAACCGGGCCGGCCGCGTCAGCGCTCCATCAGCGTGGACGACAACGGCATGGGCGATCCGCTGCGTTTCGACGCGGAACGGCTGCGCATCGTGGTCGAACGCCACCTGCTGTTCACCGGCAGCGCCAAAGCCAGGGCGTTGCTGGAGGACTGGGAGGGCGCGCTGTCCCGCTTCGTCAAGGTCATGCCGCGCGACTACAAACGTGCGCTGCTGGACCTGAAGGCCGAAGCTGCCGCTGTTGCCGCCGAATAGACGTTTTGTATTGACGCCTGGACCCTTCCCGTCACGGTTGGTTCGGGCCGTCCCTTCCGGCATTGTGCCGCGAGGGGTGGCCCAAACGAGCCGAACGATGACGGCGTGAGAGGTATCAGTCCTGTTGCCTGGAGACGACCATGGGTAAGATTACCGGCTTCCTCGAAATCGAACGCCACGACCGCGGTTACGAAAAAACCGAGCTGCGGGTAAAAACGTTCAAGGAATTCGTCAAGCCGCTGGCGGCCAAGGAACTCAACGACCAAGCTGCGCGCTGCATGGATTGCGGCATCCCGTTCTGTCATAACGGCTGCCCGGTCAACAATCAGATCCCGGACTGGAACAATCTGGTCTTTCGGGAACAGTGGGAGCAGGCCTCGATCAACCTGCACTCCACCAACAATTTCCCGGAATTCACCGGCCGCGTCTGCCCTGCCCCGTGCGAGGCATCCTGCACGCTGAACATCGACGACAGCCCGGTCACCATCAAGACGATCGAATGTGCCATCGTCGATCGCGCCTGGGAAGAAGGCTGGCTGGTGCCGATCCCCGCGTTGGTTCAGACCGGAAAGACGGTCGCCGTGGTTGGCTCCGGTCCCGCCGGCATGGCCTGCGCCCAGCAGCTTGCCCGCGCCGGGCACGCGGTGACGTTGATCGAAAAGCAGGACCGCATCGGCGGCCTGATGCGCTACGGCATTCCTGACTTCAAGATGGAAAAGCACCTGATCGACCGTCGCGTCGATCAAATGGCAGCCGAGGGCGTGACCTACCGCACCAATTGCGAAGTCGGCAAAGACGTCACCATCGACCAGTTGCTGGCCGATTTCGACGCCGTCGTGTTGTCCGGCGGGGCCGAGTGGCCGCGCAACCTGGACGTGACCGGCCGCGAACTCGACGGCATCCATTACGCAATGGATTTCCTGACGCAGCAGAACAAGCGCGGCGCCGGCGATGACGAAACCACGGCGGCCCCGGCCGGGACGCTGAGCGCCAAGGGCAAGCATGTCATTGTTGTCGGCGGCGGCGATACCGGTTCCGACTGCATCGGCACCTCGGCGCGCCAGGGTGCGGCCTCGATCACGCAAATCGAGATTATGCCGAAGCCGCCGGTGCGGGAGGACAAGACAATGGTCTGGCCGGATTGGCCGATCAAGCTGCGGTCCTCCCACGCCCATGACGAAGGTGTTGGGCGAGACTGGTCTGTGCTGACGAAGCATGCCGCCGGCGCCGATGGCCGGGTGACAGCACTCGACTGCGTGCGTGTCGAGTGGGATCGTACACCGGACGGGCGCATGACGATGAAGGAAATTCCCGGCAGCGAATTCCAACTCAAAGCCGATCTGGTGCTGCTGGCGATGGGCTTCCTGGGGCCGCTTCGCGGTGCGTTGCTGGATGGGGCCGGTGTGGAGCTGGATCAGCGCGGCAATGTGCTGGCCAACACGGTCCAGTACCGGACGTCCCGCGACCGCCTGTTTGCTGCCGGCGACATGCGCCGTGGACAGTCGCTGGTCGTGTGGGCCATCCGGGAGGGGCGTCAGTGCGCCCGTTCGGTTGACCAGTTCCTGATGGGCACCAGCACCCTGCCCCGGTAGAGCCTATGCCGTGAAACGGTGCTGCCCCAAAGCAGCACGTCTCGCGTTCCTCAATCGGTTATCGGGCGTTCGGGTTGACTGGATTTCCGTCATGGCGGGAACAATCCGAGGCATGACGGTTGAAGATGGACAGGCTTACGCACGAATGCGCTTGTGGTATGGTCACGGGGCCGATTATCCGGCATGATTCGATTGCTGAATCAGCCGGTTCTGCCTCGCCACGCGCACCAACGGAGCGACCATGTTCTATGAAGAGCTAAAAGGGGTTTCCATCGCCGCGATGGAGGCAGCCATCGGGAAAGCGATCAGCGATCTGGTGGGTTCGCACTTCACCTGTAACATCTCGAATATCGATCTCAGCAGCATCCACAGCGCCAAGATGGACATCTTTCTGGCCCCGCCAAATGAATTCGATATGGCAAGATCGGACGACAGCGCCGCTGCCGAACTGGCCAGCATCGATTAGAGAGCGGTGCGCGCTCACGGTATGCCGCCTGCCGTGAAATCAACGTATTATACCAACGGCCAGCAGTTCTCATTATGGCTTTGGGGGCTGCCGGCGCCTCCTCCGTTATGGCGGGCGAAGGCCCGCCATCCACATCTGTGCTGATCTGGAACACGAAAAGCCGTGGCTGGCAGGCTTTCGCCTGCCATGACGGGTCAGAACACAGGGCCGTTGGTATCACTGTTAAATCCCGGCGTGGCCCGGCGTGTCCGTTCCACCTTGTCAGGTAATTGCGGGGCGATAGGTCATCCGGACGAGCCAGAGTGCGGTCAATCTTTCATAGTGATGGGTTCGCCGGCCACGGTGCATTCCGGCCCCCGCGCGATTTGGCCCCCGCGCGATTTGGCCTGTTCGATGCCCTCGCCGATGTGAAGGACCCGGGCACCATGACGATGCCAAGGGGCGCCTTCGGGGATCAGGCGGGGTAAAAACCTAGCGCCAATGTCTCAGCCGGTCGGCAGCCGCGCGCATGTCTGCTTCGGGGCCGCAATAGCTGAACCGGATGAACCGCCCACCGCGCGTGCGGTCGAAATCCACGCCGGGGCTGACGGCCACGCCGGCCTCTTGCAGCATCCTGGCACAGAAAGCGACGCTGTCGTTGGATCGCTCGCCGATGTCGGCGAACAGGTAGAATGCGCCCTCGGCGGGGGATAAACGATCGAATCCGGCCGCCGGCAGTGCCGTCAGAAGGTGATCGCGGGATCGCCGGTAGGCCGCGATGTTGGCCTGCAATTCGTCCTGGCAGTCAAACGCCGCCTCGGCCGCGACCTGGGCGATGTACGGTGCGCTAATGAACATGTTTTGTGCCAGGCATTCGACCGGCCGAGCGAGGTCGGATGGTAAGACGAGCCAGCCGATGCGCCAGCCGGTCATGGAAAAATATTTCGAGAAGCTGTTCACCACGATGGCGCTGTCGCTGAACTCGGCTGCCGAGGCGATGGGACTGTCGTAGTTCAGGCCGTGGTAAATCTCGTCGCTGATCAGTCGCACGCCGTTGCGGTCGCACCAGACGGCGATAGCGGCGAGTTCGTCCCGGTGCAGCATGGTGCCGGCCGGATTGCAGGGACTGGCGACGATCAGGCCGTCGGGGCGCGGGTCCAGCTTTTCCAGCATTGCAACGGTCGGCTGGAAGCGCGTTTCCAGCGTGGCTTCCATGATGACCGGGGTCATGCCCAGCGCGGTGAGGATATTGACATACGGTGGGTAGAACGGAGCGGCCATCGCGATGCGGTCGCCCGGATCGAACGCAGCCAGGAACGCCAGCGGGAATGCCCCCGATGCGCCAACGGTGACCGCGATGCGCTCTATGGGCAAAGTCAGTCCATACCAGTCCAGGGCGTGGGCGGCGATCCGGTGGCGGAGCGAGCGCAGACCGAATGCCTCGGTGTAACCAAGCGGATGGCCGGAGCGTAAAGCGGCCTGTGCGGCGGCGACGGCGCCGGCCGGGGCGCCGGTTCCGGGTTGGCCGACCTCCATCCTGATGACAGGCGGCGCACCCGGTGGCAGCGCGGCCTGACGCGCATTGGCCGCCGAGATCACGTCCATCACCAGGAACGGGGGGGCGGACGCCCCTTTGCCGATTTTCAGCACCATCCGACTACCCTTGCCATTTCGCCCAAATCAGTTGGCCCAGATTAGTTGGCCCAGACCGGTTGGCCAGACCGGTTGGCCCAAATCAGTTGGCCCAAATCAGTTGGCCCAGACCGGTTGGCCCAGATCAGTTGGCCAGACCGGTTGGCCTCAGTTGGCCGACGCCGCCAAACCAGCCTCACGCGGGTCGTTCGCCCAGCCGCATTCGCTTTTCGACCCCGGCAGATATCCCGAACACGCGATGATGTTGGCGCGCCCCGGGTCGGGGACCGGTACGCTCATCGGCTGTTTGGTCTTCAAGGTGTTGGTCAACGCCACCGCGAGCGCAACCGGCGCGCTGGCCTGACCCGATGCCCCGGCGGCGGCCCTGAACGCTTTCAGGCCGTCGTTCCAAACCACCCCTGCCGACAGCAACGGCGGCGGTACGGCGGCGGGAGACGCAGCGGCGAGTATGCCGAGGCCCGGCATCACCCGCCCGGTGCCGAACAAATTATCCATGGTCAGCGCGCATGCCACTGCATTGCCGGCCCGGTCCATGGTCACGAAACTGGTGGAGGCGGGAGCAGACACTGCATCGGCCGCCGGCAGGTTAGGGGCCGATAAAACCGCGTCCGGTGTCATGCCGCCGGCCCGATACCGGGCGATTACGGCAAGCGAGCGGGCCGTGGCGGCACCGAGATTGTTCGGGTCGTCAGCCAACACGTCGAACGCAGCCGCCGCAGCCACGCCGCCATCGACCGGCGGCGGCAATAACGCGATGTTGTCGCCTTTGAAGGCGCGCACCAACGGCGCCGCCAGCTTCGGCAGGGCGCCGCGCAGGTCCGACAGCTTAATCGGACCGCCGATTGCCGCCGACGCCAGCTCTATCCTGCGAGCCAGGGCACCTTGGTACATGTCGCCTACACCGGCCGTGCGAATTTGCCCGAGCGTGGCACTTAGGTCGGTTTGGCGGAGAATTTGGCCTTCGGTCAGCGGTACGCCGTCCTGGCTGAAAATTGTCCGCGCGCCGGGATCGGTCAGCAGCGGGCCGGACACCAGCGCCAGATCCTTCACCAGCGCGCGCGAAATCGGCACACCGAACCGGGCCATTTGTTCGGCAGGCGCCACAATCGCCTCAAACGGTTGGGTGCCGTAGCGGGCATGCAGCAGGAACAGGCCGCGCGCCATCATCGGCACGGCGGCGGGCCGGTCGGCTTTGGCACCAGGGTTGGTGGCCGGGGCAACCGGGGTGAAAATCACTGCCTCCGGCACACCGCGGTTCGCCGATTTGACGTCGGGTGAGTATGCGATGCAGGCGCCGCCGCCGCCCAAGCCGGCGCGGGACGGCAGGGTGACCGTCAATGTCAGGGCCACCGCTACGGCGGCATCGGCGGCGGAGCCACCGGCCGACAAGACCTCCCTGCCCGCCAGCGCGGCGCGCGGTTCGTCCGCGACGACTCCACCGAGGAAGCCGGGCACGAAACCGGGGGTGCCGGCCTGAGTGCCGCCCCCCATCAGCGATTCTGTTGCGCTGTTTACGGTGGAGCAGCCCGGTAGCACCGCCAGCAGTGCCAAAAGCGCCCGGCCCCGCATTAGCCGTTTGGACGGCCGCGCCGAAGCAGACGGTAAGCTGGAAATCGTGCCACGACGCATGCCATTGATCCTGTCGGTGTCGCCAATCGTTCGGCTTCGCCGCATCCCCTGCGGTTCAAATCGCGGTGAGGCGGGTCTTGCCGATAAGGCTGCGTGCCATAAACGGCTTCGGCACCAGCGGCAACCACACGCATTGGTTTGACTTGCAACCAACGGGCTTTGCGGGCTTAAGCGGTGCCTTCCTGTCGAGGACGTGAGATGATCCGCCTGATTGTTGCCGCCAGCCTGATGGTGCTGTGTGCCGCGAGTGCCCGGGCCGAGTCCTTCACCGCGGCGCAACGGGCCGAGATCGTGACGGTTGTGCGCGAGGCACTGAAACGGGACCCCTCGATTCTGCGGGAGGCGATCGTGACGCTGCAAGCCGACGAGGGGGAAAAGACGCAGGAGGCGACTCGTGCCGCCATCGCTCAGGCCAGGGAAAAGCTGGTTGACCCGGGGGACCCGATTGCCGGCGATCCGAAGGGCGATGTGACCATCGTCGAGTTCTTCGACACCCGTTGCCCGTATTGCCGCAAGCTGGAGCCGGTGATGGACGGGTTCCTGGCGAAGGACCGGCATGTGCGGCTGGTGTATAAGGACATGCCGATCCTTGGGCCGGCGAGCCTGCTGGGAAGCAAGGCGGTGCTGGCGGCTCAGAAGCAAAACGCCTACGTCAAGATGCGGGATGCGGTGATGAAACTGCCGCCCGACACCACCCTGCCGCAGCTTGAAACCGCCGCCCGGGGGCTTGGTTTGGATTGGCCGCGTATGGCGAAGGATATGGAGGACCCAACGGTGAAAGCGCGGATCGAGGCGAACCTGAAGCTGGCGCACGAACTGGGAATACAGGGCACGCCGGCGCTGGTGATCGGGAACGATCTGGTGCCGGGCGCGGTCGATGCGGCGGAGTTGCAACGGTTGGTGGCGGCGGCGCGCAAGGGTTAGCGGCAGAGTTTCGTTGCTATATAATTTCGGCTGACAACGCCTCGGCCTGTTGGAGTACGTTCTGAACCGCGGCATCCTGTAGGTCGGGCGGATAGCCGTATTTGCGCAATATCCGCTTGACCCGCCTTCGGATGTCGGCGCGGGCGGATTCGCGGTGCGCCCAATCGACGGTGAGATTGCGGCGAATGTCCTGCACCAATTCGTGGGCGATGACCCGCAAAGCCGGTTCGCCCATCAGATCGCGCGCACTCTGGTTCTCGGCGAGGGCGTCATAGAACGCGATTTCGTCGTCACTTAATCCGGTTTCCTCTCCCCGGGCCTGAGCGGCGCGAAGGTCTTGTGCCAGCTTGATCAGTTCTTCCAACACCTCAACCGTCGTTACGGCGTTGTTGCGATAGCGGGCAATCGCCGCCTCCAGGCGTTCCGAGAAGGCCCGCGCCTGCACCACGTTCCGCTTCCCTTGCGAGTGAACCTGACCGTTCAGCAGTTTTCGCAGTGCCTCGATCGCCAGGTTTTTCTTGTCCAGGTCACGTATCTCGGCCAGGAACGTGTCGGATAGAATCGATATATCCGGCCGGTCCACGCCGACGGCCGCCATGATGTCCACGATCTCCGTCGAGACCACCGCGCGGCTGATGATCTGCTGAATGGCAAGTTCCCGGTCGGCACCCCCTCGCCCGGTATTGGCCGTGGATTTCATTAGGGCCACCCGCACGGCCTGGAAGAAGCCGACCTCGTCGCGGATTTCCTTTGCCGCATCGCTGGCTGCACCCATGGCGTAAAGTTTCGTCAGCAACAGCACGGCGTTGGCGTAGTGGCGATGGGCGCGCTTCTTGTCTTCCTCCTTAGTCTTTTCCTCGGCCAGTTCCTGTTGCATGGCCAATACCCAATCCATTGCGCCGGCCATCTGGGTCAGGCGAAGTTGGGGCGTGGCGGTTTCCGACATAGCCGGGCGGTAGTCGAAGCCGTCAATTGCGCCGGGGCGGAACATGTCGCGGACGACTTCGTAACGTTCAAGCATTCCGGCGATGGCTTCGTCTTCGTCGATGCCGGTTTCCTGGCGGTCGGCGTTGGAATATTGCCCGAGCGCGGCCTTTAGGTTCTGGGCGACGCCGATGTAGTCAACGACGAGGCCCGCCGGTTTGTCCTTGAACACGCGATTGACCCGAGCGATGACCTGCATCAGGCCGTGGCCCCGCATGGGTTTATCGACATACATCGTGTGCATGCTCGGTGCGTCGAAGCCGGTCAGCCACATGTCGCGCACGATCACCAGTTTCAGGGAATCGTTTGGGTCCTTGGCGCGTTTGGCCATCAGTTCGCGCCGTGTTTTGGAGCGTTTTCCGATATGTTGCTGCCATGACTCGGGATCGGAGGCAGCACCGGTCATCACAATCTTTAACCCGCCTTGCTCGTCGTCGTCGCTGTGCCACTCGGGGCGTAGTTTGATGATCTGTTCGTACAGCGCCACACAGATACGGCGGCTCATGCACACGATCATTGCTTTGCCGTCCAGCGCGGCGAAGCGGGCCTCGGCATGGGTGACCAGATCGGCGGCGACCAGGGCGAGGCGTTTATCGGACCCGACCACCGCTTCGACACTGCCGTATTTGCGGCCGAGGCGTTCTTCCTCGCCCTCCATCAGGTCTTCGGTCAGGGCGGCGATCTCGGCGTCGATCTTTGGCTTTTCTTCTTCCGGCAGTTCGATCCTGGCCAACCGGCTTTCGTAATAGATCGGCACCGTCGCGCCATCGGCGACCGCCCTGCCGATGTCGTAGATGTCGATGTAATCACCGAAAATCAGCTTCGTGTTGACGTCGCCGGATTCGATCGGGGTGCCAGTGAAGCCGATGAACGAGGCTTGCGGCAGGGCATCGCGCAGATACTTGGCGAAACCGTAGGAGATATCGCCCTTCTTGCCGTCCACCTTGGCCTTGAAGCCGTATTGGCTGCGGTGCGCCTCATCGGCCATGACCACGACGTTGCGCCGGTCGGTCAGCAGCGGGAAATCGGTTTTTCCTTCGTCGGGCTGGAACTTTTGGATCGTGGTGAAGATCACCCCGCCGGATGGCCGGTCCAGCAGTTTTCGAAGTTCCTCCCGGTTGTCCGCCCGTTGCGGAGTCTGGCGCAGCAGGTCCTTGCACATGGAAAAAGTGTTGAAGAGTTGTTCGTCCAGGTCGTTACGGCCGGTCAGCACCACCAGCGTTGGGTTTTGCATCGCCGGATGCTTGATGACCTGACCGGCGTAGAATGCCATCAGCAGGCTTTTGCCGGAGCCTTGGGTGTGCCAGATGACGCCGACCCGCTTGTCGCCTTTCTCGTAGTCCTTGACTGTGGGAAGGCCGAAACTGGTTGGGTTTTCCCGCATGCCCGACGGCGGTTTACCGGGTGCCGTGGCGCGCAGGGTCGATTCCACCGCCGCGCGCACCGCGTGAAACTGGTGGTATCCGGCGAGGATTTTTCGGAGGCCGGTATCGGTTTCCCCGAAGACGATGAAGTCCTTCAGCAAGGCGAGCAGCCGTCGTTTCTCGAACGCGCCTTTCAGCAGGATTTCCAGTTCGGCCATGCCTTTGGTCAGGCCGGCGCCATCGATCGTGCGCCACGGCATGAAGCGTTCGCGGTCGGCGGTCAGGGAGCCGATACGCGCGCCCATGCCGTCGGAGATCACCAGCGCGACGTTGGTGCGAAATAACGACGGGATTTGGTTCTTGCAGGTCCGAAGTTGGTTGAAGGCGCCATCGAGCGTGGCGTTCTGTCCCCCGGCGTTCTTCAGTTCGATGACGGCGATGGGGAGGCCATTCAGGAACAGCACCACGTCGGGGCGGCGGTTGGTCTTCTGCTCGATGACGGTGAACTGGTTGACCGCGAGCCAGTCGTTGGCGTCCGGGTTTTCGAAGTCGATCAGGCGGACGTGGTCGCCTTTGATGGCGCCGTCCTTGGTGGCGAACTCGACCGGGATGCCCTCGATCAGGTAGCGGTGGAGGCGGCGGTTTTCCTCCATGAGGCCGGGGTATTCGATACGGGTGAGACGGCGGAGGGCGTCGGCGCGGGCGTCCTCGGGGATGTTGGGGTTGAGGCGCGCGACGGCGCGGGTCAGGCGGTGCAGCAGAAACACATCGGCGTAGCTAGCGCGTTCGGGGGAGGCACTGTCGGGGGAGGTGGCGGGACCGGTCGTTACGGAATAGCCAATCTCCGAAAGCCATGCGAGCGCGGCGCCTTCGACGTGGCTTTCGGTGATCACGCTCATTTGGGTTTGCCTTTGAGGCGCCTCGCCTCGGCTTCCAGTTGATCGATGTCCGCATCGGCCTCGCGTTCGGCTTCGATGGCCTCGGCGGTTCGGCGGTTGGTGTCGAAGGTTGCAAAGCGCTGATGGGCAATCTGTTCCATCCGGTCGTGCGAGACGCTGCCGGCGTGGCGCAGCACCTCGCGTTCGTTGAAGACGAGGAAGCGGTCGGTCTGGATCAGCCAGTTGGCCATGCGGGTTTCCTGGCGGCGGCGGGCGCGGTCCTCGGCGAAGTCGAGGAACATTGTGGTCAGCCGGTTCAGCGACTCGATTTCCTCGGCGTTGAGGTAGTTTTTCGATACCGTGACGTCTGCCTTGCGGACCCGGGGGCCTTTCCAGGTGTTCAACGCCATGTTGGGTTTGGCCGCATCGGCCCGGGCGACGATCAGTTCGGCGGCCGTATGGCCGGTGGTGGCGAACACCAGCTTGTTCTGGATCGTGGCAAAGAAGGTTTTTGCGGACTCGTCCGTGCCGTCGTAATCGACGCTGGAGGCTTTGAAGAGGTCTCGAACCTTCTGGTAGAATCGCTTCTCCGACGCCCGGATGTCGCGGATGCGTGCGAGCAGTTCGTCGAAATAGTCGGTGCCGCCGGGTTCCTTCAGCCATTCGTCGTTCAGGGCGAAACCCTTGACCAGATAGTCGCGCAAAACGGTAGTGGCCCAGTGGCGGAACTGGCTACCACGCGGGGAGCGGACCCGGAAGCCGATGGCCAGGATGGCGTCGAGGTTGTAGAGCTGGGTCGGGTAGGCCTTGCCATCGGCGGCAGTTGTCAAGGATTCCTTGACAACTGAATCCGGGAACAGCTCGCCGTCGGCGAAGACGTTTTTTAGGTGCAGGCTGACATTTTGCTTCGTGTTGTCGAACAGAGCGGCGATTTCGGCCTGGGTGAGCCAGACGGTCCCCTCGACGGCGCGAAGCTGGATTGACGCGCGCCCGTCCTCGGTTCGGTAGAGGATCAGTTCTCCGTTGCCCGAGCCGCTCATGCGAGCGCTTCCACGAGTCGCTCGGCTTCGCGAACGCGGATTTCACCCGACATGAGTTTGGGGAGGAGAAGGTCGCGGATTTGGGCGAGAATACGAGTCTGCTGCTTATTGGCTTCCAATTCATCAATCATCGGACCACACACGGCCGAGAATGCGCTAAGGATTTCTGTCGATCCCAGAACGAGTGGCGTGGCTGCCACCACATCGGGACGCACCGCCGGATATGCACCCCCATCGGCCAGATGAGCCAAGCGGTCGATATTATCTTTGGCCGTTGCGGCACAGTAAACCAATGCTCGGAAGACCGGTTCTTTAGGACGTAGGACTGCAAATCCTGTGCTTCCTGTCAGGCCATTCAGATCAACAAGCGCATAAGAGCCATTTCCAGGTCGAACCGTGCCGACGATTGTATCACCGGGTCGAAGCACACGCCGCGCGCGGCTTGGTGCCGCTTCCCATGCATAGGTCTCGGCGTCTTCGATGACGCCCCATTTCGTATTCGACAGGTCCACATATTCGAGTTGGCACGGCCTATTCTGAACGAACCAAGATTCAGAATTGAGGTCGGACACGTCGGTAAGCGTGCCATCTCGCCAACCCTCTGGTTTTTCCTCGTCATCAAAACGAGCGGGGAAGAGAGACCAAATGCCGGAAGCGAGGTAGGGCGCGCGGCCTTCGGCTTTAGCTCTGGTGGGGCCGAAATCGACGAACCAATCCTTGAAGATCGCTCGTGACATAGCCTCTAGCGTCACGTTCATTTGGCGGTTCAGTTCGATCGCAGCATCGATGGCGCTTAGTAGCATCACAATACTGCTCTGCTCGGAAAGTGAAAGCTTTGGGATAGGCACATTTTCAACTTTATGGGTGTGCAACACACCGGTTCCATGACCGGCGGCCTCAACAGCTTCCAGTAAGTCGGCCTTCTGCGCTGCTAACGCATAATACAGAAAATGTCCGTCAATCTCCTTATCTGCCACAATTGCCTTGATGTCCTGGTTAAAGGTTAAAGACGCATCGCTTCGGACAATTCTAATTTCTTTGTGCAATGACATGCCGCGGACGGCTATAAATACCGCCCCTTCCGGGGCTAGTCGGGTTCCACGACCAACCGCCTCTATCGAGATGGTGTGTTCTGTCGATCCATCTCATTTGCCCATATCCTTGGGCGTCAGCCACGGTATGGGACCGCGCCAGTAAGACGGCTCCGCCTTACTCGGCGTTCCTCCAGATAACAGGCGAGCGATTTTTCGCAACGGCACAGTTTGAAACACGCTCGCTTCAGTCATTCAGCGTCGTCCCAACTGTAGCACGACTTTGTGCTGCTCAATAATTTTCCGAAATGTCTCGCTCGTTGTCGCCCAATCCACCACATCCACCCGCCAAGGCAGATCGGATTCGGAAAAATCGTCAGACAGTCCCGCTCTGACGTTCAGCGACAAAGGCTTGTCCGAGATCACCGCCAGATCGAGATCGGAATAGGGCTTGGTCGTCCCCTTCACCCGGGAACCAAACGCCCAAACCTCATACTGTGGAACGTGTTTTTGCAATATATCACGCACAATCACCCAAAGGTCCGGCCGAATATCGATCGGTGGCGTTTCAGACATTCCGCGCTTCCAGACATGCCAACAGGCTGCGCGCGCCATCGATAAACGTCAGCGTGTCCCGGTAAACCTCCCGAGCCTTGTCGCGATCATAGGTATGGGCAGTCAGATTGCGCATTTTACGATATTTGAACCACGCCTCCACGTCGGCGATCAGGCCCTTTTCCCCGGCGATCCTCAACATGTCCCGGAAATTGACCCGGTCGATTTCCCCCGGGCTGGCGGATTCAAGCTCGATCTGCCGCTTAAGCATCTTAATGCTGATTTCATAGACGAACTCAAAGTTCTGAATCACCCCCGCGATCATGGTATCCTGGACGACCGTTGGCTGCTGACTGAACCACGCACTGTCGCTCACGACGCCAACGGCGCCTTCCAGCGATGCGAGCGCGTTGCGCAGCGTGGTGAGGTCGAGAGTAGGTTCGGTCATGTCGTGTATATCCGCAGGGAGACGGCGGTTGTCTTGAGGTTCGTGCCGATGAACCCGGGAGATTGCCGCGCCGCTTCGCTCCTCGCAATGACAACTGGCGGCACGTTCGCGCCAACAACGGATATCATGCTCGGAAATTGGGATTTTGTTAACACGTTCACCGGATATGTTCGGTTCATGGTGATTTGGCGAACATGACCGAATCGCAGTTCACCGAGACCAGCGTCCTCGCTTCGAGATTCTGCCTCGAACGAAGACGTGGATGGCGGGCCTTCGGCCACCATGACGGCGTTGGCGACGATGCTCCGGCCCAAACGGGTGACGGTGACCCGATCCAAACGATGGCCGATCCGGACATGCTCAACCATCGGCCGACACCCGGGCCAGATTCTCGCGAATCGTAGCGGTCAGCCGCTCCGCTTCGGCAAACTGTAGGTCCAGCGTGGCCCGCAGCGCGGCGAAGCGTACGGCGAACGGCACGTCATCGTCCTCGACGTCCGCCGCCCCGACGTAGCGGCCGGGCGTTAGCACATGGCCGTGGCCGCGGATTTCCTCCAACGTTGCCGACTTGCAGAATCCCGCCACATCCGCGTAGGCGCCTGCGTCTTTCTCCCCGCGCCACGCGTGATAGGTCTCGGTGATTTTCGCCACGTCGGCGTCGCCGAACTCCTTGCGGGTCCGGTCCACCAGCGCACCGAGCTTGCGGGCATCGATGAACAGCACCTGCCCGCGGCGGTCGCGGAACCGGCCGTTCTGCTTGTTGCGGGTCAGGAACCACAGGCACGCCGGGATTTGCGTGGAGTAAAACAACTGGCCGGGCAGCGCGATCATGCAGTCCACCACATCGGCCTCCACCATCGCGCGGCGGATTACATCCTCGCCGCTTTGGCCGGACGACATCGATCCATTGGCCAGGACCACGCCTGCCGTGCCGTTGGGCGCCAAATGGTGGACGATGTGCTGTAGCCAAGCGTAATTGGCGTTCCCCACCGGCGGGACTCCGAATTTCCAGCGCGTGTCCTCCCGCAGCCGCTCGCCGCCCCAATCGGAGACGTTGAACGGCGGGTTGGCGAGGATGAAATCGAACTTCTTGTCGCGCCATTCGTCCTTTTGGAAACTGCCCTCATTGTTCCATGCAATGCCGCTGGCATCGATGCCGCGCACCGCCAGGTTCATCTTGGCCAGCCGCCAGGTGGTGTAATTGCTTTCCTGGCCATAGATCGCCAACTGGCCGATTCGCCCGCCATGCGCCTCCAGGAACCGTTCGGCCTGCACGAACATGCCGCCCGAGCCGCAGCAGGGGTCATAGACCCGGCCTTCGACTCCGCGCGCGAGGTCGGGGAAGGGTTCCAGCATTTCCACCAGCACCCGCACGACGGATCGGGGCGTGTAGAACTCGCCGCCGCGCTTGCCTTCGGAGCCGGCGAATCCACCAAGGAAATACTCGTACACGCGACCGAGCAGATCGCGGGCCTTGCCGCCTTCGGTGTGAAGGGCGATGCCGGAGATCAGGTTGATCAGCTCGCCCAGCATCACCTTGTCCAGCGCGGGGCGGTTGTAGTCCTTCGGCAGCACGCCTTTCAGCGTTAGGTTTTCCGCCTCGATCGTGGCCATCGCCTCGTCGATCAGCTTGCCGATCCCGGGTTGCGGGGCGTTGGCCTGAAGATACGACCAGCGGGCGTCTTTCGGGACCCAGAAGATGTTTTCAGCGTCGTATTCGTCACGGTCCTCGACGGCCTGCGGGTCTTCGCGCAGCAGCGTTTCGCGGCGGACCTCGAACGCCAGGGAGATATGACGCAGGAAAATCAGGCCGAGGACGACGTGTTTGTAATCGGACGGCTCCAGGTTCTTGCGCAGCTTGTCGGCGGCCAGGAACAGGTCGCGTTCCAGGGTAAGCTGAGTCGCTGGTTTGGCTTCCGGTGCCGATGTGTCCGAAGTCTTACGCGGCCGGCCTCGTGCCATTCTTCCCCCAGTATCGATACGGTCGCGTTGGCCGGCCATCAGACTCCGGCCTGCGTAACGCATTATGCGGCAGTCCGATGGGGGGAACAATGGAACAGGGCAATCGGGTGAACATCGTCTCGCACGTTCATCGTCCTCTGGAACGGCGCACTGGTGGTTTTGGCTGAGAAGAAATTTCACCACGAAGGCACGAAGCCACGAAGTTTCCAATAAAATCGGCAAATTCGGTGCTGG
>JANXLQ010000053.1 GCA_025355085.1 Rhodopila sp.
GGCAATGCGCGTCTGGCTCATGCCGACCGCACGGGCCGCCTCCACATAATTCAACTCCCGCAGCGACAGCACGTTCGCTCGGATTACACGCGCAACGTTCGGGATCAGCGGAATGGCGATGGCGATGATGGTATTGGGCAACGACGGACCCAGTGAGGCTGTGATCACCAGCGCCATCACCAGCAGCGGTAACGACTGCATGATCTCCGCGAGACGCTGCACAATAAGATCGAACCAGCCGCCCAGATAGCCCGACGCCAAACCCAGCATTGCGCCCAGGCCGCTGCCGATACAGGTGGCGCCAACCGCCACGGCCAGGGAGATGCGGGCGCCATGAATCATGCGGCTGAGCATATCCCGGCCCATCATATCCGCACCGATCAGATACATCCCGCTCGGAGGCGCCAGGGACGCGCGGGCGTTCGTGGAAAGGGGATCGAACGGTGCCACAACATTCGCCAGCAGGGCGGTCAGGACAAAGACGATCAGAATGATCGCGCCCGCGACCCCCAACGGGTAGCGGCGGGCGTAGTACAGGGTCTCGCTCATGCGCGAAGCCTGATGCGTGGATCAACGAACATATAAGCGATATCCACGATCAGGTTGACCATCACGACGATGATGGCGATGAACATGACGAGGTTTTGCACCATCGGGTAATCGCGCCAGCGGATCGCCTCCACCAGGAAACGCGCCACGCCCGGAATGTTGAAAACCGTTTCAGTGACGATCAGGCCGCCGAACAGGAATGCGGTTTCGATGCCGATCGTGGTGATGACCGGCAGGACGGCGTTACGCAGTGCATGCACAAAGGTAACAGCGCCCTCGGACAGTCCCTTGGATCGGGCGGTTCGGACGTAGTCCTGGCGCAAGACCTCCAGCATCGACGACCTGGTCAGGCGCATGATCAGGGCCGAACTGCGCAACCCGACGGTGGCCGCCGGAACACCTAGCATCAAGGCAAGCGCACCCCAGGTCGCGGGGGCTTTGTCATAGATTGGCAAGATTCCGAACCAGTTGACGAAGGCCATCAACACCAACAGTCCGAGCCAGAAAGACGGCATGGACAGAAACAACAGGCTGAAGATCCGAAGCACATAATCCAGGATGGTGTTCTGCCGGACGGCGCTGATGACACCGAACGGCACACCCGTGCAGACGGCGAACAGCAGCGCCAGCCCGGCCAACCGCGCGGTGATCGGTATGCGCGGCAAAATCTCATCCAGCACCGGCTTTTCAGAGACGTAAGAGAACCCGAGGTCGCCATGTGCCAGACCACCGATCCAGCGGGCATACTGTTCCACCAGCGGCAGATCCAGACCGAGGTCCTTGATGATCTGCTGTTTCTCCGCCGGATCAATCAATCCCGCGCTGTCGAACAGAATATCGGCGATGTTGCCGGGAACAATCCGCAGCAACAGGAAAATCGCGACCGACACGCCAAAGAGTGTCAGCACCATCAGCGCAAGGCGCCGGAGGATATAATCGAGCATGATCCGTTATTGATCCAGCCAAACGTCTTCGAAGCGCCAATGGTTGTAGATCGTGTTCATGGCGATGTTGACGCCATGCACGCGGGGCCACCAGCAGGTGCCGGCCTTGGCGTGGAACACCACCGGGCGGGCGGCATCGATCTGCAAGGTTTTGTCGATTTCCCAAACCAGTTTGCGGCGGGCATCGATGTCTTTCATCTGGCTTTGCTCGTGGAATTTTTTCTCCAGGTCCGCATTGCAATACGACGTGTAGTTACGTTCAGACCCGCACAGGAAATTCTCGAAAAAGATCGCATCGGGATCATCGACACTCATGCCCTGGACGTTCATCCCGACCGAGAAATCCTTACGGGCCAGCCGGGCATACCAAACAGACGAGTCCAAAGGCTCCAGCTCGCCCTGGATATAGACCGACTTCAGGTGATCGATCAGGATCACCGAGGCATCCCGATAGTCCGGAATGTTCCGGGTAGATACCTTCAGCGGCAGCATGTTGTCCGGGCCATAGCCGAGGGACTTCATGATGCGGCGGCCCTCGTCCCGGCTTTTCTCCACATCCGCACCATAACCCGGCACGCTTTCCATGAATTCCTTCGACCAGCCCCAATGGCCTTCCGGCGGCGGCATATTGACGCCCCCGACCTCGAAGATGCCGCGGCTGAGAATGTCGGAGAACGCTTTCCGGTCGATCGACAGCACCATCGCCTTGCGAATTTGTTCGTTATCGAACGGCGGCCGCTCCCGGTTGACCAGCAGGTTGCCTTGCGTGCCGGTCGGTTGCAGCACGCATTGCGTGGCTGGAGCTTGCTCCTGCAGGCTTTTCGTCAGTTCCGGAGTGAGGTCAGTGGTAAACGTCAGATCGAATTTGCCCGTCGCCATCGCCAACAGCATCGTCGCCCGGTTCGGAATGATAGTGTATTCGATGGCATCCAAATACGGGCGCCCCGGCTTCCAGTAATCTGCATTCCGTACCAGCTTGATCGACTCATTTTGCTTGAATTCGACGAACTTGAACGGACCTGTGCCGATCGGATGCGTCCGCATCTCTGCCGCCGCCACATGGCACGGGTAGATCGGCGAAAATCCAGCGGCCAACAATGCCATGATCGAGGGCTGCGGATCGGTCAGGTGAAACACCACTTTAGTGTCGCCGTCGGTCGCAACGTCCTTGATATTGAACCACCAGGTCTTGTGCGGGTTTTTCCGGAGTTTGCCGTTCACCTTCCCGGACGCGATGTCGAACGTGCATTTGACGTCGGCGCTCGTGAACGGTTTGCCGTCGTGCCATTTGATTCCGTCCCGCAACTGGAACGTCAGCGTCCGGTCGTCGTCGGTCAACGCCCAGGATGTCGCCAGGTCCGGAACCACGCGGTCCAACCGGTTTTCCCGGCTGGCCGGATCGAACACCACCAGATTGTTGAACACCGCCATGAACGGCATCAGCGTCGAAATGGTCGCTTCTTCCAGCAACGAGGCGCTGGGTGGGTTGTCGCGATGCGTGACGCGCAACGTGCCGCCCTGCTTCTGCGCCACGGCAGAACCAATCGTGGCAAGCAAACAGGCGACTGTCAGCCATAGGCGAGACCGCATCATTCGACGTTTCCCTTGGGACGTGTTTCCGACCTGGAGGCACTATAGCGAACGATCGGGATCATGGGAATGAGCATAGAAACCAGCATTTCTCATTTTGGCAAAGCGGCGCCGGTGCCCCCTCCAGGGCAATCGGGTGAATGGCTTTTTAGTAACTGGGCCGGCCCGGCATGGGTGTACGAGCAAGCGCCTGTTTCACCACGAAGCCACGAAGGCACGAAGGATGCGAACAACCATCGCCCAACCTGACGATTTCGTTGAAAACTTCGTGCCTTCGTGGCTTCGTGGTGAAATTCCTTCTCAGCCAAAACCACCAGTGCGCCGTTTCAGAGGACGATGAACGTGCGAGACGATCTTCACCCGATTGCCCTGGTGCCCCATCATAGTGCGCGCAGGCGCGCCATGATGGGGAAGGTGATTGCGGTCGCGAACGCCAAAAGAAGAACCGCTGTATGGAAACGCTTGCAACCCGCAATCGGGGCGCCCACCCTTTCGATCGCACCTAATCCTTCTAATCGCCCCAGCCTTTTCGATCTCACCCAGCCTTTTCGATCTCACCCAGCCTTTCCAATCCCAACAGTGCAACCCCGGACCAACCATGAGCGCAACCGCGCAGACACGCATGACCGTGGAGGAGTTCATCGCCTGGGCAATGGAGCAGCCCGAGGGCAAGCGCTATGAACTCGCAGCCGGCGAGGTGGTTTCGATGTCCCCCGAAAGGGCCGGGCATGGCCGAGCAAAATTCCGCTTCGCCCGACGCCTCGCCGAGGCGATCGAGACGGCATCACTGACGTGCGAGGTCTTCGTCGATGGTATCTCCGTGCGCGTTGACTCCAACACACTCTACGAACCCGATGCGCTCGTGCGGTGTGGCCCGCCAATCGACGACAATGCAACCGTCATCACTGATCCGCTGATTGTCATCGAGGTCGTCTCCCCATCCTCCCGCAAACGCGACTCCGGCAGCAAACTGGAGGATTATTTCCGCATTCCCTCGGTGCGCCACTACCTCATCGTCAAGACCGAGAATCAGGCGATCATCCACCACCGGCGCGATGAGGCGGGCGAGATTTCAACTCACATCATCCGCGACGGTGTTGTCCAACTCGATCCGCCGGGCCTTACGGTCACCGGCCTGTTCACGCCGTAAAGTCAATCGCCGCCAGGACGCGTCCGGCGGCGATTTCCGCCCGGTTTCGGGGCATCCTGCTGCCCCGCCGAAACCTCAATACGATCGTGGCATACCAAGGACGTGTTGACCCACATACCCCAGGATCAGGTTGGTGGAAATCGGTGCGATTTGATAAAGACGCACCTCGCGCCATTTGCGTTCGATTTCGTATTCGCGGGCGTAGGAAAATCCGCCAAACGTCTGCATCGCCGTGTCGGCTGCTTTCCAGGCAGACTCCGAGGCAAGCAACTTTGCGATGTTGGCGTCCGCGCCGCACTCCTTGCCGTTGTCGAACAGCGCGGCGGCACGGCGGCACACCATGTCGGCAGCCTCCAGTTCCGCCCAGGCGCGGGCAATAGGGAATTGGACCGCCTGATTCTTACCGATCGGGGCACCGAAGACGACCCGATCCTTGGCGTACTGGGTCGCCTTCTTAACGAACCAGCGGCCGTCCCCGACCGCCTCGCTGGCGACCAGGATGCGTTCGGCGTTCATCCCGTCCAGGATGTAGCGGAACCCCTTGCCCTCCTCGCCGATCAGGCTGTCCGCCGGGATGCGGAAATTGTCGAAGAACACCTCGGTCGTGTTGTGGTTGATCATCGCCTTGATCGGCCTGACCTCCAGCCCCGTCCCGGTATTCTTCGCCGTCATGTCGATCAGGAACACCGACAACCCGTCGCTGCGCTTTTTCACCTGATCGGCGGAGGTGGTGCGGGCCAGCAACAGCATCATGTCCGAATGCATGGCGCGCGAGGTCCACACCTTCTGTCCGGTGATCAGATACGAGTCCCCATCCCGCACCGCCCGCGTCTTCAGTTGCGTGGTGTCAGAACCGGTGGTCGGTTCGGTCACCCCAAACGCCTGTAGGCGAATCCGGCCGGCGGCGATCTCCGGCAGATATTTACGCTTCTGTGCCTCGCTGCCATGCCGCAACAGCGTGCCCATGATGTACATCTGAGCATGGCCCTGACTGGCAACGCAGCCCGAGGCGTTGATTTCCTCCAAAATGACCGCCGCAGCGCGCAGTGGCAGGCCAGAGCCGCCGTACTCCTCGGGAATCAACGACGCCAGGAAGCCGGCCTGCGTCAGTTCGTTCACGAATTCCGTCGGATAGGCTTCCTTTTCCTCCAGACCGCTCCAGTACGTGCCGGGGTATTTGGCACATATCCTACGGACCGATTCACGCAGTTCCGGATAATCTTCGCCCAGGGCGACAAAAGTTTCCTCAGACATGGGCGTTTCCTCGGACATAAGGCGTCTCCTTTGGTTCACTTGGCGCGCACGCTGCCCAACGATGGCCTCCGGGTCAAACCCCGATCGCGGTGTCCGTCCGCTGTTTGCCCGTTCCTCCCGGCGCGGACATGCTCTAATTACGGTCCCGCATGAGAATCCTGTTCGTCACCTCCAACCGATTGGGCGACGCCGTCCTGTCCACAGGTCTGCTGGACCACATAATCCGCACGCACCCCAACGCTCGGATTACAGTAGTATGCGGTCCCGTCGCCGAGGGCGTGTTCGCATGCATGCCGAATCGGGAACGGACAATCGTGCTGCGCAAAAAAAAATGGGGCCTGCACTGGCTGCCGCTTTGGGCGGGCGCCGCAACCCGGGTCTGGGATATGGTCGTGGATATCCGAGGATCGGCGTTGTCCTGGTTGGTCCCGACTCGCGCCCGGGCCGTGTTCCACCGCACCGGAGGAACAAAAATCGCTCAATTAGGGGCCATGCTCGGTTTGTCACCGCCACCGCCGCCGGTTGCCTGGACAAGTGACGCGGACCGGCAAAGGGTCGCCAAATTGCTGCCGATCGACAAACCGATCATCGCGTTGGCCCCGACCGCGAACTGGGGGCCGAAAGTCTGGCCGGCGGATCGCTTCGCCGAAGTCTTTCACCGGCTGGCAGGCCCCGATAGCGTCACGCGATCCGGTGCCGTGGCCCTGGTCCTGGGCGGACCGGGTGCGGCGGAACACGCCATGGCCGCGCCGCTGCTGACGGCCTTGCCGGGCGCGATCGATCTGGTCGGCCGCCTGACGCTGCCGGAAGTCGTCGCGTGCCTGGAGCGCGCCGGTGTGTTCGTCGGCAACGATTCCGGCCTGATGCACTTGGCCGCCGCCACAGGAGCCCCGACCGTCGGCCTGTTTGGACCAACCGACGCTGCGACCTATGGCCCAACCGGCCACTGTGCCAGCGCGGTCGTGGGAACAACGATGGAAGCGATCACGGTAGAACAGGTCGTGGCAACCGCCGAACATCTGCTGCGAGGCACGGGCGGACAGGTCGCCGCTATGTGAAGACGGCCATACTGGCCGAACCGCTGATTGTTGGGCGTCGCCTTACTTCCCAAGTATGAGTAAATCGGCCCACCGATCACTATGTGCCGATAGCGGCCATCAGGGCCGCCAGGGTGGCCTCCGCATCCCGGCCGGTCGTCTCCATTTCGATGTCGGCCCGGGCGTAAAGAGCTTCCCGGCTCGCCAGGATCGCCCGCAGATCCGCCATTGACCGGCGATTGTCACGCATCGGGCGCAGGTCGCCCTGGTCGATAACCCGCTGCATGTGTTCCTCGGGCAGGGCTTTAACCCAGACCGTCAGGCATGCGGTCAGAAGCCGGTCGAACGTCGCGGATTCCGCCACGATCCCGCCGCCCGCAGCGACCACCATCCTGGGATGTGTGTCGATCAGCCGATCGAGGACCGCACGCTCCAGCCGGCGAAATCCGGCCTGGCCGTGTAATTCCAGTATTTCGCCAAGGCCCAGCCCGGCATCGGTCTCGATCTCCCGATCCAACTCCACGAAAGGCATCTCGAACCGCCCTGCCAGCAGCCGCCCGAGCGTGGACTTCCCTGCCCCGCGCAGACCGATCAACGCCACACGGCCACGGTAATCCGGCATCCGGACCAACGATGCTCGGATCGACTCTCCGCCATCCTCCAGCACGGCCCGCAAATCGACATTCAACGCCCCGGCCAGCGCCCGCAGCAGCAGGATCGATCCGTTACCCGTTCCCGCCTCGACCGCCGAGATATAACGCTCGGACACACCCGACTGCGCCGCCAGGATGCGCCGCGTCATGCCGCGGCGCGCACGCAGCACTCTGACCCGCTGACCAAGCGCCGTCAGGAAAGCCGCATCGCCAGCCGACTGGTTCACGCGTCCACCCCAAGGTGCCGGTGCATCGTCGCCGCGTCGGTTCGCAAATCATCCGGTACGCCGGTCCAGGCGATCTGCCCCTTGACCAGGATCACAACGCGATCGACCACGGACAGGACGGCCGAGACCGTCTTGTCCACCACCACGACCGCGACACCGGCCTCTCGGACAATCCGGATAACCCGCCATATCTCGTCACGCATCAAAGGAGCCAGGCCCTCCGTGGCCTCATCCAGGATCAGAAGTCTTGGATTGGTCATCAACGCACGCCCGATCGCCAGCATCTGCTGTTCGCCGCCGGACAACTGATTGCCTCGGTTGCCGGCGCGTTGGCCTAACCGGGGGAACAGAGTCAGCACCCGCGCTTCAGTCCAATCGCCAACGGTCGCGGCGAGTCGCAGGTTTTCCATCACCGTCAGGCCAGCGAACACGCCGCGCCCCTCCGGCACCACCGCGATGCCCTTCCTTGCCCGGGCAAACGCCGGCAGTCCGGCAGCATTGTTGCCATCCAGCAGCACTTGCCCCTCCCGGGCGGGCAGCAGGCCGATCAGGGTGCGGATCAGCGTCGTCTTCCCCATGCCGTTGCGGCCCATTAGCCCGATGGTCTCGCCAGGATGAATGTCGAGGTCGATCCCCCGCAGCACCCGGCTTTCGCCATACCCGGCGGACAATCCGCGCGCGGACAGAATCGCGGTCACACGCCGTGTCCCAGATAGGCATCGCGAACCGCGGCGGATGTTCGGATTTCGTCCGGCGTGCCGGTTGCCAGCACGCGACCGTCCACCATCACCGTAATGATGTCCGCGACCGCGAAAACGACATCCATGTCATGCTCGACCAGCAGCACCGCATGGTCATGCGCGAGGTCCCGCAACAGGTTGGCGACGGGCGTGGTCTCCTCCGCCCCCAACCCGGCGAGCGGTTCGTCCAGCAGAAGAACTATCGGGGCGCCCGCCAGCACCATTGCGATTTCGAGCAACCGGGCCTGCCCGTGACTGAGCGTGCTGGCTGTGACACCCGCCGAATCCGCAAGGCCGACTCGTCGCAGGGCCGCCAAAGCGGTCTTAATCATTGGCTGATTTTGCGCGGAACGCATCAGGCCAACTCCCGCCCGCGCCTGCGTGGCCAGACGGGTGTTTTCCACCACGGTCATATCCGGCATGACGTTGGTTCGCTGAAATGTCCGTCCAACCCCCGCCTGCCCGCGCCGCCACGCCGGCCATGCGGAGATATCGCCATCGTTCAGAAAGACCTGTCCGGCCGACAAAGGGATCTCGCCCGAAAGCAGATTGATCAGCGTGCTTTTCCCCGCGCCGTTCGGGCCAATCACCGCGTGCAGCGTGCCGCGCCGCAGCGTCAGCGATACCTGATCCACCGCCAGCAGGCCGCCAAACCGCCGGGTCAGGCGCTCAGCCTGCATCATCGGCGATCCCCGATACTCGTCGGGACACCCTTGCGTGCGCGCAGGCGCCACCCTGCCAGGCCCTGCCGCAGGAACAGAACGGCGGCCAGAAACACCACGCCCTCGACCAATCTGGGCCGGCCGGTCAGCAGCGTGCCCCCCTCCTGGACCGCCGTCAGCGCGAAGGCACCCAAAATCGGGCCGTGCAGCGCACCGATGCCACCAAGCAGGATCATCAGCAAAGCCTCGGCGGAACGGTGCCATCCCAGCAGCTCGGGGCTGACGAACGCGTCGGTTAGCGCCGACATGTGTCCGGCCAGTCCCGCCAGCGCGCCGGCCAGCACGAAGGCGATCAGTTTCAGGCGTTGGACGTTGTGACCCAGGGCGGCCATGCGGTTCTCGTTGGATCGAATGCCTTGCAGCGCATGACCGAGCATCGTGCCCATCAGCCAGCACAGGCCGGTATAGACAATCGCCAACACACCCAAATTCACCAACAGAAAAACCGCCGGCCGCGCCGCCCGGGGAACCGGAAAACCCAACGGCGGGCGGACGATGAACAGGCCGTCGGTCCCGCCGCCAAGCGGTGTGTCGTGGAACGCAAAGAACAGCATCTGGCCGAATGCCAGGGTGGTCATCAGAAAGAAAAACCCCTTCGTTCGCAGCGCCAACGGCCCGATCAGCAAGGCCCCAACTCCGGCAGCGAGGACAGCGGCGGGAAGCGTGATCCAGACCGGGGGCGAACCCAGCAGGTGGACCGTGTAGGCACCCAGTCCGAAAAAACCGGCCTGGGCCAAACTGACCAGCCCCGTCGCGCCAACCAGCACTTGCAGACTAAGCGCGAACAACGCCGCCACCATCGCCGTGGAGGCCAACTGCATATGCCACGCCGACGCCCAGAGCGGCATGGAGGCGATTGCCAACCCCGCCCCGCCAAGCATGAACTGACCGGGTCGGGACGCCACGATCATGGCCGGCCGAACAGTCCCGTTGGGCGCCACAGCAGCACCGCCGCCATCAACCCACACACCGCGATCCCGGCGGCCTGCGGTAGGTAGGCTTTTCCGAGTGTATCGATCAGACCAACCAGCAGCGCCGCCCAAAATGCACCGGCCACAGAACCTAGGCCGCCGATCACCACGACAATAAACGAAAGAATAAGGAACCCGTCGCCCATCCCCGGATAAACCGACTGCAACGGGGCAGCCAGGGCGCCGGCCAGCATCGCCAGTGCCGTCCCGCCCGCAAAGACCAACGTATGCACACGCCCGGCGTCGAAACCGAGCAGGTCCAGCATTTCGGTGTTTTCGGCGGCAGCGCGGATGGCGGACCCGATTCGGGTGCGCTCGATCAGCCAGACCATGCCGGCGGCAACGAGCAGGCAAATGCCCAGGACCGCCAACCGATACGCCGAATAGCCGAAATCGCCGACGACCGGGACCGAGAAGTCCAGGACGGCGGGGATCGGCACGCTGTGAAACTGGTTGCCTACAAGCGCCGACCGCGCCTCCTCGAACAACAGAATCAGCGCGAACGTGAGCAGCACCTGATCGAGATGCGCCCGCGTGCGGAAGCGCCGGAACAGCACGCGTTCAAGCACCGCACCGAACAATGCCCCGCCCAGAAGGGCGGCCGGCAACGCCAACCAGAAGCTTCCCGTCATGCTGGCGACCGCAAACGCCAGATACGCGCCGATCATGAACAGGCTGCCGTGCGCAAGGTTAATCACCCCCATCACGCCAAAAATGAGGGTCAGGCCACTGCTGATAAGAAACAGCAGCAGACCATATTGCACCCCGTTCAGAAGCTGCGCGATGAAGCTAGCCAGCAACGTCCGGATTCCCAGCCGAAGCAACGCCGCTGACCCTTAATAGTACTGCTCCGGACGGGTCGAGGCTGCCCGATCCCGCAATAGTGGGCAAAGGCCCGCCATCCACGCACCGGCCACTTGTTCGCGGCTGACCGGCATAAGACCCAAAGGTATCGGGATAACTTTCAAAACGAGAGAAATTGCTCCCCGCGGCGCGCAATGTCTCTCCTCCCATCATCTTTATTCACGCACCCGCCATCTTGCAGCCCGTGCCAGGGTCGGCGAGGTCCTTCGCCGCGATGCCGATCACCTTGTTCTGGCCCTCCCGCGCTTCCCGCAGCCAGATGGTCTGGATCGGATTGTGCGACGCCGACAACGTGAACGCCCCTCGCGGGCTGTCGATCCGGGCCGCTCGGATAGCCTGTGCGAGCGCCTTCGCAGCCGCCGCATCGCCCTTCGTCGCGGTCAGGCCGGCCGCGAGCATCTGCCCGGCGTCATACCCTTGCACCGCATACACATCGGCGTCGCGGCTGGTCTTCGCCTTGAACGCCATCCGGAACCCGGTGTTCTTGGGGTTGTCGAGACCATCGCCATAATGCAGCGCGGTCTGAATCCCCTCGGCGGCGGCACCTTGCGGCTTCAGCACACCCTCCGTCAGAAATCCCGAACCGCACAGCGGAATTTTATCGCGCAACCCGGACGCGGCGTAGTCCTTGACGAACTGGATCGCCCCGCCGCCCGCGAAGAAAGAGCCGACAGCCTCCACCCCCAGACCGCCAATCTGCGCCAGGACCGGCTGAAAATTGGTTTCCGGAAACGGCACGGTCAATAGATGAGTCATTTCTGCCCCACCATCGCGCAATCCGTCGCGGAAACCCTCTCCCGACTCCTTGCCCGCCGCATAATCCCAGGTCACCCAGGCGGCCTTCTTCACCCCGCGCGCCGCCAGCGCCCTGCCCATTCCGTAAGCCGGCTGCCAGTTGCTGAACGACGACCGGAAAACATGCGGCGAACACAGGTCCCGCGTCGCCGCGACATTGCCGGCATTGGGAATGAACAACGGAATCTCTTTCTCGCGCGCCGCCTGCACCAGAGCCATAACGACGCCCGAATGGACCGTGCCCAGCAGCACATCGACGCTATCGCGCTCGGTCAGCCGGTTGACGTTGGCGGGGGCCTTCGACGGATCGGACTCGTCGTCCAGCCGAATCAACGTGACGGTTCGGCCCCCAAGTTTGCCGCCGTTTTCTGCAATCAGCAATTCGAAACCGGCGGCGATATTTTCACCCAATGCTGCGTATGTGCCGGAAAACGGCAGCATCATGCCGACCTTCAGCGGCGCTGCCTGCGCAATGGCGGGGCGGCCAAGGCCCGCAGTCAACGCCGCTCCGGCCAGCATGGCCCGCCGTGAAACATGACGCATCGCGATCCCCCCTGTTTATCCGCCTCTCAATGGCTATCGCCAATCAGCGGCTTTTCATTGTCATGCACTATATCGCATGTTACCCCGATCACCGGCAACAGAAGCGGCACGATCCATGTTCGAAGTCTTTTCCACCCCACCCACCGACCGTTTTTTTGAGGACTACACGGTGGGCGGCACCTATGAGCTGGGCACATTCACCATGACCGGGGACGAGATCGTCGCATTCGCCAGTCAGTACGATCCGCAGATGATGCACGTCGATCGCGCGTTGGCGGCGAAAGGGCCGTTCGGCGAACTTATCGCCAGCGGCTGGCACACGGTCGGGTTGACCATGCGGCTGCTGGTGGGCGGCTTCCTGCCGCATAACGGCCTGGCGGCGCCAGGAATCGATGAGCTGCGGTGGCCTCGGCCGGTTCGCCCCGGCGACACCTTGACGGTGCATGCCACGGTGCGGGAAGCCCGCCGCTCTCGCACCAAGCCGGATCGCGGGTTGCTGCATATCCTGCTGGAAGTGCTGAACCAGAACGGCGAACTGGTCATGAGCCTGAAGCCGGTGAACCTGGTCAGAACCCGCAATCCCGAGGCGGCAACTGTGGATTAGGCGGCGGACAGGCCGTTCGACACGCGTTTACCCGCCGGACGGCCTTGCCGGCGGACGATGACGCCGAACAGGAGTAGCAAAGACGCCGCGCTGATTGGCACAGCGGCATCTCTCAGCAGCATAAAGATCGGAAATACCATCGGCAGAACGAGAATGCCGATCTCCGTCGCGGTGAAAGCCGCGCGGCTTCTGACCCGACCCTAGATGAACAGAACCGTGCCGGCGGTCACCAATGGAAAAACCCATGCGGGGTCGCCTGCATGGTACCAACCAGCAGCGCCGCCGCAGCCAACGCAGCCAACACGGCCAACCGGCCAGCTTGTCGATTTCCCCGGGTTCCGTATCATGACGCCGATCAACGCCGATGTTCGGCTGTCAGGGAAGACTGTCCATGAAAATCCTTCGGTCCTCGGCTCGGAAAACCAATCGTGCGCCTGCATCGAATTTCACCGGCACTGTATTCTCCGATGAGGTGGTTGTCGGTGTGACCCCTTCCCGTATGCGCGGATCGGTCGTGTCCTTCACCCCCGGTGCGCGGACGGCCTGGCACAGCCATCCCGTGGGTCAGACTTTGTTCTGCCTGTCCGGGGCCGGGCGCGTGCAGCGCGAAGGCGAGCAAGTGCAGGAAATCCGCGCCGGCGATACCGTGATCATCCCGCCCGACGTCCGCCATTGGCACGGTTCAGCCCCGGACAAGCTGTTTTCGCACCTTGCGATGTCGGAATTGAACGACAAAGGCGAAGGCACCGCCTGGTTCGAACATGTTTCGGAGGAAGACTACAATGCACCGCCCGCGCCGGTGACTTAGGCCGCACCCAAATAGTATTGCTTCAGGCCGATGTCATTGCATTTTCGTTATAATATGACTTGTCCAGGCGACCTGTTCGGCACCGTGCCGCGACAGGTCGCCCGGACATGCCCTGGCGGATGCTTGTCTCCGGAATTCTACCCCGGTGCGGTGTAAGGCATAAGGCGGCACCACATCGGCTTCATGGTGCCCTCCCGCTTTTGACTACCCGGGTAACGCGATCCTCCGCCCGGCGCCCTTCGGTAACGCCGCCGGAACATAATCCTTCACTGCCTGTTGCAACGCGGCGTATTGCTCCGCCGGATAAGGTGCCACGCGGCGAACGCTCATGTCGATATGCAGCGCCATCAACTCCTGCACCGCCGACCGTTCGCCGCTCTCGACGTGGAACATCTCGTGGAAATAATGCAGCCGCTTGGTGTCGGCACCCAGCAGCCATGCCTTCACCAGCAGCTTGTCGCCAAGATGCACCTCTCGCTCATAAAGCGTGTGCGTTTCGGCGGTGAAACAGGAGTTGCCCGACACCTCCCGATACGCATCGCCGATGTTCAGTGCCGTGTACAACGCGTCCGTCGCAAAGTCGAAAACGACGCAGTAGTAGGCCAGATTCAGGTGCCCGTTGGAGTCGATCCACTCCGGCCGGACAACGTCTAGGTATTCGATGACAGGTTTGCTCATGATGCCGCGCACCTTGTTGGGGATGCCGGCGCCGGTCAAGTTGCCGGCAGGGGCAAAACGATCGCGCCCCGGCCCATGGCGAGGAAATGCCCACTGGCCAACTCGCTCAATGTTGGGCATCGCCCAAACAGAGAACATCGCTCCACGGCCGATCCGGCAGCATGCGCGCGCAGCACTGCAATAACATGGCCGGCCGCGGGGGAAGGCAGGGCAATCGGGTGAACATCGTCTCGCACGTTCATCGTCCTCTGGAACGGCGCACTGGTGGTTTTGGCTGAGAAGAAATTTCACCACGAAGGCACGAAGCCACGAAGTTTCCAATAAAATCGGCAAATTCGGTGCTGG
>JANXLQ010000055.1 GCA_025355085.1 Rhodopila sp.
CCAGCACCGAATTTGCCGATTTTATTGGAAACTTCGTGGCTTCGTGCCTTCGTGGTGAAATTTCTTCTCAGCCAAAACCACCAGTGCGCCGTTCCAGAGGACGATGAACGTGCGAGACGATGTTCACCCGATTGCCCTGCCCGAAAGCCGCCGTTCTCTTTCCGGCCAACCCAAGCCATCGGAGGATACCCACTTATTTTGCTGGCGGGGCGGATTTCGAGCGGTGTTTGGATAGAGTACGCGGCCCTTTGACAGCGTTACCACCAAATTGCAATTTGGTGGTAACTAGGTTACACGCTCCATATGTCCCAGTCCCTTCCCCTACCAATCCAGACCATGTACTCTGAATTGGCGGAACGGGCGCAACTCGGTCAAATGGCAGAAGCCTTCGACCCAGCCGGCAGCTTCATCAAGCGCACCATCCGAGGGCACCAGTTCTGGTATTTCCGCTCTCCCATGACCGAGGGCAGTCGTCCCGAAAAATACGTTGGCCCCGACACCCCGGACCTCACCGAGAAAATCGCTCGGCACCGAACCGATAAATCCGGGTATAAAGAACGCCGCACATTGGTTTCCGCCCTGATCCGAACCGGCCTCCGGGGACCGGATGCCCGAACCGGCCGGATTCTCGAAGCCCTGGCCAAGGCCGGCGTCTTTCGCCTCCGAGCGGTCGTGGTCGGCACCGCCGCTTACCAGACCTACTCCGGACTGATCGGCGCCAGGCTTACCAACGCGATGACCGACGACCTGGACCTCGCACAGTTTCGGGGCATCTCGCTGGCCGTTGAGGATGCGGTGGAAATACCCTTCCTGGACATCCTCCGAGGCGTGGACCCCGAATTCCAACCCGTCCCATCGACCTTCGCCCCCAATCATCCGACGCGCTTTGCACTCGGAGACCGCTATCGGGTCGATATTCTGACACCGATGCAGGGTCCGTCCGACGACGCTCCGGTTGCCCTTCCCGCGTTGAGGGCGGATGCTCAGCCCCTCCGCTTCCTCGACTTCCTGATCTATCGGGAGGTGCAGGCCGTCGCGCTTTGGGGCGCCGGCATCCCCATCAACGTGCCTGCCCCCGAGCGCTATGCATTGCACAAACTGCTGGTCAGCCGATTGCGTCTGTCCTCGGGTGAAAGTCAGGCCAAGGCCGCGAAAGATATAAGACAAGCCGCTGAACTGATCTCAGTTCTGTCGCTCCAACGACCTTACGAACTGCGGGACATGTGGGAGGAACTGATCGCTCGCGGTCCGCGATGGCGTCAGTTGGCGACCGAGGCTGTCAGCCTGCTCGATCAGGCAACCGGTTCGCCCGCCGTTCGGCACGCTTTGGAACAGGTTACCGGTGGCACCACGTTGGGCTGATTCGATCATCAAGCCGAAACAGGTGGTTTCTTGAATGCCTGCCGCAATAGGACGACGCGTGATGCGACCCGCGCCGACCTGTTTTGCCATGCGGCCGCCGTCAGGATAGCCTCCCACAAAATGACGAAACGCGGGGGAACCAATGAACCGTCTATCCGGCAAAATCATCCTGATCAGTGGCGGCGCTCGCGGACAGGGCGAGGCTGAGGCCCGCCTGTTCGTCGCCGAAGGTGCCAAAGTCGTCATCGGCGACGTGTTGGAGGCGCAAGGAAAGCAACTCGCTGCCGAACTGGGCGATGCCGCTGTCTTCGTCCGCCAGGACGTGACCAAAGAGCAGGACTGGGCAAACGCCATCGAAGCCGCCGCAGCGTTGGGCGGCCTGCACGGATTGGTGAACAACGCCGGTATTTATCGCCCGGCATCGCTGATGGAAACCGACACCGCGCTGTTCGAACAGCACATGCGGGTCAATCAGCTTGGTTGCTTCCTCGGCATGAAAGCGGTCGTTCCGCTGATGGAGAAGTCTGGCGGCGGTTCGATCGTCAACATTTCATCGGTTGCCGGTCTTCGGGGATCGCCCGGTTCCTTTGCCTACAGTGCCACAAAATGGGCGTTGCGCGGCATGACCAAGGCAGCGGCGGTCGATCTCGCAGTCAGAAGAATCCGCGTCAATTCGATCCATCCCGGCCCGATCGCCACCGAAATGTTAAACGTGCGCACGCCGGAACAAAATGCGAAACGGCTGGAGACGGTGCCGATGAAACGGCAAGGCACAGCGGAGGAAGTCGCAAACCTCGTGCTGTTTTTGCTCTCCGAAGAAAGTGGCTACATCACCGGTGCCGAGGTCGCGATCGACGGCGGCGCGACGTTGTAGTTCCGTTCCGGGTCCGTTATCGGGAAGCAGCCATCCCCGGTAACGGACCCACCGTCCCAAACGAAGTAGCGCAATAATTGCCGCATCGCACATAAATCGGCCTTCGGTATCGATGTCCTCGGTTGCAGTGGAAACCAAAGCCAGGAACCCCGGCCACCTGTGCAGGTTGGTATCAGCCGCTAGCGCCCGGCGTTCGGCGCAAAGGCATCCGGAACCTGTTTAGGCAGCGCCCCGGCACTGCGGGAACACACGCCCTTCTGGAGCAACGCATCCCGGGAGCAAGAATTGGGATCGGCATAGCCGCAGGTCGAGTAACCGTCTGGCATCACAAGACAATAGTCTCCAATCCGGCTTGCGCGCAGGTGAACCTCTTTCGGATTGACCTGACAAATGGCGTTTTGGCGCCCGGCTTCCCGCGCGCACTCGGCGCCATCGTAATAGATGCATTGCGGCGTGCCCGGCGGCAGCGCCAAACAGAACGGCGCCGCTATTCCGACAGCCGGCGATATAAGCAGCAGGACGGTCGCGGTGACGATCTTGATCATGGGGCATCCTCTGTTCAGGCCGCAAAAGCACAACCTGACCCTTCGGCGTGCAGCGAAATCGCAGCAACGGCTTACCGGGCCGGCCCATCCCTGCCGCTTGGCCCGACACTATCCCGATCGCGGGTGCCGCAACGGCGCAAACATCCGTGCAACAATCATTCGTGAAATCAGTCGTACTCTCGCCCGGTTCGGTAGCCCGGGCCGGGGCGTTCAATGGGTCACGGCCATGCGGTTTTGTATAACGCGCCGCATCGCATTCCGGCCTTCGTTAAACCGCCTGCAGCGCGCGGGCGAGATCGGCGAGCAGATCTGCTTCATTCTCCAATCCAACTGACAGCCGCAGCAAACTTTCACTGATGCCGGCGACCAATCTTGCCTCCTGGCTCATGCTCGCATGCGTCATCGTGGCGGGATGGGCGACCAGGCTTTCGATTCCGCCGAGGGATTCGGCCAGAGTGAAAACCTCCAGGCTCTCGACGAATCGGCGCACGCCATCGACGCCGCCGGCAATCTCGAAGCTCAGCATCGCCCCAAAACCAGTCTGCTGCGATTTGGCGATCTCGTGGCCGGGATGGCTGGGCAGCCCCGGATAATGGACGGCTGTTACCGCTGGATGGGTGTTCAAAAACGTTGAGATCGCAGCAGCAGTCCGCTCCTGGCGTTCTACCCTGACAAACAGCGTGCGAACGCCGCGCAGCGTCAGGTACGCATCGAACGGCGCCCCGGTGACACCGATCGTATTCGCCCATACGGTGAGTTCCTCGGCATCCTTTTGGGACGCTGCCACCACCACGCCGCCAACCACGTCGGAATGGCCATTCAGAAACTTCGTGGTCGAATGCACAACGAAGTCGGCACCGAGCCTGATCGGCTGTTGAAGGGCTGGGGAGAGAAAGGTGTTATCGACAATCACCTTTGCTCCCGCAGCCTTGGCCTGCACAGCGATCTTCCGAATATCGACCACACGCATCAACGGGTTGCTCGGTGTTTCGATCAGCACGCGCTTCGGTGCGCGGGCCAGCGCCAGCTTCAGGGCTGCGTCATCGGCAAAATCGATGAATACGACATCGAACTGTTGCTTCGCCTGGCGCATGGTGAGCAGGCGCCAGGTTCCGGCATAGCAATCATGCGGTGCTACGATAAGGTCTCCGGGTTCGAGGCAACCGAGCGTGAGGTCGATCGCGGCCATGCCGGATGAAACGACCACCGCACCGGCACCGGCTTCCAACTGGGCAAGCGTGTCAGCCAGAAGATCGCGCGTCGGATTCCCCGCCCGGGTGTAGTCGTAGGCCCTCGGCCGGTTGAAGCCATCGAATGTGAAGGTGGTCGATAGATAGAGCGGCGGCGTAACGGAACCGAACGCCGCGTCCTTTCCGATGCCGTTCGCGGCCGCGATGGTTTGCGGTGCTCTGTTCCGTAACATCAAACTGTATCCCTGCTGACAACGGCCGCTCGTCTTGGAGCAGCCTGAGTGATCTTCGCGCATGCTAGCCTGCTTCCAGGTGGCGGTCCCGGTTTTTGCGCGTTGCCGCCGAACTTTACGCCGTTTTAAGTCGGATTTTAGCGGAGCCAGAGGTCGCACTCGTGACAGCCGGATCAGAACTTGGTAATGCCTTTCTCCATGGAAACGCACTCACAGATTAAACCGCGCCTCGAAAGCGCGATGAAGAGAAATCTCTTCCTTCTGACCTGTTGCCAGGCGATTGGTCAGTCGGCAAATACTATGATGTTCACAGCGACCGCGCTGTCGGTGGTGACCTTCTTCCCGGATCGTGATTTGGCAACGCTGCCTGTGACGATGCAGCACCTGGGGGTCATGCTGTGGGTGTTTCCCGCAGCGATGCTGATGCAGCGGCAAGGAAGGCGGTTCGGCTTCCGGGTCGGTTCGGTGTTCGGCATGGCAGGCGGTGCGACCTGCGGCATGGGGCTGTATCTCGCCAATTTCCCACTGATGTGCCTTGGCGGCGTGATCCTGGGCTATGCAGTGGCAAGTCTGCAAATGTATCGGTTCGCGGCGGTGGAGTTGGTGCCGGCCGGCTATCGGGCGAGGGCGATTTCGTGGGTGACGGCTGGCGGCGTGGTTGCCGGCATCATCGGGCCGGCGATCGTGCATTGGTCGTACGACAAGCTGCTGCCGATCTATGTTGCCACCTTCATCTGCATGATCGGTGTCCACATCGTCGTCTTCACGGTCATGTCGTTCATCAAATTTCCACCCATGCAAGAGCCTGCCCCAACGGCGACGACGGCCGTTGTTCCGCCTCGTCCGTTGTGGGAGATCGCGGCCCAGCCACGTTACGCAGCATCCGTCATCGCCGCGATGATCGCGTTCGGAACGATGTCTTTCCTGATGAGCGCGTCACCGTTGGCGATCGTCGGCTGCGGTTTGCCGCATACCGAGGCGCATTGGGTGATCTTCATGCATGTCATGGGGATGTTCGTGCCATCGTTTTTCACCGGCAACCTGATTACCCGGTTCGGGGTATTGAATATCATGTTCTGCGGTGCCGGGATTCTTCTGGCCGGCGTGACGGTGGCGTTGATGGGGCTGGACCCGTGGAACTTCCGTATCGCGCTGACCCTGAACGGTTTGGGCTGGAATTTCCTGTTCGTCGGTGCGACCACCCTGGTGACAACGTGCTATCGCCCATCCGAGCGCGGAAAGGCACAGGCGTTGAACGACTTTCTGGTGTTCGGAACCACTGCGACGGCTAGCTTCCTCGCAGGATTCCTGCAAGAGCGGATGGGGTGGTTCCCGTTGAACCGCGCTTCGATCGTGCTAATTCTGGTGGCGCTGCTGGCCGTGCTGTGGTTGCGCGCCCAGGAGCGGCAAGAAGCCCGGACGCCGCAACCGGCGTAGCAGCAAACTTATACAAATTCGGACAGTGGCCCCTCACCGTCGTCGCGTGGTGTCGTGGGGAGGGAGCGCTGTCAGGCCGATTGATCTTTAGACCATGATCGTTTGAGGTTGAACCCTCTCCCGTGTCGATCATGGTATAATACCAACGGCCCTATATCTTGATCGTTCGGTCCATTGTGGTCATCGCGAGGCGTAAGGACGCATCTGCGCCTCGCGATGCTGGTTCCGACAAAGACGTGGACGGCAGGCTTTCGCCTGCCATGACGGGTCAAAACATAGGGCCGTTGGTCTAACTCTATGTTTGATCGCGTGATCGTTTGAGGTGGAAGCAACCTCAGACGATGACGCTCTAAATCTCCGACGGTTCTCCCGGGATCGGTATTTTGCCGAAACCGATGATGAGGTTGGAGACCTCGACGATTGCTTTTTCAGCCTGCTCGCCGTCCGGCCCCTTGGCCACGAGTGCTACACCATTGCCGCTGGGTCGGTAGAACGGGTAGCTGCCCAAATCGAGGTCGGGATACCGCTTCTGCACCTCCCCCAGGCCCTCGGCGATGATGCCTTCGGGTAGGCCGATGACGTACACGGCGCGCATTTCGATCTTGGCGCCACCCTCCAGCCGTGGGGCCAGCCATTCGAACATCGACTGCATAACCCGCGGCACGCCGGCCATCACATAGACATTTTCCATCTGGAAGCCGGGCGCCACGCTGATAGCGTTTTCAATCAGGGCGGCGCCGCGCGGCATCGTCGCCATGCGTTGGCGCGCGGCATTGAATTCACCGGGCTTGTAGCTGGCTTCCATGCGCGGCCACGCCACGGGATGATGTTCCCACGGCACGCCGAACGCGGCGGCTATGCATTCGCTGGTGATGTCGTCGTGGGTCGGCCCTATCCCGCCCGTGGTAAACACGTAGTCGAATTTGGCGCGGACTTCGTTGACGGTCCCGATAATGGTTTCGGGCACGTCGGGGATCACCCGAACTTCGCGCAGCGGAATTCCGAGGTTCCCCAGGCCCGTCGCCAGGAACTGGATATTCGCATCGCGGGTCCGGCCGGACAGCACTTCGTTGCCGATGACCAGCAGACAGGCGGTGGGATTTTGTTTGGGCATCGATCGGTTCCCTAGAGGAAGTCCCGCAGCAGCGGGATCAAAGGCTTGTCGGCGGGTGGCATCTCATACTCGGTCAGCTTCGACGCCCGCACCCAGGCCAGGGTTTGGTTTTCCCTGGGTGCCGGGGTGCCTTTCCAGCGCCGGCAGATGAACAGCGGCATCAGCAGATGAAACCCCTCATACGCATGCGAGGCAAACGCGAAGGGTGCCAGACAAGCGGCGGTCACGTCGATACCGATTTCTTCCTTTAGCTCCCGGATTAACGCAACCTCGGGCGTTTCTCCCGGATTGAGTTTGCCGCCGGGAAATTCCCACAGGCCGGCCATCTTCTTGCCCTCCGGCCGCCGAGCCAGCAGCACGCGGCCATCGACATCGACCAGGGCGCAGGCGGCGACCAGCAGCAGCGGCTTGGCATCGGGGCTTTCGGCGTGTGCCGCCGGTGGTTCGGGGTGCCCGAAGATATCGCCCCGCGTGGCCTCGAACACCCGGACATGATGTTCGTCACCGGTGGTCAGTGACGACCGAACGCCCGATCCGGTTTCCCGGAAGCCGACACGACGCAGTACTTTACAGGAGGCGTCGTTGCCCTCGGTCACCTCGGCGACGATCATATCCAGCGGCAGGTTTGCGAACCCCCAGCTTGTCAGGCGCTTCGCCGCCTCCGTCGCAACCCCGTGCTTCCAGTAGGCGCGGCCAACCCAGTAACCCAACCGGCCGATGCGGCGAGCGGTATCGACACGAAGGCCGACGACACCAACCAGAGTTTCCTTGCGGCCCTCCTTCCCGGTGATGGCGAGATGGTAGGCAGCCCCGTCCGCCAGTTCGGCCGCAGTCGAGGCAATCCAGTCATCGGCCAGGGACCGCGGATAGGGGTAGGGAATTTCCGCCAGGGTGCGCGTGACCTCCCAATCGTTGACCAGACGGTGCAGCGCCTCTGCATCCTTGGGCAGCAGCGGCCGCAGGATCAGCCGCTCGGTTTTCAAAGGCTCGAACGGCGCAGCGCGGGGCGCGGCCTTCGGTTTGCTACCGGCCTTCCATGGGTTTTTCGGTTGTGCGTTGCTAGGAATCGGACGGCCCCTGTCATTCTGGCGTTGCCGCAAAATGGCTCAGGCGGTGCCGGGAACGCAAGGGTGGACGCGCAGGTTGTGACGCGGCAGACTGTTTCTTAATCGGCCGAGGACACGATCATGCAGCTTGGCATCCACCTGCCCCATATCGGCCGCAAGGCCGGCCCCGACAGCATCCGCCGTGCCGCCATCCAGGCG
>JANXLQ010000057.1 GCA_025355085.1 Rhodopila sp.
CCAGCACCGAATTTGCCGATTTTATTGGAAACTTCGTGGCTTCGTGCCTTCGTGGTGAAATTTCTTCTCAGCCAAAACCACCAGTGCGCCGTTCCAGAGGACGATGAACGTGCGAGACGATGTTCACCCGATTGCCCTGAGGCCGACCGCTAAGGCCATCGCCTTTGGGCGCCGATAGACCATCGGTTGGACCCCGGGTGCGTCAGGCTGGCCGGCGTTAACATTGACCCACGCCGACCGCCCTCGCATGGTCATGGTGCGCGAAGGCGCATCATCCATGTCTTTGTTTGCACTAACAAAAGACGTGGATGCCGGCATGACCGGGCGGCACAATCGGAGAGTCCGAACTCAGCGCTGGTTGGTAAGGCAAGCAAATCGGTTCGTACGCGCCAAACCTGAGAATGACGATCGCCGACGCCGAAGAAACAGTCTGGGGAGGCCGCTGACCTCCCCCCGCGCGATAAAGGCTCTATTTGCCGATCGGGCAGGCGTCCTCGGATTCCGGACGCGCGGCGTCTTCGGCCGGGATGGTGCTGATCAGGTTGTAGTAGTCCCACGGCCCCTTCGATTCCGCCGGTGTTTTCACCTGGAACAGATAGAAGTCCCGCATCACCCGGCCGTTGCGGCGGATGTGGACGTTCTTGCTCATGAAATCGTCGATCGGAATTTCCCGGATCTTCGCTGCCACGGGTGCGCCGTCCGTCGTGCCGGCTGCGGCGACCGCCTTCAGATAGTGCGCCACCGCGCTGTAAACGCCGGCCTGCACCATCGACGGCTTTTGCCCATGCATGCGTTCCGCGTAACGCTTCGAAAAGGCGCGCATGTCGTCATTCAGGTTCCAGTAGAAGCTTTCCGTCATTTGCAGGCCCTGCGCGGTCTGCAGGCCCAGGCTATGGACGTCGGTGATGAACACCAGCAGCCCGGCGAGTTGCTGCCCACTCTTGGCCAGCCCGAATTCGTGGGCCTGTTTGATCGAATTAGTGGTGTCGGTAGCACCATTCGCCAGCCCGATGACCTTCGCGCCGGACGCCTGCGCCTGCACCAGATATGAGGAGAAGTCCGAGGAGTTGACCGGGTGGATCGCCTCACCGAGGACCTTGCCGCCGTTTGCTTTGACAACCTGCATGGTGTCGTTGGCCAGCGCGTGTCCGAACGCGTAGTCGGCGGTCAGGAAGAACCATGTGTCCCCGCCGCTTTTCACCACCGCCGACCCGGTGCCGCGCGCCAGAGCCACGGTGTCGTAGGTCCAGTGGAAGCCGAACGGGGAGCACGCCTTGCCGGTGATGTCGGACGAACCCGGTCCGGAATACATCGCGATCTTCTGGCGTTGTTTCGTGATCTCCTGCACCGCGAGTGCGACAGAGGAGAACGGCATATCCACGATCATATCGACGCCCTCGGCGTCATACCAACGTGTGGCGATGGATGATCCGATGTCGGCCTTGTTTTGGTGATCGGCGAAGATGATCTCGATCTTCTTGCCGTTGATGGCGCCGCCGGCATCCTCGGCCGCCATGCGCGCGGCGATGACCGAGCCCTGGCCGGACAGGTCGGCGTTCATGCCGGTTTGGTCGTTAAGAACACCGATTTTGATGATGTCGCCGCCAGCCCGCGATGCGGGGGAACCGGTTAGACACAGCATGGCCGACAACGCGGCCCCTAGGATCATGCGCACGAAAGACGTTTCCTTTGGTTGGTTTGGACGCCCCGGGGCGTCAGGATCAGGCGAAGCCGATAGCGTCAATCCGTGAGGCATGCAACGGTCGCCTGCGGGGCGGCCACGCGGGCATTGGCGAGCTTCCGGCGAACCCGCTCCCGGTGCGCGGTGTAAAGGCCGCTGGCGATGATGATGCCTGCGCCTGTCACCGTCCATTGATCCGGCAGGTTGCCGAATACCAGGAAACCGAGGCCGGTGACCCACAGCAACTGACTGTAGAAGAACGGCGCGAGTACCGAGGCCGGGGCGATCCGATGCGCCAGAATGACCATCCACTGGCCGCTGGACGCCAGGACTCCCAACACGAGGGAGAGAAGAAATTGCTTTGGCGTCGGCCAGACCGCCTGAAAAGGCAGCATCACGGTCAGGATCGACGTGCCGATCGCGGCTGACCAGAACATCGTCGTCTGCGGCGCGTCGGAGCTGCTGATCTTGCGGGTGATGATGAGTGCCAAAGCCCAGAAAAACGAACTCGCGACGCCAAACAGAGCGGCGGGCTGAAACCCGCCCACGCCCGGCCGCACCACGATAAGCATGCCCACCATACCGGCGCCCACGGCGGCCCAGCGGCGCACACCGACGACTTCGCCCAGCAGTGGGATCGACAGGATGGTGATCAGCAGTGGGGACAGAAAGCTGATGGTCGTCGCCTGCGACATGGTCATTTGCCGCACGCCATAGACAAACAGGATAGACGATCCGACGATGCACAGGCCCCGCGCGATCTGAAACCGCGGGTTCCTCGGCCGCACGGAGCGAACCGGCGCGCGATAGACCAGGATCGCCGACATCGCCATGAACAGGACGTAGCGAATCCAGAGGAACTCGACGATCGGCAGACTGCCGCTGAGATATTTCGAAATAGTGTCTGAGGTGCCGAACAGCACCGTCGCGCTGACGGCCAGCGCGATGGCCTTGAGTGGATTGTCAGGAAGCATCGGGGGCTTATAGCGAAACGGTTGCGCGGCGGCGAGGTTATACCACGCGGTAGATTTGTCTGGCTGCTATGTCCCGATAGAGATCGACCTTGCCGCCGTCCCAATGATAG
>JANXLQ010000429.1 GCA_025355085.1 Rhodopila sp.
CCGAACCGCGCCTATCGCTTATGCAGCGACGGCGAGCGCCTGATTGTCATTGGCACTTGTGATTTGACCCGATAACGGCGGTATCATGCCGGGCAAAAGAAGAGTCTTTACCACGCGTGTCGAGCCTGTTTCGCCCCCATATGTCCTGGAACCCCAGGATGAATGGTGGAGGCGCCGGGCACTGCCCCCGGGTCCACAACGATTATTCCACGCTCCGTTTATCGCCATAGTCAGCAAGCTGACGCACCTTATGTAGGCCCCTTCTCCCGCCGGTTCAAGCCATTTCAGCGACCAAACCCGTCGAGCGGTCGTGTGGAGGTTGCCGCCTTTCGCTTATCCCGCCAGAGGGCTGTCCGGTAGCGCCGGAATTCGGCCTTACAAACGCAGCAATCTCAACCGCAACGCATTACCGATTACCGAAACCGAACTCAGCGCCATGGCAAGTGCCGCAATCATCGGACTAAGCAGCAAACCGAACCACGGATACAAAATTCCCGCCGCTATCGGGATACCGGCCGCGTTGTAAACAAACGCGAACACCAGATTTTGCCGGATATTGCTCATGGTCGCGCGGCTCAGCGTGCGGGCGCGTGCGATGCCGGCCAGATCGCCCTTAACCAACGTCACCCCGGCACTTTGCATCGCCACCTCGGTACCGCTGCCCATGGCGATCCCGACATCGGCCTCGGCCAGTGCGGGGGCGTCGTTTACCCCGTCGCCGGCCATGGCCACCACCCGGCCCTCCGATCGCAGGCGACGGACGATCCGGTGTTTGTCTTCCGGCAACACGTCCGCCTCGACCTCGGTGATGCCCAGAGTCTGAGCAACCGCTTTCGCGGTGGTGGCGTTGTCGCCCGTCAGCATGATGACGCGGACCCCGTCGGCGCGCAGGCGCTCCAAAGCCTCCCGCGTGCTCGCCTTGATCAGGTCGGCAATCGCGATCGTCCCGGCTGCCTTGCCGTCCAACACAAGGAACAGCGCGGTGGCACCTTCCTGCCGCAGCGCATCCGCGCGGGCGTTTAGCGCCCCGGCATCCACCCCGAGATCGGTCAACAGGCGCGCATTGCCGAGAGCGACTGTATGCCCCGACACCGTGCCGCTCACACCCTTTCCGGTCATCGACTGAAAGTGCGTCGCTTCGGTAATCGCCACCTTTCGCTCCCGCGCCGCGGCGACGATCGCGGCGGCCAGGGGATGCTCGCTGCCCTGTTCCAGACTGGCTGCAGCGGCCAGCATGGCCTCCTCGGTATAACCATCGGCGGGCACCACAGCGGTGACTCGCGGGTGGCCTTCCGTCAGAGTGCCGGTCTTATCCACGACCAGCGTGTCCACTTTCTCCAGCCGTTCCAGCGACTCGGCCGACTTGATCAGCACTCCCGCACCGGCGCCTTTTCCCACCCCGACCATGATAGACATCGGAGTCGCCAAACCAAGCGCGCAGGGGCAGGCGATGATCAGGACGGAAACGGCGGCGACAATGGCATGGGCGATCACCGGCTGCGGTCCGATTTGCCACCAGACGGCGAACGCGATCAGTGAGACCGCGATCACGCCCGGCACGAACCACCCCGACACGATATCCGCCAGCCGCTGAATCGGCGCTCGGCTGCGTTGCGCCTCCGCGACCATCGCAACGATGCGCGCCAGCATCGTCTCCGAACCGATTTTCTCGGCCAGCATGACCAGACTACCTGTGCCGTTAACGGTGCCGCCGATAAGCCTGTCGCCGGTTCGTTTTTCGGTGGGCATCGACTCGCCGGTCACCATCGATTCATCCACCGCGCTGTGACCGTCTTCGACTTTCCCGTCCACCGGCACACCGTCCCCCGGACGCACGCGTAACCGGTCGCCCACCGCGATTTGGTCGATCGGAATTTCTTCGTCGTCGCCCGTTGCGCTCAGGCGGCGGGCGGTCTTAGGCGCGAGATTGAGCAACGCCCGGATGGCGCCGCCCGTACTCTCCCTGGCACGCAGCTCCAGCACCTGCCCAAGGAGAACAAGGACCGTGATGACTGCCGCTGCCTCAAAATACACCGCGACCACGCCGCCCATGCCGCGCGCGGCTGGCGGGAACAGGCCCGGCGCCAGAAGCGCGACGACGCTGTAAAGCCACGCGGCACCGGTCCCCAGCGCGATCAGGCTGAACATATTCAGGCTGCGATTGACGATCGAGGTCCAGGCACGTTGGAAGAACGGCAACCCGGCCCACAGCACCACCGGCGTGGCCAGCACGCATTGCACCCAAGATGAAATGTCCGGCCGGATCGGCAGGAATTCCCCGCCCATCTCCAGGATGAACACCGGCACACTGAGCGCCAGCGCCCACCAGAACCGCCGCGTCATATCAGCGAGTTCAGGGTTACCTGTGTCCTCCGCGCTGACCGTCGCAGGTTCCAGCGCCATGCCGCAAATCGGACAGGCGCCCGGTGCCGGCTGGCGGATTTGCGGATGCATCGGGCAGGTGTAGATCGCGCCCGCGCCGGGTTTAGCGGCGGTTATGCTGGTGCCGTGATGGCCTGTGTGCTGGTCCGGCATGGTCCTCATGTCCTTTCACGCGGTTCATATCTCCAGCAATTTGTCGGGCAGTTCGTCGCGATTGAGTGCCCCCGGCGGAAAATGGGCCGCCAGCACCGCGCCGCATCGTTCGATCGCCGCCAGGAAACCATCGGCCGGGCGCCCGGCCTTGATCGCCGTCACCAAAGCATCCACCGCATTGTCCCAAACGTCCTGCGGAACCTTTTTATTGATCCCCGCATCGGCGACGATCTCGGCATATCGTTCCCCTTCCGATGCAAAAATCAATACCCCCGTGCGGTGTTCGGTCCTGTTCAGCCCTTGCGCGAAAAACTGACGCATAGCCTCGGCATGGGCGCTTGCGTGGCGGACCCGGCGCGGCACGATGTGAAATCGCAGCTTCGGATGCGACAGTAACAAAGCCGTGACCAGAAAGATCGTAAGCTGCACGAGGTACACGACTTCTACCGAGGCGCTGGTGAGGTAGATCGACGGCAGCGGGGCCAGCAACGCGAGCGATGCAGCCCAGGCGAGCGGCACAAGCCGGTAATCGCTCGAATGCCGGGCAATAACGCAGAAAATCTCACCGGCGGTAAAAGTCTCGGCTTGCCGGATGGCGGCGGAGATCAGTGTTTTGTCGGACTCGGCGATCATGCTTGTTTCCTCACCAGCTTCCCGAACTTCCGCCGCCGCCAAACGATCCGCCGCCGCCGGAGAACGGCGACTTCCCGCGTGAGGATCCGCCGCGTCCTCCTCCGAAAAGCAGCATGATGAAAACGATTTGCAAGATCCCGCGACAAACGGCGCCCTGTGTGGCAACGCAGAAGATCAGCAGTCCAACGGCCGCCACGCCCAGGGCGACCGCCGGCCATGTGGGCGTACCGGCGATCGCCCGGTTGTTGTTCGCAGCGGCGCTTTGCGCGGCCTGGCGCTTAATATCCGTGCTGTCGCCCGTAAGGACCTGAACGATCGTTGCGGCGCCCTGTTTGATGCCGCCGGGAAAGTCGCCGGCTTTGAACCGGGGTAAAATCGATTTTTCGATGATGAACCGGGTCATGGCGTCGGTCAGCGTGCCTTCAAGGCCGTAACCGATTTCGAAACGGACCTTCCGCTCTGATGCCGCAACGATCAGCAGAACGCCGTTGTTTTTGTCCTTCTGACCGATTTTCCAGTGGCGGCCCAGTTGGTAGCCGTAATCTTCGATCGCCACACCCTGGAGCGATTTCAACGTAACGATCACGAGTTGATCCGTCGTCTTCGCTTCCAGGCCAGCGAGCGATTCAGTCAGGGCCGCTCGATCGGGAACACTCAGCAGCCCGGCATCGTCAACGACGCGGCCGGTCAGCGCCGGAAACGTGAGGGTCTGGGCCGCACCGGCGCAGGTGAGGCAGATCCAGGCAATGGCGGTCAGGATGCCCTGGCGGAACATGGAACGACAGTTCAGAATTTTACTTGCGGCACGCGCTTCGCAGCATCGTCGATGGTGAATTCTTCCATCGGTTTGCTGTTCGAATACAGCACCATAGCCCAGATGCGGCCAGGAAAGGTCCTCAACTCGGTATTATAGACACGCACGGCTTCGATGTAGTCGCGGCGGGCAACGGCGATTCGGTTTTCAGTACCTTCGAGCTGCGACTGCAATGCCAGAAAATTCGCGTTCGATTTAAGGTCGGGATAGCGTTCCGAAACCGCGAGAAGGCGACCGAGCGCGCCGGATACCTGGGCTTGCGCGTCCTGGAATTTTTTGAAGGTGTCAGGATCGCTGATTGTGCCGGCGTTAACCTGAATGGAGGTGGCGCGTGCCCGCGCAGCCGTTACCGCTTCCAGGACGCTGCTTTCCTGCTTCGCGAAACCTTTGACCGTTTCGACCAGATTGGGAATAAGATCGTTCCGGCGTTGGTATTGATTCAATACTTCAGACCATTTGGCTTTGGCCTGTTCCGCGAAAGTCGGAATGTCATTGAGACCGCAACCCGCCAGAAAAAGCATAAGCAACGGCACAATAAAAACCGCTCGAGTTACGCGTGAGATGCTCGCTGCTGAGCCGGACATGTGGGTTCTCCGTAGAAACAATGAGCGGATGCCCCCTATAGATTATCCGGCGGCGATCCTGCGACAATAGGCGCGGAAACTACTCAGCACTCGATCATTGACGGAAATACCGGGACGAATGGATTTGCACATTGATCCAAATCAATGCGGCCTGCCAGTCGGCAACTACTGTTTCCAGTAGATTTTGTGCCGATATCGCCACAAGAACCCGTCACAGAACTCAACCCGGTCTGCGATCGACAAAGGATGTATGC
>JANXLQ010000441.1 GCA_025355085.1 Rhodopila sp.
GGTCGCCTGCGTGCTGAGATAGGCCCGCCAGGTCTTGCTTCCCGCGCCTGCCGCTTGCGCCAATGCCTGACATTGGGCGTCTGCCCCTGCCAGCCCACCCAGGTCCGCGCCTTTGCCAGGGCCGGCGCTGGTGACGAAAAAACTCATCTCGGGTGATTGCGGCGGCGGTTGCTGCGCCCGGGCGGCGATCGGCCCAAGTGAAACGACGGCTAACGAGACGCCAAGAGCGAATGCTGTTGCTTTGGACATTTATCCTCCCACGCGCGGCTGTTATCGCCGGCAACATAGGGTAATCGATTGAGGCCGGATATTTCCAGTAGCCCGCCGCCAGCGGTGGTTCACAACGTAGATATGGCACCAACCGGGCCGGCGTGAAGTTACCACGCCGCTGACATGCCCGTTGGCACTAACGGATGTCTGGTGCCTCGCGATCCCGCCGGCTCAGATTAACGGCAGTCCGGGCAACGGTGGGCAAGCAACCGGGCAGACCGCCATGACTTTGAAAAGCTGCCCCATTGCCGCCGGATCGGCCAATCTGCGGGCGGATTCGACCAGTGCGGCCACCTGCTCTGGCGGGCGATTCCGCGCCAACAGATCGGTGCGTTGGAACAGACCGAGCGCCGTCAGGAATGGACCCTGCGGCCATGGGCCGTGTGCGGACACCCCCCGGGCGCGCGCGGTGTCCGCAAGATCGGCGAAATCGACATGTGCGGTTAGGTCGGCGGAACCGGGTGGTGACAAAGGATTGACCGGCCGCTTGTCCGCGAGGGCTTGCAGGCTGTCGCCGGCGGCACTCCGCTCTGGCCCGTAATCCAGAAAGAGTGCGACGCCGGGATGAAGCTGGACCCTGGCGGCGACCGCTGCGACGAAGTCACGGGCGGGTTCGTTGACTTCGACGATGTCGCCTTCGGCCGTGATGCGGCCGCCTGGAACACGCGCGGGATCGGCCGGTTGCTCGATCCAGTTTCCGGCTGCGACGAAGCGTTCTGTCCAGCCGGAACCACGGCGGACGAACTGCCGGATCGGCAGGGCGTCGAGGAACTCGTTAGCCACCAGGATCATCGGTCGATTCGGAATCGTCGCAAGGTCGTCGTGCCAGGTGGCGTCTGGTATGCGCAGTGCCTGGGTGGCGCGTAGCCGGGGCGAGGTTTCGATCAGATGGACCGATATCGCGGCGGCGAAGCCGGGGGCGGCGCGTTGGATGGCCCTTAGCGCGTCGGCCATTAGGGTGCCGCGTCCGGGACCAGCCTCCACCAGCGATATCGGGTTGGGGCTGCCTAGCAACCCCCAGGTTACCGCAGCCCATAGGCCGATGATTTCGCCGAATACCTGGCTAATCTCGGGGGAGGTGGTGAAGTCGGCGAATGGATCGTGAGTTGCGTAGTAGATTGCGTTGGCCCGCGCCATGAAGTGGTCCAGGCGTTCGTGAGCGACCGGCGACGATCCTGCGTGGTCTGTAAGCAAGGCAGACTTCACCACGAAGAATCACGATGGGTCACGAAGAAGTCTATTTGTGCCAGCCATTTCAGGCCTACGCGGTAACCGCCGCCTGCCACCGCACCGATGTTGCACCAACAGACAGGTGTCTGCTGAACCGGGCCATTGGACGACGCCTTGCGCGAGGCGCCATTCCTTGCTGCTCCGTGGCACTCCGAGGTTCTCCGTTTTCTTCGTGGTAAAATCTGCCTTGCTTGCCGGCCAACGAAACCCCCGGGGCCGAACAAGGAAGAACCCTCAGCCACCCCCATCATCCCAACCGCCTCGAAACACCCCCGGCCGGTTGAGCACGGACGATCAGCCAAATCCCTGCCAGCAGCATCGGCAACGACAGGATTTGACCCATTGTGGTGCCTGCCGCCAGGAATCCCAGGAACGCATCCGGTTCCCGGAAATATTCGCCGATAATCCGGGCGATGGCATAACCGGAAAGGAACACCCCGGTCAGCATCCCGAACCGCTCGCGGATTCGCTCCCGCCGAGACAGCACGAACATCAAGCTGAACAGCACCAACCCCTCCAGCATTGCCTCATACAGTTGGCTGGGATGACGCGGCACGCAAAAGTCGGGAAAGCTGGGGCAATCCGGAGTACGGGGGAATTTCATTGCCCAGGGCAGCCATGCCGGCGCCTGGCGGCCCCAAAGCTCCCCATTGATGAAATTGGCACAGCGGCCCAATCCGATCCCGATCGGGGCGACGATCGCAATCCGGTCGGCAAAGCCCAGGATCGGGACCGCATTGCGGCGGCAGAACACAAGCAGCGCGATGGCGACACCCAGCATACCGCCGTGGAAACTCATGCCGCCTTCCCAAACGGCCAAAATCATCGCGGGATGAGCCAGATAGACCTCAGGCTGATAGAACAGCACGTAACCAAGCCGGCCACCCAGCACGACGCCCAGCGTGGCCCAGGTCAGAAAGTCATCGACCTGGAGTTCCGCGGCGACAACCGGGGTTTTCAGCACCAGCCGCCGGACGATGCGCCACCCGGCAACCAACCCGGCGATGTAGGCCAGCGCGTACCAACGGATGGCCAGCGGGCCGAACTGAACGATGACCGGATCGAATTGAGGAAACAGCAGGACCGGGATCATACGAATGGGTCCTCGGTCGACAGGTGGTCCTGCACGTAGCGGCGAATACCCTCCTCCAGCGGCGTGAACTGGCCGGTGTAACCAGCCGCCCGCAGCCGCTCCATCGGTGCCTGCGTGAACGACTGATACTGTCCGCGCAGGCTGGCCGGCATATCGATGAATTCGACCTTTCGGGGCTGTCCGGCGGCGTCTGAAACGGCGTGCGCCAGATCCAGGTAGGTTCTTGCCCGCCCGGTGCCAAGGTTGAACAGGCCGCTGACAGACGGGGTTTCCATCAGCCACAGCATCGCATCGACAACGTCGCCGACCCAAATGAAGTCACGCGATTGGGCGCCGTCGGCTAAGCCCGGCTGGTCGGATTTGAACAACCGCGCCGGGCCACCCGAGGCGACCTCATCGTGCTTGACCTTCACAACGGAGATCATCTTGCCCTTGTGGTATTCGTTCGGCCCATAAACGTTGAAGAATTTCAGCCCCGCCCATTGCGGCGGTTGTTCCCGCCGATTGAGCAGGGTTCTGGCGACCAGCATATCGAACGCGTGCTTGGTCCAGCCATACAGATTCAGCGGGCGCAACTTCTCCAACGCGGGCAGAGAAAAATCGTCCTCGAACCCCTGCGCGCCATTGCCGTATGTCGCGGCCGAAGACGCATACACCATGCGGACGCCGCGATTGGCGCACCATTCCCACAATTGCCGGCTAAGTTCGACGTTGGTCGCCCAGGTGTGATCGCCATCGACTGCCGTGGTCTCACTGACCGCGCCGAGGTGGAACACCATCTCCAGCGGTGGATGGCTGGCAAGAAAGTCGTCCAGGTCGTCGGGATGAACGATGCGGGCGGGCGGATGCTTCGCCAGATTGCGCCACTTACCGTCGCACCCCAACGTATCGACGACCACGGTTTCATGCCCGCGCCGCACCAGGGCCGCTTGCAAATAGGAGCCGATGAAGCCGGCGCCGCCAGTTATCAGGATCATGGGGGCAGCCTATACGTAAGGAACGGCGGTTATGTAAGCTGCCTCAGTCAACAGGAGCAACCCAGCCATGAGCGATCGGCCAAAATTCTTCGACGACATCGCCGGTGTGGCCACCGGGGCAATTTCCGCCCTGGCCGGCTTGCGGGAAGAAGCGGAGGCCATGATGCGGGCCAGGATGGATGATTTGGTCCAGCGACTCGACCTTGTGAAACGGGAGGAACTGGAGGCGATCCAGGAACTCGCCGCCAACGCCCGCGCCGGGCAGGAAACTGCCGAGATGAAGGTGGCCGACCTGGAAACGCGGCTGGCGGCACTGGAGGCGCGCGTGGCGCTGCTGGAGTCGCCAGTCCAGGAACTTAATGAGGCCGGCCAGGTGTGATGACGAGCGGAGGTCGCAGGGTGCAAATTGCTGGCGATCGCTTTCCACGCCGGCCGCGATTCGTAGAAAAATGACATCTACATGTTTTTACAAAATTGAAGTGATGTCACTTGCGGGCGGTGTTCACACATGGATAGGCTCTGTGCGTGGCCAACTCCGGGCGACTCCGAAGCGCTTCGTATGCGTTCCGGTTGCGACACCGTTCCGGAGGTGAAGGCCACACTCGGCCTTCCTTAATTGACGGGAGACATCGCATGTCAGCATCGCTGACCACGTTGTTCGAAAACGCCGCCAATCCCCTCGATATGATGGAGCAAATCGTCACCGCGAATGAATGGGAATTCGACCGCCGCAGCGATTCGGAAATGGCCGCCGAGGCCCCGGGTCACTGGTGCGACTACGGCCTGTTTTTCAACTGGTCGCACGAGATCAGCGTCATGCACTTCACCTGCGCCTTCGACCTGAAAGTGCCGGTAAAGCAACGCCCCGCGCTGTATGAGCTACTTACTCTGGCCAACGAAAAGCTCTGGCTGGGGCATTTCGGGCTGGAAAGCGACGATGGCATGCCGGTGTTCCGCCATGCGGTTCTGCTGCGCGGGACACAGGGCGCATCCTCGGAAAGCCTGGAGGACCTCGTGGATATCGCGCTGACCGAGTGCGAACGATTCTTCCCCGCGTTTCAGTTC
>JANXLQ010000024.1 GCA_025355085.1 Rhodopila sp.
CCTGCGTTCGACGGCGGAATCATGAACCCCGGTAATCAACAAAGATGGAATGCTGATATCTCGATCCGACAATTTTTCAATCATCTCAAGTCCCGTCATCTGCGGCATGTTTTGATCCACGACCAGGCAGGCCAGACGATCTAAGTGCGTATCGGCCAAAAGTTCCAGGCCGGAACTGTATATCTCAACCTGATACCCCATGGTTTCCAGCAGGCGTCCGAGAACGGCACCCACATCGGCGTCGTCGTCGATGACCGCCACGATGCTACCATTACCCCGCTCCATCGAATCCACCCCTTCTTGAAAGTCGTAACCAGCGTCGCGCTTCCGATGCTACGCGTCTCACGAACCGTGAATAAGCCTTAATCCAACGGATCACTTGCTATTGTAAGTAGCAACCCATAAATAGGCAGTGTGATGTGTTTCGAATCGGATTGGGTTAACGCCGGGTTAATATTTCAACCCGCGCTACCGCGCCCGAATCGGAAAAATCTCTAGAAAAAATGTCTTTTGGCATGCGCTCCCAAGGAAAAACCGACCGAGTGACGGTGACAAAGCAAGCCTACGGTTCCGACGAGACCACAATCGGTCAGTGGAACGCGTTTGCGTGACGATGTCCTCCCACTCCCAATCCCCAGGTGATGGAATTGTCTGAAAATCTGAAACTGCGCCTTGATAACCAGTCTGGCGAAACGCAACAGGAAAGACTTGCCCGGGCACCCGACCCTGGCATATCAGGCGACTCGGGTCCGGCCGATGCCGCTGAATCTCAAATGCGAAAAGCCCTCGGCCTGCTTGGCGAAACGTCTCGCAATCGGCAGGAACTGGAACGCATGGACCAGCCCAATCGTATGGGCGGTGTGTTCGGCGGTGGCGGGAACGGCGGGTTGCATCGCCGCCGGTTTGTCCAGGATGGCGATATCCCGGTGACCGTGCTGCGGCGCGAACCGGGACATGAACAGCCTGCTTATCGCAGCGTCGCGGCGCCTGCGGTGCCAACCAGCAGCCGTTTACAACGCACCGAGGCCGCATTGGCCGCCGAAACCGCAGCACGCGAAAAGGCTGAGCGGTCGCTGGCAGAAACACAATTTGCCGTGCGGGATCTGCAAACCAAGATTGGCCATGCGGAACTCGCTAAAAACGAGGCCGTCGAAGCTTTGCGGCGAGAGCGGGAGTCGATTGGTGGACTCCGAGCCAATGAGGAGGCGCGGGAAGAGCAAATTGAGGAAGCGATGGAACGTACCCGCTCCGCTGAACAACAAGCCCATATTTCTCAGACGCAACTCGCTGACGAGCGTCATGCGCGCAAGGCCGCCGAGAAGGCATTGCGGTTAGCCGAAGCCGCCAGAGACACCGCCGAACAACGCGTTCAAACTCTCACCGAAGAGGCTCTGAAGCCCGCTCCGGCGCCAGTCCTGGCTCCGCTTCGGGTTGAACCCATGGTGCGTCCGCGCGTCGTCGTTGCGGAACCCGAGGTCGTTGCGGTTGCTCCCCGACGGGGCCGGCCGCCTGCGGTCGCGGTGGTGCCGGAAACCGAACCCGAACCGGTAAAATGGTGGTTGAACACGAAGCCGGTTGGGAAAAAGCGTTAAAGGTTACCGATTTCTTCATCGGCCGGGCAGGGATCGGCCCCTGGCATTCGTTTTGCCCCGGCCGTCGCAGGGGAACGTCGCAAGTGCCGGCAAATTGGACGGAGCAGAAACGGCGCCTTTATTTCGCCGTTCGATGCTCTGCTTCGGCCTAAAGCGGTTGATTCTGCCTCATGCTTTCTTCTGCCAACTTGTCTCGGTCTGCTGCCAGTAAGCCAATGTATGGCCCGCGTCCTTGGCTTTTTTCCAGCGTAACCGGGCGGCGGCAACTGCGTCCGGAGTGTTGCCGTCGAACAGATCGAACACCCGGTCGAACGCGGAAATCCGATCGGTGTCCGCACCCTCCACCAAGAACAGAAAGCGTGCGCCGTTCAGTGGTTCGGCTTCGGCGCTGAGCCAGATCGGTTGCAGATCGGGATCGCCGTCCGTCGCCAACCCGTGCGGCAACCACGCCGGCTGGGTCCATAGCGCCGTACTGAGCGCCTCCAGTCCCGCCGGATTGCCACCCACCACCAATGCACGCTGCCCAGCCGCCAGGGTGCGACCCAGAAGCTGCGGCAGCGCTTGCGCCAGAGTGGAGCGCGTCAGGTGATAGAAGGCGATCTTAGTCATCAGCTTTCGTAATTGTCCGCCACGAGACGATCCAGCAGCCGCACGCCGAACGCGGTCGCACCCTTGGGTGTGACAGCGGTGTCCTTCGTGCTCCAGGCCATGCCGGCGATGTCCAGATGCGCCCACGGCTTGCCATTGACGAAACGCTGGATGAATTGTGCGGCGGTGATCGAGCCACCCGGCCGGCCACCGACGTTCTTCATGTCGGCGATGTCGGAGCGTATTTGCTTGTCGTACGCCTCATCCAACGGCATGCGCCACAGACGTTCTCCGGTTGCTTGCCCGGCAGCCGTTAGTTTTTGCGACAATTCATCGTCGTTACTGAACAGGCCGCCATATTCATGGCCGAGGCCGATGATGATCGCGCCGGTCAAGGTCGCGAGATCGACCATGAATTTCGGGTCGTATTTCTGCTGCGCATACCAGAGGACATCCGCCAGGACCAACCGGCCTTCGGCGTCGGTGTTGATCACTTCGATCGTCTGGCCGGAATAACTGGTGACCACGTCGCCGGGTCGTTGGGCGTTGCCGGAGGGCATGTTCTCAACCAGGCCAACCAGCCCGATCGCATCGACCTTCGCCTTGCGTCCGGCCAAAGCCGCCATCAACCCGATGACCGTGCCGGCGCCGGCCATATCCCACTTCATATCCTCCATGCCGCCGGCCGGCTTGATGCTGATGCCGCCGGTGTCGAAGGTGACGCCCTTGCCGACAAACACGACGGGCTTGTCCCTGGGCTTCTTCCCCGCACCGCTGGCGCCGTTCCAGTGCATGATCACCATGCGCGGTTCTTTGACACTGCCTTGCGACACGCCCAGCAGCGCACCGAATCCCAGCTTACCCATTTCCTTGGGGCCAAGAATTTCGACCTTCAGGCCGAGTTCCGAAAGCTTGCGGCAGCGGTCGGCCATCTCTGGCGGGTCGAGCACGTTGGGCGGCTCGCTGACCAGATCGCGCGTCAGGAATACGCCCTTGGCGGTGGCATCCAGAGGTTCCCAGGCCGCTTTGGCCTTGGAGTTTTCAGATGTCAGCACCGTCATCCTGGACAGCTTCGGCTTGTCCTCGGCCTTTTCCTTGGTGCGATAGCGGTCGAAGCGATAGCTGCGCAGGACGGCACCCAGCGCAACCTCGGCAGCCTGTTGTGCGGTCAGGGAACTATTGGTGACGGTGACCGCCGTCTCTCGCGACAAATTGGAGACGACAGCGCCACCGGCTTCTTCCAGGATTTTCTGTGCCAGATCGGCGGGTTTGCCAAGGCCCACCGCCAGAACGCGGGTCAGGTTGGCACCGGGGGCAAGGATCGTGCAGGTCTTGCCCTTGGCTCCCGTGAACTCAGCGACATCGAAGGCGCGGGCGATGGCACCGCCGGTTGCCTCATCCAGTTGCGCCCACAGGCCGGAGGGCTTTTCGCCCTCATGGATCAACAGCGCGAGCGCACCGGATTTCGGCAGAGCCGGCTTGGCGAAGGCGATGTCGAGCATGTGCGTGATGTCTCCAGTCAATCGGTCGGATAGCGTAAACCGCTTCGCCGGGTTTTGCCATGGATCAGCAAAATCGCTATTGGCTGCCGCCATGACCGAGATTGTGCGCATGGATAAGGCTGGCGTGACGAGGGCGGCAGCGCTGCTGCGAGAGGGCGCGCTGGTCGCGTTCGGCACCGAGACGGTGTACGGGCTAGGCGCGGATGCGACGAACGCCGAAGCGGTGGCCGCGATTTTCCAGGCCAAGGGGCGTCCGCGGTTCAACCCGCTGATCTGTCACTACCCATCGTCCGACGCCGCGTTTCGCCATGTTGTCGCCGATGAACGGGCTCGGGCTATCGGGCGTTCCTTCTGGCCGGGACCTTTGACGCTGGTGTTGCCTCGGCAGCCGGATTGTCCCGTCGCACTGCTGACCGGAGCCGGGCTGGACACACTGGCGGTGCGGGTGCCGGATCATCCGGCCGCGATGTCGTTGTTACGCCAGGCCGGGCGGCCGATCGCGGCGCCGTCCGCCAACCGGTCGGGGCATGTCAGCCCTACCTGCGCCCAGCATGTGCTGGATGAACTGGGCGGCCGGATCGCGGCGATTTTGGACAGTGGGCCATGCAAGGTCGGGGTGGAATCCACAGTGTTGGATCTGAGCGGGCCGGAACCGGTTTTACTGCGGCCCGGCGGCGTTTCAGTGGAGGATCTGGAGGCTCGGCTTGGGCCGATCCGACGCGGTGCTGCACCCACTGCGTCCAAGGGTTTGCGTTCGCCGGGCTTGCTGGAATCGCATTATGCCCCGGATCTGCCGGTGCGGTTGGGGGCCGTCTCGGTCGCGGACGATGAGGCGCTGCTGGCGTTCGGCGCGCCACTGCCGGGGGCCAGATGTTGCTTCCAACTTAGTGAAACCGGCCGCACCATCGAAGCGGCCGCGCGACTGTTTGAGGGGCTGCGCTGGCTGGATGCCGAAGGGTCGCGGCTGGGACTGCGTGGAATCGCCGTGATGCCGGTTCCCGATACGGAACTGGGGCTGGCGGTGAACGACCGATTGCAACGGGCGGCGGCGCCCAGGGGTCAGTAGGCGTTTTGCAGATCGTAGCGATCGGAGAGGCCGAACTGGTGCCCGGAATTCGGCCCAGCCGCTCATCCACCGTTAACTGACGTTTAAGAATTTTTATCGTGGCGACCACCTCGTTCAAAGTCCGGCCACAGAACAGATGGCCGGATTAAAGTTACGGATGGCGGGGAATAGCCAGACGACGGGCAGTTCGCAGCAACATCTGGCGGTCCTCGGGGTCGCACTCGCGATACAGGCGCAGAAGCGCCAGTTCGTCGCCTTGCCGCACTTCGCCCATCGCGCGTTTGTCGTCGCCATACATCAGGTATTCGACGTTGACCTCCAGCACGGCGGCGATGCGCGACAGATTGCCGGTTACCTGCCCGGTGCGCCCGGTTTCCCACTGCGCGACGGCGCTTCGGGAGACTCCGACCTGCTCCGCCAGTTCATCCTGGGTCAGGCCGCGATCCCGTCGGGCTGCGCGGATGCGGGTTCCGATGTCTGCTGGAGTGCTCATAAATGTTAGTATAACTCTCTTTATCTAACAATTCCAGCGAAATCGACGGCTCTGCCCTGCGGTCAGGTTGGGTTGCGGATTATATACGCCGGCCTTTGCGATTACCCTTGTCATCCGGATCGCTGTCGCCTTCATCGGTGCGGCGTAGTCCGGAATGGACAGCGCCGAGGTGCCCCTGATTTTGCCTCTTTTACATGATCGGCACGGGAGAGGGTTCAACCTCAACGATCATGGCCTAACGAGCTTTTGCAAGCCACCCCTGGCAGTCACAGTGCCAGCCGCGTCGAAACCATTCAGCAAGAGGATATTGATTCCGGTGGCAATGACCTGGCTGCCAAAGCCGCCATGACGACGATGAATAAGCCGGTCCCACCGCCGATTGGTCGCTTTCCCCCCGCCCACCTCAACATAGCGATGACACACCGCGAGCGTTTGCGTCTCTGCTACCTGCCATAGACTTGCACCAAATAGTCCACGATCCCGGCCACGTCGGCGTCCTGGACCGGCGCGCCATAAACGCGCTGCATTTTAACAACCTCTGCCTTCCAGAACGCCCGTGGATCGATAAGACCGGCCGGTTGGGTCGAAATGTAATCCGGCGAATGGCACGCGCCGCAGTTGCCTTGCACCATTTCCATATTCGGCCCCGTCGCGAACTCAACCGTTTCGTCCGGAAGCTGATAACGCCGAGTTGCGGCCTGCGCTCCCGTGTCGAGAAAGAATCCAAGGGCCAGGGCGATGCCCATTTGAGTATGGCTCATGCTGCGTTCACCGTAGTGGTTTCGATTAAATTACGGAGATACCCGGACGGATTCCAGGGCTGCTCCACCGGTTGCGTTTCACCGGAGTTCGATACCGCGCGGACCTTGAGGGCATGCGGCCCGGCCGTGAGCGTGACCGGCGCCGTCCACCCACGGAACGAGTACCTGCCAAGGTCCTCACCCAGCTTGGCATCGATCCAGGTTGAGCCGTTGTCGATGGAGATCTGCACTTGCCTGATCCCGCCGCCTCCATCGAAGGCGATGCCACGCAATGGCAGTGGCCGGCCAGCGGTGACGTGTGCCCCATCCGCAACCGACGTAATGAAGCTGCGCACCTTGAACCGCCCGATAGGCTTGGTTTTGGCGAGTGCCGTTCGCGGGGCGACGCAGTTGCAATCGTTGTCCGGGATCCGGTAAGCGGTCGTCATCCAAAAATTATCGAGCGGCTTGTCGAGCACCGTGATCTCGTTCAGATGCTTTACCCAGTAGGTGCCGAAATAGCCGGGAACGACCAGGCGCAGCGGGTAGCCATTCAGGAACGGCAGGCCGGCGCCGTTCATGCCCCACGCCAGCATAACCTCACCGTCCCGGGCGTGGTCGAGCATGAGCGCCTTCGCAAAGTCGGGCGTGCCATCCGCCACCGGTCCGTCCAAACCATCGAACCGGACCTGCACGGCGCCAGCCCGGATACCCGCTCTGTCCAATACAGTCTTTAGCGGCACGCCGGTCCAACGGGCGTTGCCCATCAAGCCGTTGCCAGCCTGCCCGCCCGCTACCCGAGGCTCGAAAAAGCCACGCCCGTTGCCGGAGCATTGACTGACGGCAACCAACTCTGTGGCACCCATCTTCTTGATATCGTCCAGGCTGAGCGACAACGGCCTGGCAACGAGACCCTTCACCTCCAACCGAAATGTGACCGGGTCTATGGTGTCGAGCGGAAGGTCTGCCAGATGATAGCGAACATAGAAGGCATCGTTGGGCGTTATCGGTCCCTCATCGAACACCGCCATCGGCGTTTCCAACTGTGGCGGGCGGGAGGTCATGCGGATCAGTTTGCGCTTCTCCGGGTAGGCGACCAGCGGCCGCGTTCCATTGGCGAACGGCATCTCCACCGTTTGGGCCCGGACCGTTGTGCCGGCGCCGAAAATCCCTGCCCCTGCCCCTGCCAGTTGCAGCAATGCACGCCTGTTCACGCCTGGCATTGTTTCCTCGGCTTGTTAATGGTCGTTTCACGACAAAAGGCGAAGATGCTTTGTGTTATAACGAGTCATGCCTGATCGCCCCCGCTGCTTGTCCGGGCATCGATCGCCGGGCGAAAATCGCGGCTGCTTTCACATGTGAACCTCGCCGCGAACACGGCACCCGATCACCTCACGGAGGGTGATACCGGGAGGCCGTGTGCGGGCGGTCGTTGGAACGCACCTTGCCAGATGGGCGCACGCGACCTGTCATGCGCCTACCTCCAGCCAAACATGCGCGAGTCCGTCCGCGGCGGCGGTATTGCAAACCAGACCCGGACATACCGAACCGAAACCGGACTGTAGGGGTTAATATCCACCGCCGCGCACAGGTTCCATCAGGGGTGGGCAAAATGCCAGACGTTATTGACGCCGTCGCCGGTCACGTCTCCGGCCTTACTGTCTTTCGTCCATGTGTAAAGTGGCTTGCCCATATAGGCCCACTGTTTAGATCCATCGTCACGGGTAACGACCGTCCAATTGGGTGGGCCGGATGCGCTGGTGGCCATGAACGGCGGCCAGTTTTGGGCGCAGGGACCGTTGCAGGCCGACTTTCCAGCCTCGTCCTTGTCGAAAGTGTAGAGGGTCATGCCCTTTGCATCGACCAAAGCCTTGCCTTTGCTGATTTCGGCAACCGTGGCCGGTGCCGCCGCCGTCTGCGCGGTGGCACATCCGATTATGGACATCGCGAAACATGCTGCGATGACCGTGGTGCGTTGAAGCATTCGTGTCTCCTGCTGACGATTGGCTGAGGTGAACCCTCATACCCGGAGACACCGCGCGCTCGGCTTTATTCCATGGTTTGAAAAATAAAATCCCGAAGGCCGTTCCTGTAATTTTTTCAGCTACCGCGCTGGGCGGCTGATCCGCCGCGAGCGTAACCAGGAAAGCGGTTTCCAAGCCGCGCCAATTTGCAAAGTCGCGGCCATTTGGGGTTGTGGCCATTTAGGGTTGTGGCACTGGCCCGTTCGCGATTCAGCGCGATTTACGGCGCCCGGTTTAACCTCGGGAGACAGCGCGCCGGCTAATCGAGGGAAATTTTCCTCTCGGTCAGTTATTTTCATTGACGACAATTGTTATTTTATCTAACTAACACTACGTTCTTTTAATGTTCGCAAACGGAGCCAATCATGCCTAGGAAAACAGTCTGGACAGATGGACAGGACACCCAAATCCGCCGGCTCCGCACCGAAGGTGCCGCCTGGGATCTTATCGCGCTCGCCCTTGGTTTGGCCCGCTGGACGGTCATCGAACGTGCAAGGGCCATCGGCGCCGAACGCCCGCCGGCCCATGCCGCCGCGATCCTGGATGAGGAGGATCGGCAGCCCCTTCCCGCCGGACACGCCGAAACCTGGGGCGCCATCACACGCGGCACCGGGCTGGAGAATGTGCCCTTCAAGGCACCGGGCACCCGGCGCTGAGGGCTGCTGTTTCGATCGTCCGCGACCGCCAAAACGCACCGCCGAAAACGTACGCCCCAAAAAGCACGAAGGACCCGACCATGACGATCCCGCGCGCCACCAAAACAGCTTCCTCGTCCCGGGCTGTACGTCCACTGATGATCAACGGCTACGAAATCGACGCCGACTTTATCGTGTATCGGCTGGAGGAAGCCGGTGCGACCTTGCTCGCACTGCCGGGTACCGGCTGGTCAACCCGGATGCGCAGCTCCTCTTTAGAGATCGTGCGAACGGCTTTGGAAGCCTACGGTTGGAGTGAGGCACGCATCCGCCCGTCAGTGCCGTCAGCCGAAAAAATCACCCGCATGGATGAAGCCATGGCCTGGATTCCGCTGATCCCGCTGGATCGCTATGTGCTGCGCCGCGTGGTGGGCGCGCGCAGTCTCGTGCATCCGATCACAGACCGGCACTTGTTTCCGTGGCGGCGGCTGGGGAAAGCATTGGGGGCAGATCATAAGGCGATCCAGCGGTGGCACGCCCAGGGAATCGCGATGATTGTCGCGGCACTGAGGGCGGCACCCTGAACAACGGTCAACTTGCGTGAGGGTGCATTTTCAAAAAATCATAGTCGCACCAGAATGCGCCTCACGACCCGGCCCATCGGCCCCGTCTCCCGCCCCACCAGCAGTTCTCATTTTGGCAAAGTAGCGATTGTGCCGTCAGTCGTCATGGTGCGCGAAGGCGCACCATGGCGAGAAAGGTGATCGCGGCCGCCAACCCCAAAATGAGAACTGCTGCCGCTCCACTGCGAACCACCACCGCCCCGGGTGGAGCCCGGGCCGGCCCCGCGCCGAACGGTTTAAGCTGGATGCTTGTGGATCGGATCGACCCAGTAAACCGCCTCGGGCTTTTCCACCGCTTCGATATCCAGATTCACCACCACAGATTCGTTGTCGCTGCGAACCAGCACGCATTCCAGGGTTTCGTCGGTGGACGCATTGATCTCCTGGTGCGGCACGTACGGCGGAACGAAAATGAAATCGCCCGCCTCGGCTTCGGCAACATATTCGAGTTTTTCGCCCCAGCGCATCCGCGCCTTGCCGCGCACAATATAGATCACGCTTTCCAAGGCACCGTGATGATGCGCGCCTGTCTTGGCGTTAGCATGGATGTGCACTGTGCCGGCCCATATTTTTTGCGCGCCGACACGGGCAAAGTTGATCGCGGCCGCGCGATTCATACCAGGCGTTTGCGCTGTGTTGGTGTCGAGTTGGTCGGCCTTGATGACCCGCACACCGGACAGTTTCCAATCGACCGGCTCGTGATGGTGATCGTGGCCGTGTTCATGATCGTGGCTCATAGAATGCCTCCTTCTTGTCTCAGCCGCCCGAGACGAATTTTTCCAGCCAATGGATGGTATAGTCGCCCGATTGAAATTCCGGGTCGTTAACGATCCGCTGATGCAGTGGGATAGTGGTTTTGATTCCGACCACCGCGAATTCGTCCAGCGCCCGCCGCATCCGGTCGATCGCCCGTTCGCGGGTCGGTGCATGCACGATCAGTTTTGCCACCAGGCTGTCGTAATACGGCGGCACGAAATATCCGGCATACAGCGCCGAATCGACCCGCACACCCAGGCCGCCGGGCGCGTGGTATGCCGTCACCCGGCCGGGAGTCGGCATAAACGTCACCGGGTCCTCGGCGGTGATGCGGCATTCGATCGCATGGCCGTTGAAGGTAATATCGCTCTGATCGTAGCCCAAAGACGCCCCTGCGGCGATGCGTATCTGTTCGCGCACAAGATCGACATCGCATAGCATTTCCGTGACCGGATGCTCCACCTGCAAGCGGGTGTTCATCTCGATGAACGAAAACTGGCCGTCCTGATACAAGAACTCCAGCGTGCCGGCGTTGCGATAGCCCAGTTTGCGCAGCGCTGACGTCGCGGTTTCGCCCAGCGCCTGCCGCTGGGCGGGACTGAGCGCGGGTGAGCCGGCCTCTTCCAACAGTTTTTGGTGCCGCCGTTGCAGGCTGCAATCGCGTTCACCGAAATGCACCACGTTGCCGTAATTGTCGGCCATGATCTGGAGTTCGATATGACGCGGGCGGTCGAGATATTTCTCCATATAGACCGCGTCGTTGCCGAACGCAGCGCGGGATTCGGTGCGCGCCAGACGGTAAGCCTCATCGATCTCCGATGCATCGCGCGCGACCTTCATTCCGCGCCCGCCGCCGCCCGCCGCTGCTTTGATCAGCACCGGGTAGCCAATTTCACGGGCGACAGACCTAGCGGTTTCGATGTCGGGAAGTTCGCCTTCGGAACCGGGAACGAGGGGAATCCCCACCGCTTTCATCGCAGTTTTGGCTGCGATCTTGTCGCCCATCATGCCGATATGGGCGGCGGACGGACCAATGAACGTCAGGCCGTGCGCGTCCACCATGTCGGCGAAACCGGCGTTTTCCGACAGGAACCCGTATCCGGGATGGATCGCATCGGCGCCGGTGATCGCGGCAGCCGACAGGATCGACGGGATATGAAGGTAACTGTCCTTGGCCGGTGGCGGCCCGATGCAGACGCTTTCGTCCGCGAGGCGCACATGCATCGCCTCGGCGTCTGCGGTCGAGTGAACCGCGACAGTGGCAATCCCCAGTTCCCGGCAGGCGCGCTGGATGCGAAGGGCAATTTCGCCGCGATTGGCGATCAGGATTTTTTGAAACAACCGCTTATTCCAGAACGATCAGGACTTCGCCGTATTCCACCGGAGCACCCGTCTGCACCAGAATTTTGGCGACGGTGCCGGCTTTGGGCGCTTTGATCTGATTGAAGGTCTTCATTGCCTCTATCAGCAACAAGGTCTGACCAGCGGTCACCTGCTGCCCGACCGTTACGAACGCCGGCAAGCCCGGCTCCGGCGACAGATAAGCGACACCGACCATCGGACTGACAACAGCGCCGGGATGCGCGGCAAAATCCTGAACCGCCGCTGGTGCGACAGGCGCAATCGGGGGTGCCGGCGCCACCGGAAGCACGGCCGTTGCCACGCCGCCGCCACGCACCACGCGGATGCGGCTATCCTTGTCGGCGATTTCGATCTCGGTCAGGCCGGTTTCAATCAGAACTGCCGCCAAGGCGCGAATGGTATCGGGATCGATGGGAATGCGGATCAACGGTCGTCCTCCAGATATCGGCCAGCACCAGCTGAACAGGCCGCGCGTAGCATAGGCGGTGCGGTTGGTCCAATGTTGGGGGAGAAAGGTCAGGCTCTGCCCGGCCTTTCTCCCCCAACACCTTGTCTCTCCCAACATTGCCCCAACGCCGCCTTCGCGCCATAGTGACGGCATGCATAGCTCTGTGACATTGACCTTGAATGGCGAAAGCCGGGTGTTCGAAGGACCTGCCGACGGGCCCCTGTCCGTCTCCAGACTTTTGGCCGTGCTTGGCCTCGAGACAAAGAAAGTCGCGGTGGAGCGGAACGAAGAGATCGTCCCGCGTTCCCGCTACGCAGAGACCTGGCTGGCGAGCGGCGATTCGCTGGAGATCGTGCATTTCATCGGTGGAGGCTGACAGTATGGATGGAACAATCGCGCCAGAAGGCCCGGTGACGGACGACACCTGGACGGTGGCTGGGCGCACTTTCCAGTCTCGGCTAATCGTCGGCACCGGGCGTTATAAGGATCTGGAGGAGACCGGCCGGGCGATTGAGGCGAGCGGGGCGGAGATCGTCACGGTGGCGGTGCGGCGGGTGAACTTGTCGGACACCGGTGCGCCGATGTTGCAGGATTACGTCGATCCAAAAAAATACACCTATCTGCCGAACACTGCGGGGTGCTTCACCGCGAATGAAGCCGTCCGCACCCTGCGCCTCGCACGCGAAGCCGGCGGCTGGAATCTGGTAAAGCTGGAGGTCCTCGGTCCGCCGCCACTGTTATATCCCGACATGCAGGGCACGTTCGAGGCCGCTGCCGTGCTGATCAAGGACGGTTTTGAGGTCATGGTCTATTGCGCCGACGACCCGCTGGCGGCGCGGCGGCTACAGGACATGGGTTGCGTCGCGATCATGCCGTTGGGCGCGCCGATCGGTTCGGGCCTGGGTCTGCAAAATCCGGCGATGCTCCGCATGATCATGGAGAACGTGACGGTACCGTTCCTGGTCGATGCCGGGGTGGGCACGGCCTCGGATGCGGCCATAGCGATGGAATTGGGGTGTGACGCGGTGCTGCTGAACTCGGCCATCGCCCATGCGAAGGACCCCGTTCTGATGGCACGGGCGATGAAGGCGGCGGTTGAGGCGGGGCGGTTAGCCTTCCGGGCGGGGCGGATGCCTCGGCGAATGGGGGCCGATCCATCCAGCCCGCTGACGGGGCTGATCCGGTAGGACGGTTACCGGCCGGCCGGTGCACTAACGCTTATGCGGCTCGCAACGGCCGGTGCGCGGACATAAAACCTTGTACCGCCGCGATCGGTGCGTCGCACTCTGGGGCGTGGTTCGGCAGCGGCATCTGCGATCGTTCCGGATAGGGCAGGCAAACCCCTCGGGTGAGCATATCGAGAAAGAAAAGCTGCGTCAGTTTCGGATCGACATCCTCGGGCCTTATGGCTAGACGGTATAGCGATTGCACGGCCAGCATCGATCCATTGTCGGCAAAGCATATCGACGCGGGAGCTTCTTGGCCTATACCTGCGGCGGACTGCGTCCTCCATTTTCTGGCACACCGTTAACCGGGGACTGGCGATAGAGAGCCAACCGCACTAAGGGTGCGCCGCAACAAACCAGGGACTTATAGCGATGGACTTAAAAGACTGCATCCGCGGCATTCCTGATTTCCCGAAACCAGGCATTATGTTTTACGACATTTCAACGCTGTTGCGGGATGCGGATGCCTGGCAGGTAGCGATGGGCCGCATGGCGCGCGTGGTGCGAGCTTACATGCCCGATCTGATTGCGGGCGTCGAAAGCCGGGGCTTCCTGATTGCCGCGCCGCTCGCCCTGAAATTGGGGTGTGGGTTCATCATGATCCGAAAGCGCGGCAAATTACCGGGCGCGACAGTGGGGCTGGACTACGCGCTGGAATACGGCGAGGACCGCGTGGAGATCCAGGCCGACGCCGTGTCTCCCGGTCAGCGCGTGGTGGTGGTGGACGATCTGCTGGCGACCGGCGGCACGATGGCGGCCGGTATCGCGCTGCTGCGGCAGGTTGGCGCAGTGGTTCCGGCGGCGGCGACGTTGATCGAGCTGAATTTTCTGAACGGCCGCTCTCGGCTGGACGTGCCTTGCGAGTCGCTTGTTTCGTACGACGATTAGCGTGCGGAGAGAGGGGTGGCCTGGCCACTCCTCTCCCTCCGATAATCCAACTAAACCAATCGCCACTGCACCAAAGTAAACGGTGGGCTGGCGGTCTCATGATGCTCGAACACCGCTTCGACCGCCGCGCCGATAGGCACATCCTGTTTTGGATCGCCCAACAGATTTCCTACCATCCGCACATTGCCTGCACCCGGTAATTCGACCAATGCCGCGATATAGGGTCCGTGGCCGTTCAGCGCCGGATGCACCGGATGCCAGACACGTTGATAGCTGTAGATCGTGCCCCGACCTTCGATTTCTCGCCAATCGAGATCGAAGCCGTTGCAGCGGTGGCAGATCCACTCCGGACCCCACTGCCAGTGATTGCAGCCCTTGCAGTACTGAATGAGCAGCTTGCCTTTGCGCGTACCTTCCCAGTACGGGGTGGACAATCCATCGGCGCCGGAGGACGGGGCAGGTAGGCCTTCGGGTAAATACGACATCACAACGTGGCCTCCGAACCCAGGATCAAGGAGCTGACAGGTGTAACCATTGGGCCACCGATGACAATGACGGCGTCGCTTTTATTGGCTTGATTGACGGCGGTGCCGCGTATCTGGCGGACGGCTTCGTTCACCAGTTCCAAACCGTGCATGTAACATTCGGCCAGATTGCCGCCGCTGGTATTGAGCGGCATTTTCCCTGTTGGGGAGATCAAATTTTCCAGGCGCAACAGATCGTTGGCTTCCTCCGGCTTGCAGAAACCGTGTTCGACCAGACTCATGAGCACGCCGCCGGTGAAATTTTCGTAGCACTGAACGACATCAATGTCCTGCGGACCCATTTTAGCCATGTTATACAGGTTTGGCGCGACCGTTGCGAAGTGAGAACTGGCATAGTTCGGCGCGTTATGCACCGGCGCGGCACAGCGATGATCGGACCCTCCCGCAACACCCAGCAGATAACTGGCTTTGTGCGGCAGGTCTTTCGCCCGATCCGCCGGCATAATGATCACAGCGGCGGCGCCGTCGTTTTCAAGACAGCAATCGAACAGGTGGAACGGCTCAACGATCCAGCGGGACGCATCGTATTTTGCCTCGTCCAGCGGGCGTCCGTACATCACTGCGCGCGGGTTGTTTTGCGCATGATGATAAGAAGCCATAGAGATCGCGCGTAACGCGTCCTGCTTGACGCCGTGATCGTGCATGAAGCGCACGACCTTCATGACGAATTTCTGGGCCGGCGACATCACGCCGTAAGGGATGGTGAACGCATCGTCGCCCGACGCCAGCGGTGCCCCCGTCCCTCGTCCAAACCTTGCGAACTGACCTTGTGCCAATGCTCGGAATGCCACGACGCAGTTAGCCGTGCCGGAGGTTATCGCCGCCGCTGCATTACCGACCGCCGCCGCGACACCGCCGCCGCCACCGCCCCACTGCATGTTGGAGAACCGCAACTCCTTCGTTCCCAGCGCCGCCGCCAGCCGCGAAGGGTCGTTACGGTCGTTGGAGTAGGAGGCAAACCCGTCGATATCCTTGGGGTCGATGCCCGCATCTTTGGCGGCTGCCAGAATGGCCTGAAGTGCAAGCTTGAACTCGCTGTCCGGCGATTGGCCATGTTTATAATACTGCGTCTCGCCGATACCCGCGATGACTACTTTTCCGCGTAGCGTTCGTTCCGTCATGTGGTGCCTCCCCAGAGGTCAGACTGCACCGGATGCGCGGATAAGGCCAGCCGCTCACACATTCGTCTAATAGGTTTTCGTGGAACTGGCGCATAGTGCCAACAACGGGACCGCGCCAAAGAGTGCGGCCGGAAGATTTGGACGTTCGGATATGGGAGCCAGACGATGAACGCACCGGCCCGGGTTGACCCGCGTCAAGACGCCTATCGCACGCCGATCGAGCAGATCGACGTCAGTAATCCGCATTTATACCAAGACGATACGTGGCGACCGTATTTCGAACGCCTGCGCCTGGAAGACCCGGTGCATTGGTGCGAAAATGGCATGTACGGCGCGTTCTGGTCGATCACTCGCTACCGCGACATCATGGCTGTGGATACCGACCACCGGGCGTTTTCCTCCGATGCGCTGATGGGCGGCATCGTGTTGCGCGACCTGCCGATGGATTTCCGCCGCCCGAGTTTCATCTCGATGGACCCGCCAAAGCACGACGAGCAACGCAAGATCGTGGCGCCGATCGTCGCCCCGATGAATCTCGCCAATCTCTCCGGCACTATTCGTGAACGGGTAGGCCGCATCCTCGACGGGCTGCCGCGCGGCGAAACGTTCGACTGGGTCGAACGGGTCTCGGTCGAACTGACAACGCAGATGCTCGCCACCCTGTTCGATTTCCCGTTCTCTGAACGCGATAAACTTACCTACTGGTCGAATGTCGCCACGGTGAATACGCGCGCCGGTTCGGAAGTTGATTCCGAGGCCAAACGGAATGAGATACTGGACAAGGCGGTCGAATATTTTACAGAACTTTGGCATGAGCGGGCTAGCCAGCCGCCGCGGCCGGACCTGATCTCGATGCTGGCGCATGGGGAGGCGACACGCGATCTGCCGTCGCGCCCGCACGAATTCATGGGCAATCTTCTGTTATTGATTGTAGGTGGCAACGACACTACGAGGAACTCGATTTCCGGCGGGTTGCTGGCTTTGAACCAGTATCCCGATGAATATCGCAAGCTGCGTGAAAACCCCGCGTTGGTGACTGGTATGGTGCCGGAGATCATCCGTTGGCAGACGCCGGTTATCCATATGCGGCGCACTGCTCTTGAGGACACAAAGGTCGGGGGAAAAACGATCCGCAAAGGCGACAAGGTCGCAATGTGGTATCTGTCGGGCAATCGCGACGAAGATGCCATCGAACGGGCCGACGACTTCATCATCGACCGCGCCCGTCCGCGCCAACACCTGTCGTTTGGGTTCGGCATCCATCGCTGCGTCGGCAATCGATTGGCGGAGATGCAACTGACGATCCTGTGGGAAGAAATCCTGAAGCGCAAACTACCAATGATCGAGGTCGTTGGCGAACCGGCACGCGGCTACTCCAACGTCCTGCGGTCGATCGGTTCCCTGCCAGTGCGTATTCCCGTGGCCTGATGGAGGATGAGCATGCCGGCTCCGTATTATGACTGTATTGCCCACCACGCGATGCGCCGGCCGGATTCTCTTGCGGCGGTCGATCTGGCGACCGGACGGCGGCACACCTACCGTCAGTTCCACGATCGGGTCGCTGGGTTGGCGGGTTCGTTGCGCAGCAGAGGAATCGCTCCAGGTGACCGGGTCGCGGTCCTGGCACCTAACTCCACCGATACGTTCGATGTTCAATTCGCCTGCGGTCGCATCGGGGCAATCTTCGTGCCACTGAATTGGCGGCTGGCGCCACCGGAGTTGCGAGCGATCCTGGCGGATTGTGCGCCCGCGATGCTGATCTACGATCAGGAATTCGCCGATAGGGCAATGGAACTGGCAGAAGCGTGCGGCATTCTCGGGCTTATTTCGTTCGGTCCCGAATTCGAACGGATCGCACTGGATGGACAACCCATCGACCAGCCGGTGGCGGCGACGTTGGACGATATTTCGACGATTCTTTACACATCCGGCACGACAGGGCGTCCCAAAGGGGCAATCATTACTCATGGGATGAACTTCTGGAACACCGTTCACAGCATGAGCATGGCCGGCATCGCGCGATCCAACGTGTTTCTGTGCTTGCTGCCGTTGTTTCATACCGGGGGTCTGAACGTGTTTTCCTATCCGGTCTTTCAGGCCGGCGGCACGGTGGTGATTATGCGAACTTTCGAAGCAGGCGAGGCACTGCGGTTGATCGGCGATCCGTCAGTCGGGATCAGCCATCTGTTCGGGGTACCGGCAAATTACCAGTTCATGAGCCAGCATCCCCGGTTCGCGGAAACGGATATGAGCGGCCTGGTGTTTGCCGGTGTCGGGGGCGCGCCTACGCCCGACGCAATTCTGCTGACCTGGCAGAACCGGGGTGCTATTTTGCAACAAGGTTATGGCATGACGGAAACCAGTCCGCTGGTTCTGGTGCTCGATAGGGAAGATGCCGTCCGCAAGGCGGGGTCGGCCGGCAAGCCCGCCCTGAACATGGAAATGCGCGTGGTTGGGGATGATGGCGTGGACTCGCCATCCGGAACAATCGGCGAGTTGTGGGTGAAAGGTCCGAACATCACCAAGGGGTATTGGAACCAGCCGGAGGTAACCGCCGCGTCGTTCACCGGCGGCTGGCTGCACACCGGCGATGCGGCCCTGGTCGATGAGGAGGGGTTTTACTTCATCGTGGACCGCTGGAAGGACATGTATATCTCGGGCGGGGAGAATGTTTATCCGGCGGAGGTGGAGAATGTTCTCTATCAGAACGAGTCAATTGCCGAGGCCGCCGTGATCGGCATCTCCGACACGCGCTGGGGGCAGGTTGGGCGGGCTGTGGTGGTGGTGAAACCCGGCCGGACGTTGACCGAGGACGATGTCGTTGCGCATTGCGCTGCCAATCTGGCGCGCTACAAGCTGCCGCAATCGGTGGTGTTTACCGATGTGCTGCCACGCAACGCGACGGGGAAGGTGCATAAGCCGACCTTGCGGCGGGAGTTTGGGGAGGGTTGAACGGGACTGGGCACTGTTGTCGTCCTGTAACCCGGCGGCAAAAACCATCGGCTGCCCTTGCCCTTGCCCCTGCCCCTGCCCCTGACGCCGCCCAAAGCGATTCTGATGCGGTAATATTTGGGCGTTGCCTAACCCCGCATCCCCAGCCGTTCCGACACAATGCGCGCCCCATCCGCCATCGCGCGAAGCTTCGCCCAAACGACATCCTCGGCCACTTTGCCGCGGCCGGCGGACGTGTCGAACCCGCAATCGGTCCCGGCCATCACTCGGGTGGGGTCGCCGACGACCTGGATTACGCATTCCAGCCGGTCGGCCACAACCTCGGGGTGCTCGACGAAGTTCGTCAGCGGATCGATCACTCCGGCGACGATCACCTGCCCGTCATCCAGCGGTAGATCCTTCAAACACCGATATTCGTGGGCGTGGCGGGGGTTGGCAAACGGCAGCACCCAGCCGCCCACTTTCGCCCGGCTGATCGTCGGCAGGATGTCATGCAAATCGACATCGCAATCGTGCGGCCCTTCGTAGTTGCCCCAACAGGCGTGAATGCGGACGCGATCCCGAGGAACATTCACCAATGCTTCGTTGATCGTTCCCACCACCCGTTCGGCGAAGTCTATGAAGTGGCCGAGCGGCCGGTCCTGGAACGAAACATGCCGCTCCAACGCCAAATCCGGAGCATCGATCTGCAACAAAAACCCAGCCCCGGCGATCGCCTCGTATTCCACCCGCAGCGCCTGTCCCAAAGCGTGCAAATACGCATCCTCGGTGTCGTAATGTTCGTTCAGCAGCGCGGCGGCGATGATGCCGGGCGACGGTGCGGTCATAAACGGTTCGGCGAAGCCTCCCTCCACTTCCGACAAGGTGGCGAGGAATTCGTCGCATTCGGCTTTCACCAGCGCGGGGTCCAGATACGTCACTGCACCGATTGCTTTTGGTAACGCACCGCGATTGCTGACCGACCGTTTGACGCCGTCCTGTTCGGCGGCCCACGCCCGGTAACCGGGATACTTCGCGACATCCGCCATGGTTCGGCGAATCCAGCTTCCACCAAAGCCCGTCATGCGCCGGCGGACGTACAGGAAGAATGCCTCCCGCTGTTGTTCGCCGTTATTGCCAACGTCGATACCGGATGCGATCTGCTGCCGCACGACGTGCCGCGTCGCGACCTTCCCGGCTTTATCCAGCGCGGCTTCGTCGATGTCCTCGCCCTCCGCTCGGCGGGCGTACATCTCGGTCAATGCGGCCGGCCGAGGCAAACTACCGGTATGGGTGGTCAGAATACGATCCGTGCTGCCAAGCATCAGAGGGCACCTTCGAGGAACATGTTGTAACCAAACAGACCGACCGCGCCACCAGTGTGCAGGAACACGACGGTTTGCCCCGCCGCCAGCTCGCCTTTGCGGATCAGGTCGATCATCCCTGCCATCGCTTTGCCGGAGTAAACCGGGTCTAAAAGAATCCCTTCCTCCTGCGCCATCATGCGAACCGCCTCGCCCATGCCCTCGGTGGGGATGCCGTAGCCGGCGCCGACATAATCGCAGTTGGCGACGACCGATTCACGCGGGATACCGCCCTTCATCCCGACGTATTCGGCGGTAGCCAGGGCCAGTTTATACACATTCTCCTCTTGCCGGTCCCGAGGCAGGCGGACGCCGATACCAAGCACGGCAACGCCCGCGTTCATGCCCTCCAGGCCGACGACCAGGCCGGCGTGTGTCCCGGCGCTGCCGGTCGCGGTGACGATGCGGTCGATCCGCAGGCCCATCTCATCGGCTTGCTGCATCAGTTCCTGGGCGCAGGAGACATAACCGAGCGCCCCGACTTTGTTCGATCCGCCGCCTGGGATGACATAGACCGCCTGCCCTTCCGCCCGCAGTTCGGCGCCGCGCTTTTCGGCTTCGGCGTTCATGTCCGTGCCGCCAGGACGATATTCGATCCGGCAGCCGAAGAGCTTGTCCAGCAGCACGTTGCCGCTGCCGAGGTAGTCTCGGTCGTTGGTGTCGATGCGGTGCTCCAGCAGCGCCGTGCAGATCATGCCGAATTTGCGGGCGACGGCGGCGGTTTGGCGGACGTGGTTGGATTGAACGGCGCCCTGGGTGACGATGTGGGTGGCGCCTTGCTCCTTCGCCTCCCCGATCAGCCATTCAAGTTTGCGGACTTTGTTGCCGCCGGTCGCCACCACCGTGCAGTCGTCGCGTTTGATCCATATGTCCGGCCCGCCCAAAGTGCGCGTCAGGTTGTCCAACCGCTCCAGCGGAGTGGGGGCCGGGAATAGGCGAACCCGCGGGAATCGAGCAAGATGCATGAGCGTTCTCCTGAATGTGTCGTTTTGGACGTGTGACTTATGTTTAATTTCCTCCATCCCGCCTGATACGGCAATGTGTGGCTTTAAATACGTATAAACACGGCAACAGGTAAGGATCAGGCCATGCATATCGTCCAGCCGCGCTCGTGGGAGGTCTCGGAACGGCAGGTGACTCCCGAACACGTAGTATTGAACCGGCGCTCGTTGCTGGCGGGCGCTGGTGCGATGACCATTCTGCCCGCGCTGGCGGCACGGGCGGACGTCACGGCGAACCCTGCGTTCACTGCCGGTCGTGCGCTGACGGAGGAAAAATACGCCACCACCTACAACAATTATTACGAGTTCGGCGAAAGCAAAAACATCTGGAAGGATGCTCAGGCGCTAAAGCAACGCCCCTGGACGATCAAGCTCGACGGGATGATGGCCAAGCCGCGCACCATTGGCATCGACGACCTTCTGAAGCAGGTCTCGCTGGAGGAACGCATCTACCGCCATCGCTGTGTCGAAGCCTGGGCAATGACCGTTCCCTGGACTGGTTTTCCGCTGTCCCAGCTTCTAAAAATCGCCGAACCGCTGAGTTCCGCGAAATATGTGGTATTCGAGACCGCACAGGACAAAACGATGTCCGGACTGAATGCACCTTTCTACCCGTGGCCCTATGTGGAAGGTCTGACGATCGACGAAGCCGCCAACGATCTGGCATTCATCTCCACCGGCCTTTACGGTAAGCCGTTGCCGGCGCAAAACGGTGGGCCGATCCGGCTGAATCTGCCGTGGAAATACGGTTTCAAATCCGCCAAATCCATTGTGAAGATCACATTCACCGACAAACGCCCGAAGACATTCTGGGAAGCCATCGGGCCCTCGGAATACGGTTTCTGGGCAAACGTGAACCCCGCCGTCGCGCACCCTCGCTGGAGCCAAGCCTCCGAACGGCTGCTCGGCAGCGATGAACGCGTGCCGACACAGATTTTTAATGGATACGCCGAACAGGTAGCTGCGCTATACTCCGACCGGAAAGCCGAGAAGCTATTTATGTGATCGCCCAACGCGCCCTGGCCCTGCTTGCCGCCGCCCTGCTTGTTGCCGCCGTCGCCATCGCGACGTTCGGGACGGAAAGCATGACGCTCGGCCGGGCATTGTACCTGTTCGACCGCAACCTTTTCGAACAACTTCCGTCGTGGTCGGGCCGGGTTCTGGGCAACTGGATCTGGACAGCGGTAATCCAGCCTTTGTTGGATCGGCCGGACTGGCTGGTTCCCGCGGCAGCGGGGATTATCTGCGCCGGGCTGTCGCTTTCATTGTTCAATAGGAAGACCCCCCACCGATCCCACCGCCGTAGCTGACCTCGAATTCCCCCCGCAAACCTAAAGAAACCGTTTCGTTTGGATCAGTTGCGTGATCTAACCATCGCATATGTCAGGCACTGCGTCCGCTACCAAGCATCCAATTATTACCGGGAAAGCCGCAAATGCCGGCCGGGCGCTGATCGGCGCGTTTTCATGCCTTATCCTACTGGTTGCCGCAGCCACGGCATTGGCGATTTGGGACGGTAACAGAACTGCGATCCGCATCTATGAAGACAGGCAAACCCGTCTGGGTATCGTCCTGGCGGAACAGACCGGCCGAGCGCTGCAGGCCGTGGATATGGTGGTGGCGGCGACGGTCGATCAGATCCAGGCCAGCGGCATTCAGACCGGCGATATGCTGCGCGACACGTTGGCGACCGAATCGTTCCATAAAGATATGCGACAGAAATTAAGAAATCTTCCGCAGCTCGATGCACTGACCATCCAGGACGCGGATGGGCATGTGGTTAACACGTCCCGTTACTGGCCCTCGCTCGGCATCGATCTTACAGCGGGTGACGTGTATCGGCATTTCCACGAGACATCGGGGAACGATTCTTATCTCAGCAACCCCGAAAAAGGCAGGCTCGGTGGCCCCTGGACTGTGTTTCTGGCTCGCCGCATCAATGATCGCGATGGCCAGTTACTCGGTATCGTGACCGCCACAATCGCACTGGACTATTTCTCAGACTTTTTCGGCGCAGTCGATAGCGACGGGGGTGTTCTGATTACGTTGCTTCGCCGGGACGGCATCATCCTGGTAGTCCATCCACCGTCGGCCGGGGTGGTCGGACGGCAATTACCCATTCAGTCTCCGTGGTACAGGGTTTTGGCAGCCGGAGGCGGCGTTTACAAAACAGTTGGCTTCATCCATGGAAACGCGCGCTCCACTTCTGTCCGGCCGGTGCGCGACTATCCGTTGGTGATCAATGCCGGCACGGATGATGAGGTCGTGCTGGCGGACTGGCGCCGGCAGACTTTGTATATCGGCCTGGGAGCAGCCGTCGTCATCTGTACTCTACTCGGGCTGTTCCAACTTCTACGCCGGCAATTTCAACGCCTGACGAATAGCGCACGCGATCTGAGCGAAGCCGCGACGGCCTTGCGGACGAGCGAGGCAGAACTGGCAGCCAAATCGCAGATGCTTGAGACGACGTTTCATTACATGGATCAGGGTTTGATTATGATCGGGCCAGATTTCAGGGTGGCCGCATGGAACCAACGCGTCACGACGTTGCTTGAACTGCCGGAAACGATCCTGGCGGATCACCCGCACATCGATACGATCGCCGATTACCAGCATGCGACAGGTGAGTTCGAGACCGCCAGCGAGGAACTGAAGGCCCTGTTCCGAAAAAGCAGCATAACCATGAAGCCCTATGTTTACGAACGTACCCGCCCCAACGGCCAGGTGCTGGAAGTTCACAACAGGCCGACTCCGGAGGGAAGCGTAATCCGGACCTATACCGACGTTACTGACCGCAGGCGGGCCGAAGATCGTGCGGCTGCGGCGCGGGATCAGGCAGAAGCCGCCCGGGCTTTGGCGGAAAAAGCCAATCGAGCTAAGACCGAATTCCTGGCCAACATGTCGCATGAGATCCGCACACCGCTGCACGGCATTATCGGCATGAACGACTTGCTGCTGCGGTCCAACCCGGGTACCGCGCAGCATGAGTATTCGACCGCGATCCGGGATTCCGCCGGCGCCCTTCTCAGCATCGTTGACGACATCCTGGACATTTCCAAGCTCGAAGCCGGAAAGTTGGAACTGGAGCAAACCGACTTCCACCTGGGGGATACGATACGGGCTGCCGTGGTGCCGATGGCACCGCTGGCATTGGAAAAACACCTGGCACTTGTCTGTGTGGTCGATCCGGCTGGAGATCGGCGCGTGCATGGCGATCCGTTCCGGTTGCGGCAAATCCTGCTCAATCTGGTGGCCAACGCGGTCAAATTCACCGAAGCTGGACAGGTAAGCATCCGAACAAGCGTAGAGGCATCGGCGATCTGCATCGATGTCGAAGATACCGGAATCGGCATTGCGCGTGACACACTGGATCGGCTGTTCCAAAAATTTGTCCAGGCGGATAGCTCTATCTCCCGCCGCTTCGGTGGCACCGGGCTGGGGCTGGCTATTAGCCGTGAACTGACCGAACTGATGGGGGGCCATCTGACCGTACAGAGCCAGGTTGGCAAGGGAAGTGTCTTTCGCATCGAACTGCCGCTGCAGGAGGCGATTGGACAGACGCCGACGGTGGTGGAGCAAAGTGAGCCGGAACCTGCCGTGCGTCCTCTGCACATCTTGGTTGCCGATGACAACGCGATCAATCAGCGGCTGATGACCGCGTTGCTGACCGGCGTTGGGCACAGCGTAACGGTGGCGGAGAACGGCCGCAAAGCCGTCGAAGCAGTTATGCGCGAACAATTCGACATCGTGTTGATGGATATCCAGATGCCGGTGATGGACGGAATTAAGGCGGCCAACCATATTCGCGCGTTGCAGCCGCCGCGGCGCGATGTCCCGATTGTTGCGCTAACTGCCGATGCGTTCGAAGGATCCGAAGAGCGTTATCGCAGCGCGGGAATGGATGGCTATCTGAGCAAACCGCTGTCGGCGCCAGTCTTATTCCAATTACTACATGAATTGACCACCAAGGGCCGATCGAAACACGCCGACGCCGACGCAATGCCGTCTCTGGATAAGTCAGTCATCGATATGCTGCGCAGCTTCATGAAGCCGGACCAGATTGAGTCCCTGCTGACCGAATCGCTGATCGATATGGAGGCCCGCATTCAGCGCCTGGGCGCCCGGCTTGAAGCGGCGGACACCGCAGCGGCAGCGAAGGAGGCGCACGATCTTGTTTCGGTCGCCGGGAATTGCGGCGCTATCGCTGTGAGCAGCATGGCGCGGGACATTGAGCGTGCTTGCAAGCAGGGTGCCGTAGCGGACGCGGTGGAGGGCTTTGCGCATTTGCAGGATATCGCAAACGCGGCGTTGGATGCCCTGAAAACCCTTCGGGATTCCCTGGCAGCCGCGTAGTTGGGTGGGACCTGATGGCGTTCCGACCGGGGCGCATCCCAATCCGTTCCCTTTCACCATCGGCAGGGTGCGACCTCAAACAATCATGGTCTGTGGGCCGCGAAAGGGCAGCCCTTTCCGAAGCCGGGCTGGACGGTTACGTTACCCCAGCGGAAGCGCGTTGCCTGCTTGGCGCCGCGCCGGTCTGACACAACAAAAAAGGAAATATCATGTCCGAATCACTGGCCGTCGTTGCTCAGAAGGGCTCCTACAAGATCGAGGTCGAGGCCGGGAAGGCCTATTGGTGGTGCTCTTGCGGTCAAAGCAGCAAGCAGCCGTTCTGCGACGGGTCGCACAAGGGTTCCACATTCTCGCCGATGAAGTTCGATGCGGAAGAATCTGGTATCGTATCGTTCTGCGGTTGTAAAGCGACAGGTAAGGCGCCGCGCTGCGACGGGTCGCACAAGAACCTGCCATAAAGGTTAAATACCGCCCGTCTTCGGATGGGCGGTACCCATGGGGCTTTCGTGGCACCGGGTGCAGCGATTAGCCTGCGCAGCCGTATCACTTCGGTGCATGCCGCGCTCAGGACAATCGGACCGGTGCCGGTTTATATTTACGCCGGGACTGTCTATCTACTCTCAGATCAGCGGAGATATCCCATGACCAGAACCCAACTGACCGAGAAAATTCTCGATATCAAACGCGAAAAAGAATGGAGTTGGCAGCATATTTGCGAGCAGATCGGCGGCATGTCAGAGGTTTTGATCGTCGGGGCTCTGCTCGGGCAGATGAAGCTGGTGAAGCCCCTGGCGAAGAAAGCCGCTACCCTGTTCGAATTGAGCATCGCCGAAGAGCGAATGCTGAACGAAGTGCCCTATCGCGGTACAAGCATGCCACCGACCGATCCGCTGCTATACCGGTTCTATGAGATGCTCATGATCAACGGTCCCGCATGGAAAGCGCTGATCGAAGAAGAATTCGGCGATGGCATCATGTCGGCGATTGACTTCGATATGCAGATCGACCGCGAGGCAAATCCCAAAGGCGATCGAGTGAAGCTAACGATGTCCGGCAAGTTCCTGCCTTATAAATATTACGGCAATGAACAAGGAATTCCGGAGGTTGGTTATAAGGAGGAGTGAATCCAGCCTTTCCTTCCTGCCGGGCTATATTGGCATCAGCGGTTCTCATTTTGGCAAAGCGGCGATTGTGTTCCCAGCCGTCATGGTGCGCCTTCGCGCACCATGACGAGGAAGGTGATGGCGGGCGAAGGCCCGGCGGGGCCTGACGCTCAGGTAGGCCAGGTGCGAAGTTGATATGCCCCGTCCCAGAACAAATACTCATATTGACTCGACCGGACGAATGCCGTCATCATGCGCTCTCGGATGGCATCTGTTGCGGTCACAGCCGCAGCATCCGTGGCCGCGATGACGGCGCGGACGGCATTGCCAAAACCCTCGTCCGAGTAAGTATCGATCCAGGCTCGGTATTTGTTATCCGGCGCCGCCTGTCGCGCAATGGTATTGCCTACATCCCAGTATATCCAGAAGCAGGGAAGTAGTGCCGCCATCAGAACTTCCCAAGGTTCGTGATAGGCGGTGGCAAGCAAGTAACTGGTGTAACTGAGACAATCCGGCGATGGTTCGACATTCCCCGAACCGAATTGAGATAGATACATGCCGTGCAGCGCCTGTTCGACTGCCACCGCTTCAAGGGCGGATTCCGCGAACAACCGCAACGTCGCGGCATCCGGTCCTCGCGCACCGGCCATCAGCAGGATACGGGCGTATTGATCGAGGTACAGGGCATCCTGCTGAATGTAGAACTGGAACTTTGCCTGATCCAACGTGCCGGCGGCAAGTTCGCGATTGAACTTCAGGCCATCTATCGCGGCCCGAAGCTCTGTTGTGCGCTGCCACGCACGGTCGCAAAAACTGGTCATACCAGGCTCTTCGATGCCATTTCGAACGTATTTCTCGACAGGCCGGACAGATCCAATATCCGTTGCAGTTCGGACTTCATCAAGGCCTGCCGCCGTGCATCGAACCGCCGCCATTGACCCAGCGGCGAGACCATGCGTGCCGCCACCTGACCGTTGGTGGGATCGAGCTGTATAATCGTATCGGTGTATAGCCGATAGCCCGCCCCCGATGCATCGTGGAACCGCACCTGGTTACCGGCGAAACTACCAATCAGCGCCCGGACCCGGTTAGGATTGCGCAGATCGAAGTCTGTATGCATCTGAAGCGATTGCACTGCCTTCACCGTGTCGGGCAGTGGCGAGAACGCCTGAATCGCGAACCATTTGTCCAGCACCAGAGGATCGCCGTGCCACGAGCGGTAAAAAGCCGCCAACGCATCGGCACGTTCCAAACAGTCCACACCTGACAAAATCGCCAACGCCGCGAGGACATCCGTCATGTTCTGGCCGGCATCGAACTGCGCCTTCGCCAGCGACACCGCCGACGCCTCCCCCGACGCGACCAGATAGCTGAGGCACGCGTTGCGCAATGATCGCCGGCCGATTGCAGGACCGTCGATCACGTAGCCATTTTTGTCTGTCAGATCATCATACACCGCGCGCAAACGGGCACCCAACGCCTGGCCGACCGCCTGCCGGACCATGTCGCGCGCTGTGTGAATCGCATCGGCATCGACCACATCCATTTTATCCGCCAGTGTCGCCTCTCCCGGCAACGACAATACTTCCGCCGCGAAGCCGGGTTCCTGCTCCAGGCCAGACGCCACCGCGTCGATCAGCGCGGGGTCCACCACCGGTTCGGCGCCCTTCTGAATCGCCGCGACCATGGCCAGCAGCGCAGAGGCCGCGGACTGCTGCCCGGACTCCCACCGCACGAAAGGATCGGAATCGTGGGCCGCCAGGAAGCGCAGCCGATCAGGCGATAGCCCGGACATTTTTACCGGTGCCGAAAAGTCCCGCAACAACGATGGCACCGGCCGGCTGGCGACATCGACGAATTCGAAACGGTTTTCCGCTTGTGTGGCCAAAAGCACGCGCGTGCCCGATGTTGCGTCCGGTTCGCCGTCCAGCCGGGTGGCGAGTTCCTGGCCGTTGCCGTCCAGCAGTCCCATCGAAACCGGAATCACCAGCGGATATTTGTCCGGCTGACCGGGGGTCGGTTTGGTGCCCTGGCGAAGGATCAGCGAATAGCGTTTCGTATCAGGATCATAAACATCCTCGACCGTCAGTTCCGGCGTTCCCGCCTGATGATACCACAGCTTGAAACTATCCAGATCGACACCGGAGGCATCCTGCATGGCACTGACGAAATCGTCGATCGTCACCGCCTTGTTGTCGTTGCGTTCAAAATACAGGTCCATGCCGCGCCGGAACGCCGGCCGGCCGATGATGGTAGCCATCATGCGAATGACCTCGGCACCTTTGTTGTAGATGGTGGAGGTGTAGAAGTTGTCGATCGCCATATAGGCGGCAGGTTGCACCGGGTGCGCCAGCGGGCCGCCATCCTCCCGGAACTGGGATGCCCGCAATGCCCGGACATCGCCGATCCGCTTTACCGCCCTGCTACCCTGGTCAGCGGAAAACTCCTGATCGCGATAAACAGTCAGGCCCTCTTTCAGGGAAAGCTGGAACCAATCGCGGCAGGTCACCCGGTTGCCGGTCCAGTTGTGGAAATACTCATGCGCGATCACCGATTCGATACCCTGATAATCGGTATCGGTCGCGGTTTCCGGGCGTGCCAGCACGTATTTTGTATTGAAAACGTTCAGTCCCTTGTTCTCCATAGCGCCCATGTTGAAGTCGGACACGGCGGCGATGTTGAACACATCCAGGTCGTATTCCAGACCGAACACGTCCTCGTCCCACGTCATGGAGTTTTTCAACGACTGCATCGCATGCGCGCAACGATCCTCGTCACCGCTTCGGACATAGATGCCGAGATCGACCTTCCGGCCAGATTTCGTCATGAAACTATCCTTCACCGACACAAGATCGCCGGCCACCAGCGCGAACAAGTAACACGGTTTTGGATGCGGATCGGTCCAGGTTACCGAACGCTTACCACCGCCCAAATCCGACACCGGACCCGGATTACCGTTCGACAGCATCACCGGACATGTGGCGACGATGGTCGTGGTATAGCGCGACATCACGTCCGGCCGATCCGGGAAATACGTGATCCGACGGAAACCCTGAGCCTCACACTGGGTAAAGTAGTTGCCGCCGGAAACGTACAATCCGCTGAGTTCCGTATTGTCCTTGGGCGATACCAGCGTTTCGATCTCCAGCACGCAGGAATCGGGCATGTCCGGGATCGTCAGTCCGCCCTTCGTTTCATGATAATCTCCCGGCACCAACGGCGAACCGTCGCGGGTCAGGCGCACCAGCGTCAGAGCCTCCCCGTCCAGATGCAATGGGGATTGAGACGGCGCGGCGGGATTGCGGCGCAACGCCAGAACGGCGACAACGGTGGCCGCCGCTTCATCAAGGTCGAAACGAAGATCGACCGTATCGATCAAAAACGCGGGCGGCGCATAATCCACAAGCCGGATTTCAATGGGGGCAGCGTCGGTGCTGATGGAATCGGCAGGCATGGTATCTCCGGCTTCTGATCAAGCTTGGATATGGGGACGCTATCGGTTTCGTGCCGCCTCTGCGAGAATCTCTTTTGCCATCGGCAGCATCGCATAGTCTATCATCGCTCCCTGATAAGTCACCGCCCCCAAACCGGCCTTCTCCGCCGCTTCGAACGCCTCCAGCAAGCCCTTGAAGTAGGCCACTTCTTCCGCCGTTGGCCGATACACGGCGTTGGCAATTGCGACGTGCGACGGATGCATCACCGCCACCCCGGTGTAGCCAATGTCCCGAGCGCGGCGGATCAAACGCTCGACCGCCGGCAAATCGTCCTGCGCAACCCCGAAAATCCCCGCTATCGGATACATCGCCCCGCCTGCCCGGCTGTCCAGCACCATTTTCGACGCGAGATACAATTGTTCCTCACCGCCGGTCGTCGCGCGAAATCCGAAGGCGCGGGCGAAATCACCGGACACCGGGCCGCTGAAGGCCCCATGGATGCCGCGCACGCGCGGACTGGCTTTTGCCAAATGGTATGCGTCGTACATTCCCTGCGCCGTCTCCGGCAGCGGCAATATTCCGACGCTGCCATGTGCAACACCGGCTCGGCCTTCAGCGTAGCTCAACAGATCGTGCAGCCGGCGGATTTCGTCCGCCGACGAAACTTTCGGCGGCACAATGGCGGTCAGGCCATCGGTGACGGCGGCCGCTATCTCGGCTTCGGTGCCGTCGTACAGTGGCTGAATGCGGACAAACGCCCCCACGCCCGCGTCACGCAATTCATGAATTTCGCTCTTCAAATACCCCATCGCCTGCGGCTTGAACTGGGGCGGAACCGAGTCCTCGATATCCAGCACAACGGCACCGGGAGCAGCGCGAATCGCCTTCCCAACCCAGTCGCGACGATGGGCGGGCACGAACAGCGCGGATCGAATCGGCCACATTGGTCAGGTCTCCTCAGGCATTGCAGTCCAAGTTTGCGAGGATGCGCCGCGTGGCGCAATCGTGCGTGCGAATATCCCTTGCTATGTCGTATCCAACCCATCTGCTGCCAACCACCGTCGTGGGCAGTTACCCGCAGCCGCTTTCCGTTCACCCAATTGCCCTGCCACACAAACCGGCCGGAAAGGCTCCGACCGGCATAATGTGCAGCCGGTAAAGCCTACCCCTTCATGATCGCTTCGATCTCTTGTTCCGAGCATCCCGCTTCCACCAGGATCTCCCGGGTGTGCTGGCCTAGCGTGGGCCACGGGCGGTGGACGTTGGGCGGGGTTTTAGAAAACCGGGCAGGGATTGCCGGGATCACCACATCGCCCTCAACCGGATGCTTATGGGCCTCGAAGTAACCTGTCTCGGTGAGGTACGGGTCCGTAAACAGCTCATCGAGACCGTTCGCCTTGCCGCAGGGGATATCCGCCGGACGTAGTTCCGCCAGCCATTCGCCGGTGGTACGCAGCTTCATTCCCTCAGTCAGCGTGGCATAGACCGCGTCGATGTTCTTCGTTCGCGCCGGAACCGAGTCAAAGCGCGGATCGTGAATCAGGTTAGCCACACCCATCGCCTCGAACAGCTTGCTCCATTGCTCGTTGCTGTGGGCAATCACGCTAATGTAGCCGTCCTTGGTCTGATACGGCCGGCGGTGCGGCGTCATCATCCGCGGGTAACCCAGGCCCTTTTCCGGTTCCCCCAGCGTGCCGTGCCACATGTGCTCGACCAACATGAACGACAGGATGGTCTCCATCATCGGCAGGTGAATTTCCTGCCCCTGCCCCGTGCGCTCCCGATGGAACAGCGCCATGCCGATCATCGACGCCAACGTGACCCCCGTCAGCTTGTCCACCATCACGGTGGGGAAATAACGCGGCTCCCCATCCGGACCGGCGTTCAAAGCCGCAGTTCCCGACACACCTTGGATCAGGTCGTCATACGCCGGAAATTCCTGCATCGAGCTGCCTTTCCGGAAGCCGGAGGCACACGCGTAGATCAACTTTGGGTTCCGTGCCGACAGCGTTTCGTAATCCAGCCCCAGGCGTTGCGCCGCACCGATTCGCATATTATGCACGAACACGTCGGCCGTCTCGACCAGCTTCAGAATCGCTTCCCGCGCCTCCGGCTTCTTCAGGTCGATCGCCAAGCTACGCTTGTTGCGGTTGAGGTTGGCATAGTACGATCCCATGCCCGGTGTGCGCGACGGTCCGATCAACCGGGTGGAATCCCCCTGTGTGGTCTCCACCTTGATGACATCGGCCCCCATATCGCCCAACGTCTGGGAACACATCGGACCCAGGACGACAGTCGTAATGTCGATGACCCGAATACCCGTCAGCGGGCCGGTTGCTTGTGTCACGATCGCTTCCTCATTGTTTACCGGCGGGAAGCATCGCGGCCGAATGCCGGATTGGCAATGTCCGAACCGCGGCGTTCTTGCACGGCGACTGGCTGTCCCGCCTGCCCGCGCAGCCGTTCGCGGGTAAGCCGACCGTCATCCAAAGCGGATCTCCCGGCGCGTTAGGTGGGGCTCGTGCACAATATCACCTGCGGCAAAGCCTGGTGTTCCTGGATGCCAGGGTCATCAACAAGCCAGAGGCGATGGTCAGCCAAATCATGTCGAAGGTGGATGCCTCCACCGGCGAACTGACGGATCAGGCTACCCGGGATTTCATCGCGAGCCAGTTGAATGCCTTTGCCGCAGTCGTCCGCCAATTCGGCTAAGTTCTTACACCCGGAACCGCCAGCAGTTCATCCACCACCACCCGATTCCGGCCGCCGTTTTTCGCTCGGTACAGCGCGCTGTCGGCCCGCGCGATAATTTGCTCAATGGATAGGTCAGACGAACGCTGGGCGGCCAGGCCGATACTAACCGTCATCGCGATGTGCGAGTCTCCAAATGGAATATTTGTTCTGGCGACCGTCGTGAGAAGCCGTTCGGCAACGCGCTCTGCCGGCCACCGGGCGGTGGCGGGAAGCGCGATCGCGAATTCTTCGCCCCCCAGGCGCCCGACCATATCCACATTGCGGATACCGGCATGCAGGAGCGTGACCAAATGCTGCAACGCGAGATCGCCACCAGCATGCCCGTAACGATCGTTGATCGCCTTGAAGTGGTCCACATCCAGCATCAGCACCACCAGATCACGCCCGGAACGCCGCGCCAGTTCGGTTTCACGCTGCCCGACCGCCATGAACTCCGATCGGTTCATCGCGCCGGTCAGTCCGTCCGTCGTTGCCATCCGGCGAAGTTCGACCTCAAGCTGCCGGCGTTCGGCGATTTCGCTTTGTAACAGCAGTTTCGCGGCCTCGGCTCTTTGCGCATTGTCCTCCGCGGATTCGGCAAGGGCTGCAAGATGCGCGGCCTGACTCTCCATCGTCTCTATGTTGAAGCGCATATCGGCGTGCGACCGCAGCATCTCGGCGTCCAGGTCACTGCGAGAAATGTCAGTGTACGTCAGGATACGCCCGCCATCCGGACACGGCTGGCAGCGAAATGCCAGAGTGCGGCCGCGCGTGAGCTCGATAATACCCGATTGGGTAAATCCGCAGCTTACCGATGCAATCCGCTGGTTCAGATAGGCGGGCAGATCAGACTCCGCAGCCTCGTACCACCCAGCGGCGGCAACATGTTCCAGCAGCGTCCGAAAATCCCAACCGCTGACGATCAAATCGGCCGGAAGCATAAACAGTTCGTACACCCGGTTGTTAACAAAGCGAACACGCGAATTGGGATCGAGCAGGATGATTGCAAAATCCACCAGGTCGAGGGCCTTCCCAAGGGCACCAAGCACAGCGTCGGGCGGTTCGGTCACAGGAAAGCGCTGCATGCATCCTCGCGCATTATGGTCGTCAATCAGACGATCGGGATGCTACGGCAAAAAAGTTACCAATCGGTAAACGACGGAATACGATCGCAGGCGGCGGCCTACTTCGTCACATGCCGCAAGGACGGATCCCGCGTCACCGCCTTCCGCTTGTCGCCAAAGAATGCCACCAACACGATGGACGCGACCAGTGCCCCCATTGCGATCGCCAGTAATCCGGCGGTGAAACTGCCGGTAGCGTCGCGGATAGTGCCCATAAGATAAGGGCCGAATGCGCTACGTTCACAGCCATGAGCCACTCTCCCGGGGAATTGTCATTCTTGCTAACGGTCTATCGGGGAGCGGGCATTAAACGTAGCGGTTGGTCATCGGTTCGCGCGGCGGCAGAAAAAGCGGCAGAAAAAATCGATGCGAGGCATTATCTGCGCGCCACCGCATCCTAACCCGAGGTCAAATCCTTCAGTAACGGCATTGCCTCGCGCGCGAACCACTCGATTTGTTCTGCTTTCTGTTCATAGGGGCCGAGCATGTCGAGGATGACGTGCCTGACGCCGGCTGCGTGGAATTCGCGGATGCGTTCGGCGACCATTTGGGGTGTACCGAGCGCACAGTATCGCTGGGCGGCTTTGCGGAAATCCATGGCGTAACGGACGCTTAACGTTTCCGTCGCGCGGTCCAGGGCTTCCTCGTAGGTGTGATCGAGGCGGGTGAACAACAGGTGGCCGGTGCCGAAAGGGATGGTGCCGCGGCCCGCCTGTTCGGCTGCCTTATCGATCGTTGCCAGGGCGGCGCGATACATATCGGGGGATATGACGTAGGCGAGATATCCGTCGCCCAACCGGCCGATTCGGCGCAACGCCGGGTCTTTGCGGCCGGCGAACCAGATCGGTGGGCCGCCGGGTTGGCGGGGCGGCGGGTTCATCGGGACATCTTCGAATGGGCCATAGAATTTGCCGTGGTGGGTTACCGGTTGGCCGGTGAAGAATTTTCGGAGGACCTGGACGCCTTCAGACAGACGGGCTCCGCGCTCGTTGTGCGGAACGTCGCAGGCCGCGTATTCGCGGGGGAACTCGCCGCCGACGCCGACGCCCAGGATGAAGCGGCCCTCTGTCAGGTGGTCCAGAGTTGTGACTTGCTTTGCAACTGGGGTGGGATGGCGCAGCGGCAGCAGCAGGACAGAGGTGCCGAGGATCAGGCGGCGGCTGACTACGGCGGCCTGCGCCAGTTGCAGGAGGGGATCGAGAATCGCGACCGGAAACGAAATGTGGTCGCCGGCCCAAAGCGAATCGTAGCCGCTTTCATCTACGAGTTTCACAAGGTCCACGAGTTCGTCGATCCTCGGCAACCATGGCGCCGTCGCCGGCTCGGTTTGCCGATGGATCGTCTGGATGCCTATGCGCAGATGGGTGTCGAGGGTCAGGGTCATGCGGCGCGTCCCGTGGTGTGCGGACACAGTGTTGCAGCGGCGGGCGCGCCAAGCCAAGGTGCCGGGGACTGACATTCCGGAGAAACGTCCATGCCCGACCTAATCGAGACCGTCGAAGACGGCGTTGCCACCCTGACTTTGAACCGGCCCGAGAACCTGAACGCCCTGTCCGACGAAATCCGTTTGGGATTATTGGAGTCGGTTTATCGCCTGGGCGCCGACGATTCCATAGGCTGCATCGTGCTGACCGGTGCCGGCCGAGGCTTCTGCGCCGGCGGCGACGTCAAGACCATGGCCGGGCGGTCAGCCCGAGGCTTCGAGGAACGCGCCGCCGGCATCCAACAATCCAACCGCATCCCGATGCTGATGCACAACACGCCCAAGCCGATTATCGGCATGATCAACGGCGTTGCCGCCGGCGCGGGTTTAAGCATGGCGGCAGCGTGCGATATTCGGGTGGCGGCGCGGTCGGCTCGTTTTGGGACCGGGTTTATCAAGATCGGGCTGTCCGGCGATTGGGGCGGCACCTGGACGTTGACCCGGCTAGTGGGCACAGCAAAAGCGCGCGAACTGTTCTTCACCGGCGACCTGATCGATGCGGAAGAAGCATTGCGGATCGGGCTGGTCAATAAGGTCGTCGATGACGCAGAACTTTTGACCGCGACAATGGAATTGGCTCGGAAAATCGCATCGATGCCGCGCATCGCGTTGGGTTACACCAAGAAGAATTTAGGCGCAGCGGAAACCGGCGATTTCGCAACGTCTTTGGAAGGGGAGGCGTTCAATCAGGCGCGGTGTTCGCAAATGGAAGACCATCGCGAGGCGATCAACGCGTTCAAGGAAAAGCGCAAGCCTGTGTTTACGGGACGCTGACCGATGCGGGTCCTGAACACACTGCCGCAGGCCGATTTACGTGGAACCGCTGCGTCGGCAATCGCGTCGGAGGCCGCCGGATATGACGGTTTGCTGACGATGGAGAACAAGCACGATCCGTTCCTGGCGCACGCTATAGCCGCGGTGAACACCGATCGGGTGGAACTGGGCACATCCGTTGCGATCGCGTTTCCACGCAGCCCGATGGTGGTCGCACATGCTTGCTGGGACTTGCAGAATGCATCGCGCGGACGGTTCGTCCTGGGGATCGGGCCACAGATACGGCCGCATAATGAGAAGCGATTCAGCGTACCGTGGACCGCTCCGGCACCTCGGCTGCGGGAATATGTTCAGGCGTTGCGGGCGATCTGGACGACGTGGGAAACCGGAGCGAAACTGGATTTTCGGGGTAAACACTACACGTTCACGCTGATGCCACCTTACTTCATGCCGCCGTCCACCGGCCAGAAGATGGTGCCGATCACGCTGGCGGCGGTCGGCGAACATTCGTTGCGTTTGGCGGGGGAGGTCGGCGACGGCGTTCGCCTGCATGGGTTCTGTACCCGCCGCTATATCGAGGAAGCCATTATCCCCCGCGTGCAGGAAGGCATGGCGCGGACCGGACGTACGCGGGAGCATTTTGAGATCACCGGGGGTGGTTTCGTTGCGACCGGTGCCGACGACGAAGCGACGGCGAAAGCTTTCGAAATCGTGCGCGGGCGGGTGGCGTTCTATGGCTCTACCCCGGGCTATTGGGGTGTGTTGGAAATGCACGGCTACGGCGATCTGGGGCGCGAACTGAACGCAATGTCAAAGGCCGGGAAGTGGAACGAAATGGCCAGCCGCATTTCGGACGACGTGGTACACCTGTTCGCTGCCGTCGGCACGCATAAGCACATCGCCGCTCGGATTCAGCAACGTTTCGGTGGCGTGAGCGATGCGTTGAATTTGCGGGCGGACTCTTCCTCTGCCGGTGGCGATGTGCCGCCAGACGTAATCCAGGAAATCAAACGCATCGCGACGCAGTTCCAGGGATACAAGACGGCATGGTAACGACGATTGCGCTGATCGGCCTCGGACCGGGCGCCGAACCGCATGCGAAGAGTCTGCTCGATCTTGCCGGCCGGGTGAACGTGAAGGCCGCCGCGTCCCGTACGGAGGCGCGGACACAGGTTTTTGCGGATCGGTTTGGGTTTCCGGTTACGACCGACATTGACCGGGTGATTGCCGATCCTGCGATCCAGGCGGTCATTGTGCTGACCCCGGCCTCCGCCCATCTGGAGATCGCCGAACGGTGTCTGCGCGCCGGGAAGCATGTCCTGGTGGAGAAACCGCTGGAACTGACGGTGGAACGCGCCGAAAAATTGGTACGGGCTGGGCGGCAGGCGGGCAAACGGGTGGGTGTGGTGCTGCAACACCGGTTTCGTCCGGCGAGCCTGCGTCTGCGAGCGGCCATCGATGCGGGCGAACTGGGACAGATTACCGCCGCCTGGATGCTGGTACCGTGGTGGCGGCCGCAAGCCTATTACGATGAACCCGGACGCGGAACGATGGCGCGCGACGGCGGCGGTGTCTTGATGACGCAGGCTATCCACACGCTGGATTTGTTTCGATCTCTGGTCGGCGTTCGACAGGTGATCGCGGCTCAGGCCGTTACGACGGCGGTACATCGGATGGAGACGGAGGATTTCGCCTCGGCCCTGGTTCGTCTGGGCAACGGCGCGCCCGGCACGATTATCGCAACGACCGCGGCGTATCCGGGCGATCCCGAACGCATCGAAATCACCGGCTCGAAGGGCATGGCGTCCTTGGTCGGAGGCGGGCTTCGCCTTTCGGCCATTGGTGGCGTCGATGAAACGATCACCGCCGAGGCAGGGACCGGCAGCGGGGCCGGCATCATGGACTTTCCGCACGATGCCCATCGTGCCGTGCTGACCGATTTTCTCGATGCTATCGAGCAGGATCGCGATCCGGCCGTGACGGGTGAAGAGGCGCTGGCGAGCCAGCGCCTGATCGCGGATATCCTGGCAGCGGCCCGGGCAAGCCAGATCATAACGAAAATGTAGCTGAATCGCCATTTCGTTGGACCCGGCGTTCCTGCTTTGCCTGACCAGAATGCTGGCCTCTTGCCGGTTTGGATGCAACCGGGTCAAACAGAGGCAGCAACAAGGAGTGCGCGCGGTGCTTGATCGGGTCATGCTAACGAACGACGACGGAATCGATGCCCCCGGCATGGAGGTCCTGGAGGCAATCGCTGCCCAAATCGCGCGGGAGGTCTGGGTCGTCGCACCCGAACACGATCAGTCGGGCCAATCCCACGCTATCAGTCTGCATCACGCACTGCGCATAACCGAACGCGGCGATCGGCGCTTCGGGGTGACCGGAACGCCGGGCGATTGTGCGGCGATGGGGTTGTGCCACATCATGAAAGATGCACCGCCGCAACTGGTTCTGTCGGGCGTCAATCGTGGGCTGAACCTGGGATTGGAAACGGTTTTCTCCGGCACGGTCGGCGGCGCCATGACCGCGATGATGCTGGGGGTTCCCGCACTCGCGTTAAGCCAGGCATTCATCAAGCGCGATGCCGTGCCCTGGGATACGGCGCGCACGTTGGGCGCCGAAACGATTCGCTCGCTGTGGGCGATTGGATGGGGGAAAAATGCCGTGCTGAACATCAATTTTCCCCCGATTCCCGCCGCCGAGGCCGGTCCCCCAACGCTGGCTCGGCAGGGTGAGGGCGCAGTCGCCGGCATGCATGTGGAAACGCGGGTCGATCCGCGGGGGATGGAGTATCACTGGTTGAATTTCAAACGCGGCAACATCCAGCAAGGGCCGGAGAGCGATTACAGCGCTATGCGTGCGGGAAAGATCGTTATTACACCGTTGCGATATGACCGGACGGACGATGAGGCTTATGCGGGTTTGGCCGAGCATTTGCCGCGATTTAGCGGGTGATACCACCGGCAAATGTTTGACCCGTTCGGCCCCTTCTCGTCATGGCAGGCGAAGCAGGCTGTGTGAAAACTCTCGCCCGCGCTTTTGGCGGAGAATGGTTTTCTCCGGCGGCTCCTCTCCGTCATGGCGGGCGAAGGCCCGTCATCCACGCCTTGCTGTCCCGGCCCAGAAAAGGCGCAGATGGTAGGCATTCTCCTGCCGTGACGGGATTGGGTCGTCGCGACGACAGGGGCATGCCAGAGAAAAATATTCTCCAACGCAAATTTGGGCGGGAGTTTTCGCACAGCCTGCTTCGCCTGCCTTGACGAGAAGGGGCCGAACGGTCGAAACATTGGGCCGTTGGTATCCAATACTCCAGGTGTATCGCTAACCAAAGCCGGCCAACGCCCCGTTCCGGAGTTCTGCCGGCAAACACAAGGCCGCCAACCAGGGCGCAACGGTATCGGGCGCCGCCAAAGTCTTCGGGTCCTCGCCCGGAAACGCATTACCCCGCATCCGGGTCGCCACCACCCCGGGGTCGAACAGATTGACCCGCAGCGGCGTCGTGGCGATTTCCTGTGCCCAGGTTAGAACCAGATGTTCCATCCCCGCTTTCGTCGCCCCCATCGCCCCCCAATACGCCCTTGGCTCCCGCGCTCGGTTTTCCGTCACGAACACGGCTCGTCCAGCAGCAGCTTGCCGCAGCAACGGATCGCACGTCCGGATTAGCCGCCACGCCGCCGACAGATTGACCGCCACCACATCCGCCCAGTCGTCCGGCAGAATGTGGGACACCGGCGTCAGCTTACCCAACGCTCCGGCGTTATGGACCAGGATGTCCAGCCGCCCGAAACGCTGGAACAGAGTCGGGCCGATGGCGTCGATAGAAGCCCCCTCCCGCAAATCCAGCGGCAGAATAGTCGCCTCGCCGCCCAGCGCACGAATGGCGTCGTCGGTTTCTTCCAGGCCGCCTTGGGTTCGCGCGGTGATGACAACCCGAGCACCCAAACGCGCCAGTTCTATGGCCGTAGCCGCACCGATACCGCGGCTGGCGCCCGTCACCAGCGCGACCGATCCCTTCAGCAAGCCAGACATCAGTGATGCGCCGCCAGCAAGGTGAGTTGCCGGTCCGCGTTGTCCTGTTGGTCCGGCAAGGCAATCGGATAGTCACCGGTAAAGCAGGCATCGCAGTAATAGGGCTTGCCCGGATCGCGCCCCGGCTTGCCCAGCGCGCGGTACAGCCCGTCGATCGAGATAAACGCCAGGCTGTCGGCGCCGATCAGTGCCGCCATTTCCTCCACGGTATGGTTGGCGGCCAGCAGCTTGCTGCGCTCCGGCGTATCGATTCCATAGAAACAGGAGTTGACGGTTGGTGGCGAAGAAATGCGCATATGCACCTCTTTCGCACCAGCAGCGCGAACCATCTCGACGATTTTCTTGCTGGTGGTGCCGCGGACAATCGAATCATCGACCAGCACGACGCGCTTGCCTTCCAGTACCGGCCGGTTGGCTGAGTGTTTCAGCTTCACCCCGAGGTTACGGATGTGGTCGGTGGGTTCGATAAAGGTGCGCCCGACATAGTGGTTGCGGATGATCCCAAGCTCAAACGGGATGCCGCTTTGGGTTGCATAACCCATCGCCGCCGGCACGCCTGAATCCGGTACCGGCACGATGACATCGGCCTCGACAGCGGCTTCCAGCGCCAGTTCGGCGCCGATGCGCTTGCGGGCGTTATAGACCGGCATGCCTTCCATCACGGAGTCGGGCCGCGCGAAGTAGATGTATTCGAAAACGCAGAAGCGTTCCTTCTGCTTGCTGAACGGCTTGACGCTGTGAACGCCGAGGTCGTTGATAACCACGATCTCCCCCGGTTCCACGTCGCGGACGAAATCGGCGCCCACGATATCCAGCGCGCAGGTTTCGCTCGCCAGCACCCAGCCGCCTGTGCCTTCCGATCCAATGCGTCCAAGGATCAACGGCCGCACGCCCAGCGGGTCGCGCACACCCATCAGCGCCTCGTTCGACAGCGCAACCAGGGAGTAAGCGCCGACCACCTGCTTCAAGGCGTCGATTAGCCGGTCCACCACAGTCGAATACAGGCTGATGGCGATCAGATGGATAAAGACCTCGGAGTCGGTGGTGGACTGGAACAGGCAGCCGCGCCGCACCAGGGCGCGATGCAGGACATGCGCGTTGGTCAGGTTGCCGTTGTGGGCGACCGCGAAGCCGCCGAACTCAAAATCCGCGTACAAAGGCTGGACATTTCGGAGAACCGTTTCGCCGGTGGTGGCGTAGCGGTTATGGCCGATGGCGATGCGGCCCGGCAGCTTCTCGATGACCCGGGCATCGCCGAAATTGTCGCCGACCAGCCCCATGCCGCGATGGGAATGGAAGCGCGCCCCATCGAAACTGGTGATCCCGGTCGCTTCCTGCCCGCGATGCTGCAACGCGTGCAACCCTAGTGCGGTGACTGCCGCGGCATCGGGGGTATTCCAGACGCCGAATACACCGCACTCCTCGTGCAGCGAGTCGTCGTCTCCCGTGGAGGTATCAAGGTCCCGGCTGGTGAATGCCATCTGTGACAGCTCCTATTCGCGTACGGTTTGCTTGCCGGTGGCGCGTCCTTGCGGATTGGCGCGCAGCAAGGCTTCGGCAGTGGCTTCCCGTCCCGCCGGCGGCGGATCGAGCGTGTGTGGGCGATACAGCGGAGGCAATTGGTCCCGCACCCAGCGGGCTGCCTCATAGGTCGGGGCCAACGTGCGTGCTTCAAGCACCGCATCCGGCCACCGTTCAATCGGAAACACCATCTGACCCACGATATAGGCAATGACGACCACCCCCGCACCCCGTGCGAGACCAAAAACCAGCCCCAGTGTGCGATCGACGCCACCCAGCGCGGAACCGCGCACAAAGCCGCCGATGGCACGGGCGATCAGCATCAGGACGATCAGGGTGAGAAGGAAGACAACCACAAAGCTGACCGGATCGACCCATTCGGGGGTGGAAAGCCAGGTGCGCACGACCTCTCGCATTGAGGGCAGCGCCAGAATCGCGGCGGCGGCCGCCCCGCCCCACGCGCCGATGCCCAGCACTTCTCGCACCAGCCCCCGCACAAACGCGAGCAGGCCGGAGATCGCCAGGAAACCAAAGATCACGAGGTCAACCCACGTCATGTCACCGCCAATTGGGTCACCGCAGTTGGAATGGAAGCCGGGTTATCGTCTCCCTGACGCTCGCCGCCAAGCGGATCATGCGTTCTTCTTGGCCGATTCAGGGGCAAAGCGAGCAACAAGATCGGCGATGTGGCCGATTTCCTCCATTCGCAGCCCGTCCGGCGCCGCAAGCTTGCGGTTGCCGTGTGCCACGCGGCGGGGAAATGTGGCCAAGTCGAAGCCCAGCTTGGCGGCTTCCTTCAACCGCGCCTCGGCCTGGGCGACCTGACGAACTTCGCCGGACAGGCCGACCTCCCCAAAATAAACCATGCCGGGGCTGGTCGGGGTTTCGAACGCGGCGGATGCGATGGCGGCGGCGACGGCCAGATCGGCGGCGGGTTCGCTAACCCGCAGACCGCCCGCGATATTCAAATACACATCGGTCTGGTTCAGCCGCACCCCGGCGCGGGTTTCCAGTACCGCGAGCAACATCGACAGGCGGCTACTGTCCCAACCGATGACGGAACGCCTCGGCGACCCGCCCGGATTCGGGGCGAGCAATGCCTGCACCTCCATCAGCACCGGGCGGCTGCCCTCCAGCCCGGCAAACACCGCGCTACCAGCGATGTTACCCCGGCGCTCGGCCAGGAACAGTGCGGAGGGGTTCGGCACTTCGGCGAGCCCGGCCTCCGTCATCTCAAACACCCCGATCTCATCGGTGGCGCCGAAGCGGTTCTTCACCGCCCGCAGGATGCGGAACTGGTGGCCGCGATCGCCTTCGAAATACAGCACCGCATCGACCATGTGCTCCAGCACGCGCGGGCCGGCGAGGCCGCCGTCCTTGGTGACATGCCCGACCAGCACCACCGCGAAGTGCCCTGCCTTCGCGAGGCGGATCAGCTCGAACGAACAGGCGCGCACCTGGGTGACGGTGCCCGGCGCGCTGTCGATCGTGTCCATCCACATGGTCTGGATCGAGTCGATCACGACCAGCGTGGTGTCCTTAGCCTGCTCCAGGCTGGCGGCGATCTCTCGCACGTTGATCGCGGCTGCGAGTTCGATCGTCGAGTCGGCAACACCGAGCCGCCGGGCGCGAAGACGGATCTGGTCGATGGATTCTTCGCCGGAGACATACAGCACGCGCTTGCCGGACCGTGCCAACCGAGCGGCGGCCTGCAACAGCAGCGTCGATTTCCCGATCCCAGGGTCGCCGCCGACCAGCACAGCCGAGGCGGGCACCAGTCCTCCGCCCAGCACGCGGTCGAGTTCGGCGATACCGATAGGCGTGCGCGGTGGCGGTTCGGTGCTACCGGCCAGCCCGACGAATGCAATGCCTCGAACGGGAGGGGCTTTCGCCGCCGGGCCAGGGCGCGCAACGATCGCTTCTTCTTCGACGGTGTTCCACTCGCCACATGTTTCGCAACGTCCGGCCCATTTCAGGGTGACGGCGCCACAGGATTGGCAGACGAAGCGGGAGACGGGTTTGGCCAAGGGGAGCTCCGAAAAGGGACGTCGTTCGACGGCGCCGGTAAGTGAGTATTTGGATTGACCCTCGACGTTACGGCCAGCCTTGTCGTCGTCGGGGCCCTCTCAACGTTGCGGTGGGCGAAGGCCTTTTGGCTGTGCCAGCAGCAACACACGGCGGCATGCGTCCCTCAGGAGACTCTCGACGCTACTCCGGAGCCGCCGTTAACATCGCCTCTCCACCTTTATCATCTTTCACCGTGGCAGCGAGGATTCGCCACCCTCGGCCATCTTTGGTGGCAAGATATTCCCGGTTATGGATCGCGCTGACCTTGGAATCGTCGCGCTCGATCACCAATCGAAACGCAAGCCCGGCCTGGCGAAACCCGGCTTCCAGCGCATCGCCAACGGCTTGCCGCGCCGCCCGGTTGGTAACCGCCGAACATATACCATCGTCGGAGGACACCAAAACCAGCTTCGCCTCGGCAGCGGAGGCATCGAACGCCTGGCCCGGGGCGCCGTGCAGAAAAGCGGTGCGGGCCTGCTCCGGTACTATCGGCAAGCCTGTGCGTTTGGCCCAATCCCGTAGGGCGGGCGCGTTGCCGGCAAAGGGTACGCACCCCTGAATGAACAGGCCCACAAGTTCGTCGGCCGCGCCGGCCTGCGCCGCAGTTGGGGCCAGTAAGACGGCCAAAAGCAGAAGGGAGCGATTCAGCGCCGCAATTCCATTTGGATGGGGCCTTCCCGCCGGCCATGAGTGAACTGATCGACCGCCGGATTGCCGCTGTCCATCAAATTCTCGGCCGGCCCGGCCCAAACGATGCGCCCATTCAGCAGCATCGCTGCCTGATCGCCAATCCGGCGTGCGCTGGCCATGTCATGCGTGATCGCGATGGCGGTGCTGCCCAGGCGCTTGACGCAATCGACAATCAAACCGTCGATCACTGCCCCCATGATTGGATCGAGGCCCGTCGTCGGCTCATCGAAGAACATGATGTCAGGCTGCGACGCGATCGCCCGCGCCAAGGCAACACGCTTCTGCATGCCGCCCGACAACTCCGAGGGCGACAAATCGCCGACTGTGGCGGCGAGGCCCACCTGTCCCAGGAAACTGTCGGCCTGCGTGCGGGCATTGCCGCGGGTCGCCTTGTGACTGGCAATCAATCCGAACGCGACATTCTCCCAGACCGGCAGGCTGTCGAACAGGGCGCCGGCCTGGAACAACATCCCAATGCGCGTTCGGACCAGTTCACGGTCGCCGCGCGGCATTTTCATGATGTCTTTGCCATCGATCTCGATGATCCCGTCATCCGGCTCGATCAGGCCGAGCACGCATTTCAGCAGCACCGATTTGCCGGACCCTGATCCGCCGATCACAACGAGGGAGGTGCCTTGCGGCACGTCCAGGTCCACGCCGTCCAGTACGCGTTTTGCGCCAAAGCGCTTGTGAAGTCCGCGGATGCGAATTTTTGGGATCGAATCGCTCATGAGCGTGTTGATGCCGTGTGGCTGCGATTTGGGCAAGGCCGGTGTCGGACAACCCCATGTCGGACAACCCCATGTCGGACCACCCCATGTCGGACCACCCCATGTCGGTTCGTTTGTCCGTGGCGGGGGAGAGCTTGCATCTTTCCCGGAACAATTATGATAATAAGCAATTCTGTATGGTTCAGCGATAGGGCCGTCTCATTGAAAGTTGCGGTGAAATCGGAGAGCTGGATGCCAATGCTGACGATCCCGGACGGCCCTCTTGGATACAGGTTAATGTCCGGCGGCAAACGAGCAAATAGCTTCATGCCTGTCATCGCGCCGATAAAAATCCAGTGGTTTAAAATTGGTCTGACCGTTTGTTGAAGTGGATTGCCAGTTCACTGGTCTATAATTCGCCGATCGAACACTGCAACAGGGCTAAATATCGGACAGCGAGTAATTTCGATATCATGCAGGATCTCGGTTCTCAGCATCAGATTTTGTCGTTTCAGTAGCAGGTTTATGATGTCCAGTTCCTTGCCATTGCCTCTCGATCACGAAGTCGCGTCGCGAACGCGCATCAAATATGGCGATATCGCCGTCGTTGCTCTGATCGTTCTTATTTTTGCGATCGGTATATATTTGTTCCGATATCAATATGCATTAGGCGAAGCCGATCTTTACCGCGTGATGGTCGGGATACTCGACGGTGCCGAGACCGGAGAACGTCTCGGCAGCGTGCTGCATTATGATCGCGCTTTTGGGTTCGGCTATTTGGCCGCGATCTATGCCTTTGCCAGTCCAGCGACACTTCAAGATCCCAATGCACTCATGGCGCTGATCAATGAGATCGGCTTCTGGTCGATCTTAGTGGGATTGGTGTGCTTTTGGCTATCGTCCCGCCTGATTTATGGTCCCCGTGTCGCAGTCGCGGCCCTCGTGGTGTTCGCCTTTAGCCCGATGATGATGGAACTCGGGACATCCGGCCATCAGTCGATGCCAATGTTTGCGTTGTTGAACGCTGCGGCCATCTGTCTTTTCGTCCCGGTAGCCGGTTGGCGCGCGGTCGTGCTTTGGACATTGGCCGCCGTCTTGCTGTTCGCGGGCCTGTTGACGCGCGGCGAGATATTCCTGGCGTTTCCGTGGCTCGTTTTATCCCGAATCGACACCCGATCTGTCGGGCGGTTCCTCCGGTCGGGTGCGATCCGATCCCTACCGCCAATCACGGCGTTGGTTGCCTTCTATATCCTTCAGCAAAGCCTGGTGGGCACTGGGATGGGCAACACGGTCGGCCACTACTTTAGTATGTTCTACACATGGTCCGCCGTAATTCCAGGATTTGTCTATATGGCGGTCGGCTGTGGTTTGTTGACCGCGATAGTGGGTGTCCTTGCCACGGTCCGGATCGGATGGGCGGCCATCCCTGAACGGCACCAAGATGCCGTCGGCGGCCTCGCTGGTTTTCTGGGACCTTTGGCCTTGATCGTCGTCCCGATGCTGTTTTTCCTTCCCAATCCGATGCCGACGCGCCACTTCATGCTGACCCTTGCTGGGTTCAGCCTGTTGATCGGCGTGTGGCTTGCCGGCCTACGCATTCGATTTGTCGCTGTTGTCGTCCTTGCCATCTCTCTCGTTGCCGGTGATCAGATACTCGCGGAAGTGGCCCGCCCGCTGCTGTTGCGAGAGAATGACGCTCATTCACCCTACATCCCGGTGCCGGCGCCTTATCGGACAACCACGCACGCCAACATCGGATGGGTTTGGGAGCGGCATGCGGCGCTGAATGAACGGCGCGAACAGGAAGAGGCCTTTGGCGATATGCTGCTCACGAGTTGCGGTTCGCACACATTGCTGCTCAGCGACGAGCGCCAGGTGTTCTTCTCTCGCCTTTATGCCGGGGGGCGTCCGGTGAATGCCCGGCCGTTCGATTTTGGACCGTACTTCGGCGTAACCGGGACCGTGGGCGGCAAGACCTTCATCGTCCTCGATAAGAGCCCTGGATGGCCAGACGATGCCTTGGGGGCGGTACTGGCCAACCCATTGTTCGACGGATACCGGATCGTCGCAGCCCCGTATTCAATGTCTAAGTACGATAAAACCCCGATACCGCCGGACCGAGCCGCGCGGTTTGGATGCCATTCCTGATCACGCGTTGGCCGCCGGGAGATGGAGGCCAGGGAGATGCGGGCCAGGACCACCGGTTCGCATGGCCCCGACATTCACAGCGATGGCCCTGGATTTGTTACCGAAGCGGACTTGAGCAGCATCGTCTGTCGGTGGTTGTCGATGCTTAGGAGTCGTATCGAATAGGTGTTGAACTTTGCTGACTGACAACATTATCCACGATAAACAGCGGTCGTTGCTTCGATTCCATGTACAATCGGCCGAGGTATTCACCGATCACACCAAGCGTCACGAGTTGGGCACTGCCAATGATCAAGACGATCGTAGTCAAGCTTGTCCAACCATCGACCGTTGACCCCGTTAACCAGCTTCCCAACGTATAGATAACCATCATGAGGCTCCCCAGACCGAGGGCTACGCCGAGGAAAGATGCGGTGCGCAAGGGCGTGACCGAAAAGCCGGTGACGGCATCTACGGCAAATCGCAACATCTTCAACAGAGGGTATTCGGTGGTGCCGGCAAATCGGGGGTCTCGTTCATAATCGAGCGGAACCTGTTTCAGGCCAATCCAGCTTACCATGCCCCTGATAAACCGGTGATGCTCGGGCATGCTGTTCAACCGGTCGAGGACACGTCGGGTGATCAGCCTGAAGTCACCGGTGTCTGCGGGAATATCGACATCGATCATCGTCCTTAGCAATCTGTAAAACAGCTTTGCCGACAGGACCTTAAAGCGGGTTTCACCCTCACGCGTGCTGCGCCGTCCATACACGACGTCTGCGCCTTCATCGATCTTTCGCATCATTGCGCCGAGCAATTCGGGTGGATCCTGGAGATCTGCATCGATGATGAGGATTCGCGCGCCGGAACATGCTTGTAGGCCAGCGGTCAGAGCAAGCTGATGACCGAAATTCCGAGACAAATTGATGGCCACAACGTGCGGGTCGGAAGCGACCAACGTTTCCATGACTTCGCGCGTACGATCTCGGGAACCATCGTTGACGAAAATGATTTCATAGTCTTCGCTGGCCGCTTGCCTTCCCGCGTCCGTCACCCGGCGATAGAATTCAGGCAAACAAGCCTCTTCGTTGTAACAGGGCGCCACGATCGAGAGGAACGGGCGCTGGGAGCGCCGACGCGAGAAATTCTCAATATTCTGAACCACCATGTCCATAGCCGCACCCCTGATACGTTCTGATACCGAATATAGTTCGAGACATCGTGAACGAGGACGTAAGGCGGGGAGCAGGAGAAGGAACATGAATTTTGCTTGATTCACCCAGGATTGACGGGTTCTATTCGAAATATTGCTATAACGTCTCAATAATATTTTGGCCGGTCTGCGGATATCGGCGTGATTTGCAGACGGGCAGGGAACGGCCTTAACTACCCGCCAGGCGTGCCGTCGGGGTGCCCGGCGGGGCGTACCACTCGGGAGAATGAACATGAACGATAGCGTAGGGACGGCGGGCGGCAAGCTGGCGCATGCCACGGTGGACGATGCGAAGTATGTGGTTGGCCGCCGCTCTTTCTTCAAATACCGCGATCTGGGCGTCACGGACGCGACGGGCGGGAAGATGCGGGCGCAAGTCACCTCCGCGACGCAGGGCCTGGGGGAGCCGACCGGCTGGCACTATCACATCTGCGAGCATCAGCTTGTTTATATGCTGAAGGGTTGGGTTGATCTGGAGTTTGAGGACGGTTCGAAAATTCACCTGACGGCAGGCGATTCGCTGATGATTCCAGGTGGCATGCGCCACAACGAGACTGCGACGGCGGATGTGCTGGAACTGCTGGAAGTCTCGGTGCCGGCGGAAATGAAGACCGTGGTGTGCGAGGCGCCAGCCGGCATGGCTTAGTGCGTTACCCCCGGCGTTTCGCACGGCGAACTCCGGGGGTATTATCGCAGGACGCCGATGCTCTTATCATCGTTGCCGGGGGTGGTGCTGAACAAGATATGGCGGTAAGTCAACGTCAAACGCGAGTTGGTATAAGATGAAATTATCCCCGGCCGCCGCGTTGATACGAGAAAATAAATAACGAGTATAGTCGCATTATAAAAAATGTAATATTTGTGTCGTCAAACAAAAACAGCACGATCTATTCTGAAAATAAATATCCGATTCAACATGATTGGCCGGTATAAATTCTGTATCGTTACACGAAATGAAGTGCGGCGTTGCGGGACGGGAACGCCAAGCCAAAAGTCCACCCAGCCGCCACCTTAACGCCCGGTTCGCTCGGTAATTTCCATCTTGCTGCAATGCACAAAGCAGATCACACTCCTGGCATGCTGGACATGCCAACTCCCTCATCGACCTCCGTTTTGGCCCAGGAACTCCTGGACCTCACCGCCCGCCTAGGTGCCCGCGCCGACGAAGATCCATTCGGCAACCCCGTTCTGCTGGTATCGCTAGCGATCACACGCAAGATGGACACCGGCAGCCTGACAGAGGGAGATATTTCGGCGCTCATTCGACACTTGCGCGATGCTGCATTTCACGACCGCGCCGGTCGCATCCCAACCTATTTGGGCGGCATCGATCAAGCGGCGAATGACGGCATTCTCGCCAGCCTCGCGCAGCATTTGCTTCGGCCGGACCCGAACGACTCTCCGGTTCGCTGGGCCGAATACCGGGCACTAACCGAGCGCACGCGTTTCGCGGCGGTTTTCACGGCGCATCCGACGTTTTCGTTGCCGCTGCCCGTCAACCAGGCGCTGGCTGAAATGGCCTGCGGCCGGCCGGCGCCATCGTTCGAGTCCCATCGCCCCCCACCGATTACCCTTCGCAGTGAATTCGAACAGTCGGTCGCCGCCATTGCCAACGGGCGGGATGCGATCGACCGGTTCAACGCAGCACTGATTTCGGTCGCGCGTGATGCCTGGCCGGATCGCTGGACGGAACTGACGCCCAGCCCCGTCGTACTTTCCACCTGGGTCGGTTACGACACCGACGGCCGCACAGATATCGGGTGGTGGGACACCCTGAAGCTGCGGCTGGAAATGAAGCGGCTGCAACTGGTGCGTCTGCACGCCCAGCTTTCGGTCCTGCCGAGCGCCGATATCCTGGCGGAACGTGTGGCGGAAGCGCGAGACGCTGTGGACCGGCAAATTACTCTATGTCCGGACCAACCCGAACCCGCCAAAGTCGCCGCCTTCGCACATGCATTGATCGGTAGCCGGGAAACCGCTCTAACCTCCCCCGCGCCGCTGTTGCCATTGTTCCTGGCAGCGATCACCAAAGCCAACGACCATGAGAAACTCGCCCTGACCGTGGCGCGTGCCGGTCTGGTGTCGCATGGCATGGCGCTGGCACACACGCACACCCGGCTGAACGCGGCACAGATACACAACGTCGTGCGTCAACGGCTGGGCATCGCCGATCCGCCGGAAGACCCATCCCATCGGCGCGCGTTGTTCGCAGCGATCAATGCCGCCCTGGACACAGTCACCGCCGAACCGGTGGATTTCGGGGCTTTGATCGGGGAGCAGGCATCAGCCGCCAAACTAATGATGACGGTCGCCCAAATCATTAAGCATGTGGACAGTTCGGTTCCCGTCCGTTTCCTGATCGCCGAAACCGAGACGGGTTACACATTGCTGGCCGCGCTTTGGCTCGCCCGGTTGTTCGGGATCGAGCAGCACGTCGAAATCTCCCCGCTGTTTGAAACGGCGGAGGCGCTGGAACAAGGCGCCAATGTGCTTGAAGAAGCACTGCGCAGCCCGCATTACCGTAACTACCTGAAGACCACCGGAAAGTTGGCGCTACAGTTCGGGTATTCGGATTCGGGACGGTACGTCGGGCAACTCGCCGCCAGTTATCTGATTGAGCGGCTGCGTCTGAAAATTGGCCAGACGTTGGAACGGCACGGCGTCACGGGCGTCGAGGTCATCCTGTTCGACACCCACGGCGAAAGCATCGGTCGCGGTGCGCATCCGGGGTCTTTGGCCGATCGCCTCAAGTACCTCTCCCCCACAGCATCCCGCCAGGCGCTCGGTCGCGCTGGCCTGAAGGTCCGGGAAGAGGCAGCGTTTCAGGGCGGCGATGGGTATCTTTTGTTCGGAACCCCGGAACTGGCGTTGGCGACGATCACCCGCATCGCCGAACAGACCTATCATCCGGCGGCCGGCCCGATCGAGGACCCGGTCTATGCCGATCCCGACTTCGCCGCCGACTTCTTCGCCACTATCCGCTCCGGCATGGAGGGACTGGTAGAAGACGCCGGGTACGCGGCCCTGCTAGGCGCTTTCGGCCCATCCTTATTAGATCGCACCGGCTCGCGCCCGGCGGCTCGGCAGTCCGATGGGATGGGGGGCGCCACGCTGATACGCCACCCGCGCGAACTGCGGGCGATCCCGAACAACGCGATCCTGCAACAGTTGGGTTGGTGCGCGAACACGCTTCAGGGCATCGGCGCCGCCGCCGCGCGTCATCCTGAGACGTTTACAGAACTGCGCCAGACCAGCCGCCGCTTTAAGCGGGCGATGGATCTTGCCAGTCATGGCCTGGCACACTCGGACATCGAGGTGTTGCGCGCGGTGATCGCCACGCTCGATCCCGGCACATGGTTGGACCGGGCCGCCCACACCCGCCGTCCGGGGCGCCGGGAGGCACTGGTCTCGGTCGCCCGGGCATTGGAGCGGCTGGATATTTGGGCAGCGGCGCAGTCGATGTTCCGCCGTATCTCCGCCGACCATCTGGCACTGCGGGCGACGTGGCCAGAGGTGCCGCATATGGCGAACCGGGAAATCCTGCTGCATGCCCTGCGGCTGTCGCTGATTCATCGGATTTGGCTGTTGGCCACGGAAATCCCCGATTTCTCCCCCAGGCACGGGGTGACACGTCTGGCATTGGAGGCCGCGATCCTACGACTGGACATTGACGCCTCGCTGAACATCCTGGCGGAGATTTTTCCCTCGGCCGCCGATCCCGCCGCTGACTGCGATTACGCCGAACCCGCGCCAAACCGGCGGACGGCTGCCTATGTGCGGGAGCATGAGGAAATCTTCGCCCCGATGCGCCGGCTGTTCGCGATGGTGCGGGAAATCGCGACGGCCGTGACGCATGAGGTTGGGGCGTTCGGGTAAGGGTATAAGCGTACGGGCCGCAGCCGCTTGGGTTCATCCCGTTGCCGCGACTATCCCGCGTGGCAGAGCGGAGGCAGCGCTTGTTTTTTCCTGGCGCGGGCGGCGGCGTAGAATCGGTGATTCCAGGAAGCGGTACGACACGTCCGCCAACAGGAAGGGCAAAGTGATCGCCAGGATCGCGCACGCCAGCGCCGGTAATCGTCCTGCCTGGAACAACTGGACTTCGGCGATGTCCACAAGGATCGTCATGTGAATGAGGTAAAGCGCATAGGACCGCCCGGCGATCCAGCGCACCGGCCGTTCGAACCACGACGCCGCTTTCGACAGACGTAAGGCGGCCGGCAAACAGAGTGCGCCGCCCAAAACCTCGGCATTCGATGTCAGGGGAGCGGCAAACTCCGCCGGGATCGGCAACGCATTGAACAGGGCGGCAGCCAGTAGGGCCAAGCCGGCTGCCAATAATGCCAGAGGGTATCGAAAAATCGCATTCCCGTCCTGATACAGGCGCGCCATCAGGACACCGTACGCGATTTCGTCGATGCGGAAAAAGACCAGCAGGCCGCGCTCCATATAGGCGAGACGCAATACCAAAGGGGCCAGCATAAAGATCGCGAGGCAAAAGGGCAGGGCGCGTGCGCCGCCCAGCCATCGAGCCAGAAGGATCAGAGTCGCACCGAACAACAGATAGAACCATTCCTCGATCGCCAGCGACCAGGTGACCGCGAAATAGTAGTTGGCCGGCATCTCGGCGATCAGGTTCTGCGACAGCGTGAGAAAGCGCATCGCGGTGACCAGTGCGTCTTGTTGCGGCGGGAATATGCACAGCAGGATGAATAGCCAGAGGAAATACAACGGCAAGGTTCGCATGGCACGCCTGATCAGGAAAACGCAGAAATCGCGCCACCCGGGATTCGATCCGGCGATGCCGATCAGGATGCGGCCGATCAGGAATCCGCTTAGGGCGAAGAAAATTTCAACCCCGGTGTCACCGAGCGTTTCCATGATGGCGGGAACACGGATATCGAGCCAGTGTCCGAAATGGCCGGCCCAATGGCTGGTCAGGACCAGCAGAACGGCCGTCGCTCTCATTAAGTCCAGGCCGAAACTATGACCCGGGGGGCTTTGGGCAGGCGGGCGAAGATTGACCGGCAATTGGACGCTCCAGCATATAACCGTACCGTTGTGGGTGACGGACCGTTCCGTCTGGGTGCCACCGGCGAGTAGCATTTATGTGCGGAAGATCGTTAACAATTTGCTAACGCCGAACGCCAAGGCGATGCACGAATATGACCGCATCAGGCATGCGCCGTTTCCCCATCGTCGTGGCCAGGCTCGCCGGCCAGGGCATGCGCACATCTCGTTGCAGGCTCGGCGCATCCTGCCTTAAGCCGTCACAGCCCGGACACGCCGATCTATGATGAAATGAGGGGTCTGACAACCAACCGCCAAAACTTGCCAGCGAGGCCCTGGTATATTAGAGTAAAAGCTAATAACATGGGAGAAAAATCCAATGCCAGAATTCGATTTGGTTATCCGCGGCGGCACAGTCGTCGATGGCACCGGCAGTGAGCCCAGGGAAGCCGACGTCGGCATCGTCGGCAACAAGATCGCCGCGATCGGCGCCAATCTCGGCAGCGGTGCTGAAGAAATCGATGCCACGGGTAAGCTTGTCACCCCGGGATTCGTCGATATCCACACGCATTATGACGCCCAGGCGGTATGGGACAGCCACATGGCGCCGTCCTCCTGGCATGGTGTCACCACCGCCGTCATGGGCAATTGCGGCGTCGGTTTCGCCCCCTGCAAACCCGCAGACCGCGAACGCCTGATTGAACTGATGGAAGGTGTCGAGGACATCCCCGGCGCGGTCATGCACGAGGGCCTGAAATGGGAATGGGAGTCGTTCGGCGAATACCTCGACGCCCTGGATCGCAAGCCGCGCGACATCGACATTTGCGCGCTGCTGCCGCACGCGGCGGTGCGGGTTTTCGTGATGGGAGACCGGGCGATTAACTTGGAAAATGCCAACCAGGCCGACATCGCGGAAATGCGCCAGATCGCGAAGGAAGCGATGGAGGCCGGCGCGTTTGGGTTCTCCACATCGCGCAGCCTGTCGCACAAGACGTTGCGCGGCGATCCGACGCCGACCCTGCGCGCCCAGGAAGATGAACTGCGCGGCATAGCGATGGGCATGAAGGACGCCGGATCGGGCATGCTGGAAATGGTGTCCGAATGGGCGCCCGATCATAACGAAGAATTTGCGATCCTGCGGCGGGTGATCGAGGCGAGCGGACGCCCGGCGGTGTTCACGCTGACGCAGCGGCACTCCCGCCCCGAAGTATGGCGCGACCTGGTCAAGCATGCCGACAAGGCAATTCTCGATGGCCTGTCGATCCGCCCGGTCGTTGCTCCCCGGGCAATCGGTGTGTTGCTTGGTTTGGCGGGCAGCCAGAATCCGTTCTCCGGCACGCCGACCTACAAGACCATCGCGCACCTGCCGCTCGCCGAACGCGCGCGCCGTATGGCCGAACCGGCGATACGGGCGAAAATCCTGAGCGAGGACCCGAAGGAAGGCAACACCTTCCCGCTGTTCCACCGCATGTCGTTCGAATACATGTTCCGTTTCGGTACCCCCCCGAACTACCAGCCGAAGATGGAGGACAGCGTCGCCGCCATCGCCGTGCGCGGCAACCAGTCGGCACCGGAAGTCGCCTACGACATGCTGGTCGAGAACGAAGGTGGCAACTTCATCTATCACCCGCTCGGTAACTATGCTTACGGCAACTTGTCGATGCCCGAATCGTTGCTGGACAATCCGAACTGCATCATGGGCCTGGGCGATGGCGGCGCGCATGTCGCGTTCATCCTCGACGCCGGTTACCAGACCTGGCTGCTGTCGCATTGGGGCCGTGACGAGAAGCGTTGGAGCGTGGCGGAATTGATCCGGCGTCTGACCTCCGATACCGCCGGGGCAGCCGGATTGCACGACCGAGGCGTTTTGGCGGTTGGCAAAAAGGCCGACGTCAACATCATCGATTGGGAGAAGCTGGGCGCCGGCTCCCCTTACGTCGTCAACGATCTTCCGGCCGGCGGCAAACGTCTGTTGCAGAAAGTCACTGGCTACGATGCGACGATCGTTTCGGGGAAAGTGACATTCCGGGATGGCGAGGCCACTGGCATTCTGCCGGGCAAGCTGGTGCGTGGACCTCAGGCGGAATTGATGCCGGCCTGAGGACGCAATGGCCTGGCTACTTGCCCGGCTACGGTTGAGCCAGAACACTCAACGCTTAGATGGCCGGGGTTTGACCCGGCCATCGATGCCGGATCAGGTCACTGAAAAATAAACGCCGATCGCGGAAAAACTTCCTGCGGGGCACTGGTTTTCGCACGCTTCTGCGACAGGAGGCCCGGACAAGCCCAACGGAATGCTCACATCTCAGAAACAGAGATCGATATTTCGATGGTCGTATAAAAACGTTCCGGTTCGTCATGGCCCGGTTTATCCGAGCCATGACGAAAGACTGGATCAGTGTCAGCGGCAGGTGGAATCACTTATCCAGCCAAACATCCTCCCACCGCCATCCATTGTAGATGCTGTTCACCATGATGGTGATGTTCTTGACGTAGGGATGCCAGCAGGCCGCCGCCACATCGTGGTAGATGATGGGACGCACCACATCGTCGGCCAGTTTGCGCTCGATGTCCCAGACCATCGCTTTGCGCCTGGCGATATTCGTTTCCATCGACTGTTGGTCGAAGTCCTTCTCCAGCGCCGGATTGCAGTAGCCGGTGTAGTTGCGCAAAGAGCCGCACGCATAATTCTCGTACAAATTCTGGTCCGGGTCGTCCAGTGAGCTACCCGTCAGGTTGAGCCCAACAGCATAGTCCTTCTTAAATACCCGGCTATAGTATTGAGGCGTGTCCACGACATCCAGATCCGCATCGATAAATATCTGCTTAAGCTGGTCGTTCAGGATCAGCGCCGGGTCACGAAATGTATTGATATTCCGCGTGAAAATTTTGGTCTTTAAGAAGTTATCCGGGCCATAGCCCAGCTTCTTCATGATCCCGCGCGCTTCCTCGCGGTTCTTCGTCACATCCGGCCCGTAACCGGTCAGCGTGTGCAGCACCTCATCGGGCATGCCCCAGACTCCCTCGGGCGGCGGCAGCATGGACCCGCCGATGTGCCCCTGGCCTTCATTGATGATGTCGTTGAAGGCCTTGCGGTCGATCGCCAGCGCCAGGGCGCGCCGCAGGTCGGCGCTGTCGAATGGCGGCGCGTCCCGGTTGATGATCAGGTTGGTGTTGACGTTGGTGCGGCGCAACTCGCACTGCGCCGTGGGGTCCTGCTGCCTGATGTCGCGCAGCAGCGATACGACCACGTCGGCCGGATAGGTCATGTCAAAGGTGCCCGATATGAAGCCCAGCATGCGGGTCGCCCGGTTGGGAACGATGCGGTATTCGATCGCGTCCAGGTACGGCAGGCCGGGCTTCCAGTAATCGGGGTTGCGTTCCAGGCGCATGCTCTCATTCAGGCGATAGTCCACGAAGCGGAACGGTCCGGTGCCGATCGGCTTGGTCCGCATCGTTGTGGACGAGACATGGCACGGATAGACCGGCGACCATCCGGCCGCCAGTAACGCGATGAAGGACGGCTGCCCACGCTTAAGGTGAAAGGTGACCTCGTGGTCGCCGTTGACGGTGATTTCCTTCAGGTTGGTGTACCAGGTCTGTCGGGGGCTTTTGCGTATTTTCCCGGGCGTCAGGCCGGATACCATGTCCCAGGTGCATTTGACGTCCGCACTGGTAAACGGTTTGCCGTCATGCCACTGCACGCCGGACCGCAGCGTGAAGGTCAGATCGGTGCCATCGGAACTCCATTTCCAGGCGCTGGCCAGTTCGGGGCGGATTGTGTCCATGGTGTTCTGGGGAATGTGCTGGTCGAACAGCACGAGGTTGTTGAACATCGGCATGAACGGGATCACGACTGAGGCCGTTGCCTCTTCATGGATGGATGGGCTGGGCGGGCTGTCGATATGCGGGACGACCAAAGTGCCCCCGTGCTTTTGCGCCCGGGCCGAACCACTCACCAGACTGGCGGCGACAGCAAGGCCGATGCCGGCATTCCTCCAGGTAAACATGCGGCGCATTGGCCATCCTCCCCTAAATCCGCCGGGTCTTCCCGGTCCGGATGGAATGCTGCGCCGGTAGCGGGTGCGGATGCAAGTGCGGTAATATGTTCTTGTTTTGTCCGAATTGCTGGTGTAGCCTGCCGGTATGTTCGATATACCCCTTCAGCCGGTGTCCGACGATGAGCTGGAAGCGATCCTAACGGCGGCGCTGCGGTCTTCCGGCGGGCACCTAACGCGTCCAACGGAGTGTTTCATGGCCACCGCCTCCGCTCGGCATTTGGTGGATCGGATGGCGTTGGCGGGGCTGCGGGTGGTACGGTTTCCTGATCGGCGCCTGACGTAGGAGCGGGGGACGGTGATGAAAATTCACCGGAGTCGCCGGTTCGCTTCGGCACGATTTCTTGGGTTTGGTAAGGAGATTTTAACCATGTGGCCCGAAGATGGTGTTTGGGCTAGGTTCAGGGTCTTGAGAAAGGATTGATCGATGGCAGGTTCGGTAAACAAAGTGATTCTGGTGGGGAATCTGGGGAAGGACCCGGAGGTTCGCTCCACTCAAGACGGTAGCAAAATCGTCAATCTAACGCTCGCGACCAGTGAGACATGGAACGACCGCACGTCCGGTGAGCGCAAGGAAAAGACCGAGTGGCACAAGGTGGTGATTTTCAACGATCGCACCGCCGATGTGGCGGAGAAGTATCTGAAAAAGGGCGCCAAGATCTACGTGGAAGGATCGCTGCAAACCCGCAAGTGGACCGATCAGGGCGGACAGGAGCGCTATACGACCGAGGTTGTGATTGGCCGCTTCAACGGCGTGCTTACGATGCTTGATACGCGTTCCGGCGGCGGTGAAGGCGGCGGCGGGTATGGCGGCGGGGCATCTGAAGGCGGCGGTGGCAGCAGTTACACGCCGCGCGAACGGGCACCGGCAGCAGCAGCGGCACGGCCAGCCAGCGGTGGCGCACGGAGTGGCGGGTCCGGCGGTCCGTCGTGGGATGCGCCGAAGGGCGGCGACCTGGACGATGAGATCCCGTTCTGACAGTTACCGGTGCGCACGGTTCCGGGAAAGCTTGCGCTACCCGGCGCCGTAGCCCCAGCAAACCTCGGCTGGAAGAGCCACGGTCACGGTGTCATCCACCGCGTGGCGGATGCTGCTGCCGACTTCAAGCGCCTCGATAGTCTGGCCGAACACGCTGACCTCATACACTGTCTGCGTGCCTTGATAGTTGCGTGATACAACGCGTCCGGGGAACTGGTTCGGACCGGGGCTTGCCGGTTCCAGCAACACGTTGTCGGGCCGCAGGGCAACGCTCACCGCCGAACCGGGTGCCGTACCGCCGGCCAGACGCACGATCAGCGTCTCGCCTGAACCGACGGCGACTTCGCCTCGCACGCCATCGCGCGACACCAAACGCCCGGTAATAACGTTGGATGCGCCGGTAAACCCTGCAACGAAAATGTCCGCCGGGCGGTTGTAGAGTTCATCCGGCGCGGCCAGTTGCAGCAGGTTTCCGTCGCGCATCACGCCAATGCGGTCACCCAACACCACGGCCTCTTGCTGGTCGTGGGTCACGTATAGCGCGGTCAGGCCGACCCGCTTGATGATCCGCCGCAGGTCGTCGCGCAGCCGCAGCCGCAACTGCGCGTCCAGGTTCGACAGCGGCTCGTCCAACAGCAGGATTTGCGGCTGATAAACCATGCTGCGAGCCAGAGCCACGCGCTGCATCTGACCGCCCGATAGCTGTGTCACCGGACGGTCGGCGTAGGCGGACAGTTCCACCAGGGACAATGCTTCCTCGATCAACCCGGCTTGCTCGCTGCGTTTCACGCCGCGTGCCTTCAACGGATAGGCCACGTTCTGCCGCACCGTCATGTGCGGCCACACGGCATAGGATTGGAACACCATGCCCAGGTTTCGCGCGCGGGGCGGTACCAGCACACCGGCCTGCGGATCGGTGTACATCGTACCGCCAATGGCGATGCGGCCGGAGGTCGGATGCTCCAATCCAGCGACGCACCGCAGTGTCGTCGTCTTACCGCAGCCGGACGGACCCAGCAGAACGACGATCTCACCCGCCGCGATGGTAAACGACACATCGTCGATTGCGGCTTTCGCCAGCGGCGTTCCCTTGGTGGGAGGGAAGATTTTGCGAAGATTTTCGACGCGCAGTTCGGATGACATTACTGGCGATATCCGTATGTCTTGTTCCAGTCATCCAGCCATGCATCGTGCAGAGACTCGAATTCGCTGAACTTCGGGGTCCACAGCTTTTCGGTTTTCGGATCGAACACCGGGATGGGGATTGGCGGATTGCGCATGGCTGTCACATTGCCCTGGTCGCGGATCGATGCGATCTGGCCCTCGTCCGACAGCATCCAGTCCATCCAAAGCTTGGCGGCGTTGGGGTGTTTGGCGCCGGCGGCGATGCCGGAGCCGTAGGGGGTGATGGGAATGCCCTCGGTCCCATAGGTCATGTCGATCGGGGCGCCGTCTTTCTTCTTGCCGTACACGATGCTCATAAGGATCGGACCCATAGAGACCTCGCCGCGGATCACCGCGTCGCATAGCGGGGCGTTCGACGGAAACAGCTTCGGCTTGGTGGCGGCCTGTTTGGCCCAGTAGTCCTCACCCAGCACCTGACGTTCGAACATGACGCGGGTCCAGGTGGTGCCGCCGGACTGGGCGATGACCTGGCCGATTTTTCCGCCGGCGTATTCCGGCTTGCACAGATCCATCCAGGTCCCGGGTGGATTGCTGACCAGTTCCGGGTTCCAGGCGATGCACCATGCCGGCGTGGTGGTCGGCCAGAGTTTCGGGGATACCAGGGTTTCCGGCAGATAGTCAGCCGCGTTGGGCGGAGTGTAGTCGGCGAACAGCGCCTCGATAGACTTGGACTGGCTGCGATCGGAGTGGTCGATCACGTCCGCTTCCAGTTTGTTCGACGCCGCCTCAGTGCGAATACGTGTGATCAACTGGCCGCCGGAGGCACGCACCATGCTGACGCGAATGCCGGGGTAGGATTTATTGAAGACGTTGATCGTCTCTTGGATCACTTCGGTCAACGAGGCGGTATAGAGTACAAGCGTACCTTCCTTGTTCGCCGCCGCGACCAAAGCCGGGTCGGGGATGAACGGCTTTGCCGCACGGGCCGGGCCGAAGCGGGCTATCAGGCCGAGGGACGCAAGTGAGCCGAACGACTGGCGACGGGACAGTTTCATTGGAAATTTCCTCAACCGGTTCTGGCCGGACCGGTCGGCGTGGAGCCGCGCGAGATCCGGTTGGTTATGGTGATCAGTACGCCCAGCAATACCATTTGCACCAGGCTGAAGGCGGCG
>JANXLQ010000031.1 GCA_025355085.1 Rhodopila sp.
CTTTGTCCGAACCGGCATCGCGATTCGTGGATGGCGGCCTTTCGCCCGCCATGACGGTGACGGGGCAGGACATAGGGCCATTGGTATAAGAGCCTAAAAATACAAACCGACCTTGTTCCATGAACGCCCTGCCTTGCCAGCCCCGAAGCTGGCGCAAAAAGTTTGCGCCTGTTTCGCGATGAACCCTACCCCTTCAGCACCTCCGGATTCGTCACCCGCACCGGCTTCCCATCCAAAAACGCCAGCGCGTTCTCGATCATCTGCGGATAGAACCCGTCCCACGTCTCTTTCACGCAATACCCCAGATGCGGGCTCAACATCGTGTTCGGAGCCTTCCGCAGCGGGTGATCCGCCGCCAGAGGCTCCCGGTCATACACATCCAGTGCCGCAACGATCCGGCCGGCGTGCAGCGCCTCCAGCATCGCCGCCTCATCGACGATCGGCCCGCGAGAGGTGTTTACCAGGATCGCCCCCGGCTTCATCTTTGCGATATCCGCCCGCCCAACCAGTCCACGGCTGCGATCCGACAGCACCATATGAATACTGATCGCGTCCGACGTCGCCATCAGTTCGTCTTTCGACACCAACCGCGCCCCAACCGCCTCGGCCTTTTCAGCCGTCAGGTTTTGGCTCCACGCGATCACGTTCATCCGCAGCGCCTTGGCATACGTCGCCATATACCCACCGAGCTTCCCAAGCCCGATGACACCGAGCGTTTTGCCGGCGAGACCGATCCCGACCGGCACGCCCATCTGAAACCCGCCCGCCCGGATCGTCGCATCGCCGGCCGCCAGCCCGCGCGCCGCACCGATCAACAACCCCAGCGCCAGTTCCGCCGTCGCCGAGTCGGCATAGCCGCCACCCTGCGTGCAGCAAACCGGAATACCGCGCGCCGTGCAGGCGGGCGTATCCAGTGACAGGTTCCGCGCCCCGGTCATCCCCAGCATCCGCAGTTTCGGCAGGCGGCCGATCAGCGAAGCCGGCAATGGCGTCCGCTCCCGCATCGACAACACGATGTCGAAATCAGCGAGTTTCGCGACCGCGTCGTTTTCGCCGGCGAAGGCTTCCTGGAAAATCGCCACATCGGCCCGCGCCTGAAGCCCGGACCAATCGGCGGCACCGCGCGCCACACCTTGCCAGTCGTCCAGCACCGCCACTCGGATCTTGTCGGTCATCGCGTGTCTCCTCATTGATTCTTCGGCCGCAATTTTTCGGTGATAGAAAATGACGCCCAACCGGGGATCGTGCAAGCAGTTGCCCGGGAACCCCGACCCGTGGCATCTCCCATCCAAACAGGAGAACCCAATATGACCAAAATCGCCGTCATCGGGGCCGGGCTGATCGGCCGGGCGTGGTGCATCGTTTTCGCGAGGGCCGGCTTCGATGTCGCCTTGTGGGACCAGTTCCCGTTGCAGACCACGCAGGCGATGGCCTTCATCGCCGACCGCCTGCCCGAACTGCGGGCCGCCGGCTTGCTCGCGGATGCGCCCGAAGCCGTCCTGGCACGCATCCACCCCATGCAGTCGATGTGGGAAGCGGTGCGAGAGGCGGACTATATCCAAGAGAACGGACCGGAACGCGCCGACATCAAGCGGCCGTTGTTCGAAGAACTGGAACGCGCCGCGCGGCCCGATGCCATCATCGCGTCATCCTCGTCAGGCATCCCCGCCAGCGCCTTCACCGAACATCTGAAAACCCGCAATCGTTGCCTGATCGCGCATCCGGTCAATCCGCCGTACCTGATCCCGCTGGTGGAAATCTGCCCCGCGCCGTGGACCGACCCGGCCGTAACGGAACGTACCCGCGAAATCATGGTCGCGGCCGGTCAGGTTCCGGCAACGGTCAAGAAAGAGATCGAAGGATTCGCCTTGAACCGCTTGCAGGGCGCGTTGCTGGCCGAGGCGTTCCGGCTGGTCGCCGGCGATGTCATGTCGCCCGCCGATCTCGATTCGCTGGTAAAACACGGGTTAGGACTGCGGTGGAGCTTCATGGGTCCGCTCGAAACCATCGACCTGAATGCGCCCGGCGGCCTGGCGGATTACTGCAACCGATACGGACCTCTGTACGCAACGATGCAGGAGCAGATGAAACCGCTGGAGTGGGACGCCGCTCTGGTGGACCGCCTGCATGCCGCTCGCCGGGCGGAATTACCCGCGAACATGCAGCCGGTGCGGCAGGAATGGCGGGACCGCCGCCTGATGGCGTTGCTGGCCCACAAGGCCGGTCAACCGGAGTGATACAGGGAACGACGCCCCGATCTTACCGCTTCAGACCACGTCGTTTGTTTATCGTTATTGATTGGAGTGTCCGGGCCACCTGTCGCGACATGTGCGGAAATAGGTGGCCCGGACAAGCCGAGCAATAACGGAATGAAGGGGCAGACGACCGAATCGCATATAGTCGGTCGCGCCTAACGATCCGGCCGGCCGCCGCTACACCAATTACAATACAGCAACAAACTGTATCCGATATCTCATTTTGGTATTAGCTGCCGCGATCACCTTCCCCGTCATGGTGTGCTAAGGCGCACCATGACGGGACGCGATCGCCGCTTTAGCAAAACGAGAACTGCTGGTCCGATAGGATTTTCGTTACCTCCCGAGCCAGCATCACGCGCGCCACGTAACTGATTCAATCTTGCAGCAAATCAGTTGATCGGGCAGCATCGAACGATAAAGAAAGTTGGGGGTGTTCGATGAAAAGGCTTCTTGTGGTTGCAGCAGCCGTGCTGCTGCAATTCGGCTGCACGCCGCCACCGCCCATTCCGGACGGCCCGCCCACCAACACCTCCCAATCCGGGCAAAAACTGGCGGTCGATCAGGGCCCGAACTGGTCGCGCACCCAACGTGCGCAATTCTATAGCCAGGATCAGGGTTCCCAGCTTATGCCGCTGATCTGGATGGCGGCACTCCAGCAGCCCGACGGCAGCAGTTTCCTGGCCGGCGGCCTGTCGCGTTACGGCTACCTGAAGAACGACGAGGCCCCAACCTCCATGCTGCCGGTCGGCTTCACGACCAACGGTGAGCCCGGAGCACAGTACGTCGGGATGACCTGCGCCGCCTGCCACACCCGGCAAATAGAGGTGCAGGGCACGAAATACCGTATCGATGGCGGTCCGGCCATTGCCGACTTCCAAACTTTCATGTCGGATCTGGATAGCGACGTCGGCCTGCTGCTCAACGACCCTGTCAGATTCACCGCTTTCGCCACCGCCGTGCTCGAAGGCTCGCCGAATGAGGGCCAGTTGCAGCAGCTCCGCCTTCAGGTGGAAAGCTGGTACAAGCCCTACCACACCATCGTCAGCCTTGCGCTGCCGAAAAATCCTTGGGGCCCAGCCCGTTTGGACGCCGTCGGCATGATCTTCAATCGCCTGACCGGCCTGGATATCGGCACGGCCCCGGATCGTATCATCGCCAGGAATATCAGACGGGCCGATTCGCCCGTACGCTATCCGTTCCTGTGGAACGCGTCCCGCCAGGACATGACCCAATGGCCCGGATTCGCCGCCAACGGCGATGCCCTGCTCGCTCTTGCCCGCAACACCGGCGAAGTGTTCGGCGTGTTCGGTCATTTTGCGCCGGAAAAGGACAAGGACAACAAGTTCCTCGGCGTGAACTATGGTTCGCCAAGACTGAACTCCGTCAACACGGCGGGTCTGTTCAAGTTGGAGGACCTGATCGTCCAGATGGGACCGCCGCGCTGGCAGTGGGCCTATAACGACGCACTGCGCGTGAAGGGAGAGGCGATCTACAACTGGCCGGTCGCCAAAGGCGGTTGCGTGGAGTGCCACAATACCGATCCGGGTGCAAAACGGGCGTTCCAGTCGCAAACCACCTGGAAAACGCCGATCATGGATGTCGGGACCGACAATCGCGAATGGAAGATGCTGGGCGTTCCCGGGCGCGCGGATTTTCCCGGTTGGATAGTCGATACCGGCGTATTGTCCGGTGCGGGCCTAACAACGGCAGTCCTGCACATACCGTTGATCAAAGCCCTGAAACCGCAGGACAGCGCATTCAAAGTACTCAGTATGTCCGTCATCGGCACGACGCTGTCACGTTGGCAGGAACTTGGTCCGGCATTCAGCAAGGCAACAGACCAGCCCCAGGACGTGTCCGGCACCGACGATGAGAGCATCCAGCAGAACATCGCCAGATCCGGACCGGCCAGCGACGATTTGAAAGGTGCCTTCCAAAAGAGCGAAAAATCGGAGGCCAACCCGTTCAAATACGAATCCCGGGCGCTAATGGGCATCTGGGCCACCGCCCCGTATCTGCACAATGGTTCGGTGCCGACCCTTTACGACCTGCTGCAACCGGTGTCGCAACGTCCGAAAGCGTTCAAGATCGGGCCAGAATACGATCCGGTGAAGGTCGGGCTGGCCGTCGAACAGACGAAGTTCGATTACACCTTGCACACGGATTGCAAGGACCGTTCCTCCGGCAACAGCAATTGCGGTCATGAATTCGGGACCAAATTGACCCCGGATGAGAAAACCGCGCTCCTCGAATACCTGAAAATGCTCTGACCAAAGCCGGCCGGGGATTCGTCCCCGGCCGGCACCATACGATAAGACGATAACGGCCTGCCTTCCGGCGGGCCGTGTTTCGTTCGCGACAACCAACGAAATAGTCCACCCGCCTGGACCGCGGGAGACGACATCCCACGTTAAACAACTACCCGCGTTAACCGAATCTTAACCCCGCCATGTCTCAATGCCGCCAGACGTTTCGACAGGCACGACATGACGCCCCTCCATACCACCCAGTTTCGCGACATCGTCACCGCCGCCGAGGCGATCGGTTCCGGCCTCGGCCTGACAGAAACGATCGCGCTCTACACCGGTTGGATCGCCGCGCAGGCACCCGGTTCGCCCGGCATGCACGCCGCCTGGTTCAATCTGGCAACAGAATACGGCCAGGCCGAGGACCCGCAGGCCGCGATGCTGGCCTACCGCACCGCCCTGGCGATCCACCCCGGTTTCGCGCCGGCCGCCATCAATCTAGGTCTGCTGCTGGAACGCCAGGGCCAGCCCGAGGCGGCGCTGCAGGTCTGGGGCAACGCACTCCAACCAGATGACTCCCGCATCGCATTGCTGAACCAGCAGGCGCGGCTGCTGGAACAAACCGGCGAACTGGCACAGGCAGCGGAGCTTCTGCGCATCAGCCTGCTGACCCGGCACGATCAGCCGGATGCCGTGCAGCACTGGCTGCATCTCCGGCAGAAGATGTGCCAGTGGCCAATCCTCTCCGAATCCATTCCCGGCCTTTCCCACCACGATCTGCTCGGGCAATCCGGCCCGCTCGCAGCCTTGGCGCTGACCGACGACGTGCCAACGCAACGTGCCGTCGCCGCCGGATTCATTGCCCGTAAGACACAACCTAAATCCGCACTTGCCCACCCCGGCGGCTACCGCCACGACCGCATCCGGGTCGGCTACCTGTCCTCGGATTTCTGCAGCCACGCCATGAGCTATCTCATTGCCGAACTGTTCGAACGTCACGACCGCGACCAGTTCGAAATCCACGGCTACTGCGCCAGCCCGGACGACGGCAGTCCGATCCGCGCCCGCGTCATCGCCGCCTTCGACCATTTCACAAGCGTCCGAACCCTGTCCGATGAAGCCGCCGCCCATCGCATCCGCAACGATGAGATCGACATCCTGATCGACCTGAACGGACTGACCTCGGGCGGACGCCTGCAAATCCTACGCTTTAAGCCCGCGCCCATCCAGGCGACCTACCTGGGTTTCATCGGCCCGGTCCCTCTGCCGGAACTCGACTACATGCTGTGCGACGATTTCGTCGTGCCGCCCGAGTTCGCCGCCGCCTATCACCCAACCCCGCTGCCCATCCAGGGCCTGTATCAGGCCAACGACAGCAAGCGGGCCATCGGCCCACCCATGTCCCGCGCAGCCGCCGGGCTGCCGGAAGATCGTTTCGTGTTCTGTTGCTTCTCGAACCACTACAAGATCACCGATACGCTGTTCGCGGGATGGATGGATATCCTGCACGGTGCGCCAAACAGCGTCCTGTGGCTGGTCGATGACAACATTTGGTCACGCCAAAACCTCCGCCTGCGCGCCCTCGCCGCCGGCATCGATCCCGCTCGGTTGTTGTTCGCCGGACGCACCGACCCGGCCAGCTACATGGCACGTCTGGCGCTCGCGGACCTGTTTCTGGACACGTTCCCGTACAACGCCGGCACCATCGCCAGCGACGCGATCCGCATGGGCCTGCCACTGCTGACGCTCGCCGGCCGGTCCTTCGCATCCCGCATGGCGGCTAGGATGCTGCATGCGATCGGGGCCGAACACGGCGTGACCGCCAGCTTGCAGGACTACGTCTCCACAGCAGTCGCCCTCGCCACGAACCCGGTCCAATACGCCGCCTACCGAACCCGGTTCACCGGAACCGCATGGAAAGAATCACTCGGCGACATCGCCGGCTTCACACGGCATTTTGAGGCTGCTTTGCTGCGGATGGCCGGCGTCCGGTCAACTGAAATCGTGTGAACCCCAACCGAACGACCGCGCTACCTGTGCGAAGCCGAGAAATAATACCAACGGCCCTATGTTCTAACCCGTCGCCCGGCGTTACTTAAAACGTTTCGGACCAATTCCTACCACAACCGGAACGATCCGGGCCGCGCCATATACTGAACAGACAGTCGCGCCCAAGACCGTCATCCAATTGCACACCGGTCGCGGTCCGCCATTTCAGCCAGCATTCGCACCGCATCCGGATGTCCCGCCGCGGCCGCCTGACGTACCTGCACCAACGCCGCCGCTTCATCGCGTTCGATGCCGATCCCCCCGGCCAGACACAACCCGAAAATGAATTGCGCCGCCGGGTCGCCTGCCGCCGCGTCCGCGCTCAACCAGCGAACCACGGCACGCCGCTCGTCCTCGCCCACCTGGCCTGTCAACGCCAGATGCACCAGATCGTCCCGCGCCGTCGCCTCACCGCCATCGGCCGCCATCCGCAGCCAATACACCGCATCCGCGATATCGCGCGGCACGCCCGACCCCATCAGCAGCATGCGGCCCAGAGTCCTGGCCGCGCCCGTATGGCCCGCCTCGGCAGCACGACGCAGCCACGTCGCGGCTTCGGGCAGGTTGGGCGGCAGGTCGCCGTCGCACACATACAGATAGCCGACCACCGCCGCCGCCTGAGCATCGCCCGCCAGAGCCGCCCGTCGCAGCCAGGTTTCCGCATCGAACAGATCGCGCGCCACGCCCCGGCCGTGCATCAGCGCGAACCCGTAGCGCACCTGGGCCGCCACATAGCCCTGCTCCGCCGCCTCTTTGTAACTGGCCGCCGCGCCGGCGAAATCGACCGGTCCGGCCACGCCGCTTTCCGCCAGCATTCCCAGCATGTGGTGCGCCGCCGCGATCCCATCCGCCGCCGCCGCCCGCAACAGCTCCGCCGCCTGTTCGGCATCGCCCTCTGCACCGCGCCGCAGCAGGTTCGTTGCAAAACCGAGCATACCGCGGGACCAGCCGGCTTCGGCGGATTGCTGATACAGCATGTCCCCCGCCGCCTGATCGCGACGATCCGCCGGCCCGGCTGTCAAAATCAGGGCCAGCAACGCCTTCGCCTCCGCCGACCCCGCGAGCCGGCACCAGTATTCGGCGCGGCCATAATCCGGTTCCGCGCATCGCACATCGAACAAAGCACCGGCGTCACGATCCGAAACACCCTGTAGGGCGAGCGATCCAAGCTGGGTTTGCGCATCCCGGTCCCCCGCCTCCGCCGCACGCAGGAACCAGCGCAGCGCCTCCCCGATGCTGGGCGGCACACCCAAACCCAACAGATAACAGCGCCCCAGACAATAACGAGCCTCCGGCAAGCCCGCCCGGGCGGCGCGGGCAAACAGGGCGAAGGCTTCCGGATCGGCCCCCCGTTCGGCCAGGGCCTTGCCCCGAACCATACGAACCGCCGGGTCGCACCCGATCGTCAGCAGCCGGTTCAGCCAGGGGATGAATTTGGTCACGCCGCGATTGTGCATGCCGAACGGTTAAGAGCCGGTTAACCGCCATCCGAAAAAAAATTCGCGTCTGTTTACCTCTCGTTAACCTTTTTGCGTCAGGTTTTCCTCGGGCCGAAAAAATTTCGCCTCTACCCCGTGCTGGTAAAATCGATTCTCAAAATTGGGATCGACTTCTCGAAAGTTTTTCCGGAGCCCCCGCCATGCCATCCATCACCGCCCTGACCTCGGCCCAGATCGCCAGTTTGCCGACCAGCACCATTGCGGCGCTGACCACAGCGCAGATCGCCGCGCTGACGACCGCACAGGTCGCGGGACTGACATCCGCACAGGTCGCGGCGCTGACCACGGCAGAGGCTGCGGCGTTGACCACTGCGCAGGCCGCCGCGCTGACCACCAAGGCCCTGGCCGGATTGGGATCGGCCCAAATGGCCGCACTGGCATCGGGAGACGTGGCGGCGTTCACGACCGCGCAAATGGCGGCCCTGACAACGGGCGCGCTGGCCGTGCTGACCACGGCGGAGGCCGCCGCTCTGACCACCGCCCAGCTTATCGCCCTGGGGTCGGCTCAGGTCAGCACTCTCACCACCGCGCAAATCGCCGCCCTGACAACCGCACAGGCAACCGCGCTGCTGGCGGCGCAGATCAAGGCATTGGGTTCCGCCCAAATCGCCGCTTTGACAACCGCCCAGGTCGCAGCACTGACCACCGCCCAGGTGGCGTCGCTGACATCGGCGCAGACAGCGGCTTTGACCACCGCCGAGGCCGCAGCCATCACCACCGCGCAAGCCGCCGTGCTGTCCACCGCCGGGATCGCCGGCCTGGGGTCCGCCGCCATCGTCGCAATGGCATCCGGTAACATCGCCGCCTTTACGACCGCACAAATACCCGCCCTGACAACCGCCGCGATCGCCGCCCTGACAACCGCCGAGACCGCCGCCCTGACAACCGCACAGGTGGCCGCGCTGGGGTCTGCCCAGGCCGCCGCCCTGACAACCGCACAGATCGCCGCCCTGACAACCGCACAGATCGCCGCCCTGACCTCCACCGAAGTCAAAGCCCTTACCACGGCACAGATCGCCGCCCTGACACCCGCGCAGGTCGCCGCGATGACAACGGCGCAGGTGCCCGTATTGTCGTCCGCCCAAATCGGCGCCCTGACCACCGCCCAGGCCGGCGCCATCACCACCGCCCAGGCCGCCGCGCTATCCACCGCCGGAATCGCGGGACTAGGGTCCGCCAGCATCGTGGCCATGGCATCCGGCGACATCGCCGCCTTGACCACGGCACAGGTGTCCGCCCTGACAACCGCCGCTGTAGCCGCCCTGACAACCGCCGAGACCGCCGCGCTGACGACCGCGCAGATCGCAGCACTGGGGTCCGCCCGGATTGCCGCCCTGACCACGGCGCAGATCGCCGCCTTGACCACCGCACAGATCGTCGCCCTGACCTCCACCGAAATCAAAGCCCTTACCACGGCGCAGGTCGCCGCCCTGACGGCCGCTCAGGTCGCGGGCATCGCAACCGCGCAGATTCCAGTCCTCTCGTCGGCGCAGATCGCTGCTTTGACCACCGCACAGGCCGCCGCCATCACCACCGCCCAGGCCGCCGCCCTGTCCATCGCCGGAATCGCCGGGCTGGGGTCCGCCGGCATCGTCGCCATGGCATCGGGCGACATCGCCGCTTTCACCACGTCGCAGATTCCTGCCCTGGCCGCCGCCGCCGTCGCGGCCCTGACCACCGCCGAGACCGCCGCTCTCACGACCGCGCAGCTCGCCGCGTTTACGTCCGCCCAATTCGCGGCGCTGACCACAACGCAGATCGCGGCCCTGACAACCAGCCAGGCCGCTGCGCTGACGACGGTGGAGGTGAAGGCCCTTACCACGGCACAGATCGCCGCCCTGACAACCGCACAGATCGCAGCGATGACAACGGCGCAGGTGCCCGTATTGTCGTCCGCCCAGATCGGCGCCCTGACCACCGCCCAGGCAGGGGCCATCACCACCGCCCAGGCCGCCGCACTATCCACCGCCGGTATTGCCGGACTGGGGTCCGCGAGTATCGTGGCAATGGCATCCGGCGACATTGCCGCTTTCACCACGACACAGGTTGCGGCGCTGACAACCGCCGCCATCGGCGCGTTGACCACGGCGGAAACCGCCGCACTGACGACAGCGCAAATCGCCGCGCTGACCTCCGGGCAAATCGCCGCGTTGACAACGGCGCAGATCGCCGTGCTGACGACCGGGCAGGTCGTCGCGCTCACCACCGCCGACATCAAGGCCCTGACCACGGCTCAGGTAGCCGCTTTGACAACGGCACAGGTCGCCGCCCTGACAATCACGCAGGTACCCGTGCTGTCCTCGGCGCAAACCGGCGCCCTGACAACCGCGGAAGCGGGCGCGATCACCACCGCACAGGCTGCCGCCTTGTCCACCGCCGGCATCGCGGGACTAGGGTCCGCCAGCATCGTGGCGATGGCATCCGGCGACATCGCAGCCTTCACCACGGCACAAATACCGAGCCTGACCACTGCTGCCATGGCCGCCCTGACCACGGCCGAAACCGCCGCCCTGACGACGGCGCAGATCACCGCAATGACCTCGGCCCAGGTCGCCGCTCTGACGACGGCGCAGGTCGCCGCCATGACAACCGCACAGGTCGTCGCCCTTACGACGGCGCAGATCAAGGCGTTGGCGACCGCACAGATCGCCGCACTGACGACCGCGCAGGTCGCCGCACTGACAACCGCACAGGTGCCCGCACTCACCTCGACGCAAACCCGCGCCCTGACGACCGCCGAAGCAGGCGCGATCACCACCGCCCAGGCCGCCGCGTTCTCATTGGCCGGCATCGCCGGACTGGGTTCCGCCAGCATCGTCGCGATGGCGTCCGGCGACATCGCAGCCTTCACCACGGCACAAATACCGGGCCTGACCACTGCTGCCATCGGCGCACTGACAACGGCGGAAACCGCGGCGTTGACCACCGCCCGGGTCATCGTATTGACCTCGGCCCAGGTCGCCGCACTGACAACCGCGCAACTCGCCGCCTTGACCACCGCGCAGGTCGCCGCACTGACAACCGCGCAGATCAAGGCGCTGGGCACCAGCCAGGTCGCCGCACTGACAACCGCGCAGGTCGCCGCATTGACCACCGCACAGGTGCCGATCCTGTCGTCGGCTCAGGTCGCTGCCCTGACCACCGCCGAAGCCGGAGCACTCACCACGGCCCAGGCCGCCGCATTGTCCACCGCCGGGATCGCGGGGCTAAGTTCCGCCAACATCGCGGCGATGGCGTCCGCCAACATCGCCGCCTTCACCACCGCCCAGGTTCCTGCCCTGTCCACCGCCGCCATCGGCGCTCTCACCACGGCGGAAACCGCTGCGCTGACCACCGCGCAGATCGCGGTTCTGACGGCCGCCCAGGCCACCGCACTGGCCACCGCACAGATCGCCGCATTGACGACCGCCCAGGTCGCCGCACTGGCCACTGCCGGCGTCAAAGCCCTGGGCACCGCACAGATCGCAGCCTTCACCACCGCCCAGGTCGCCGCATTGACAACTGCCCAGGCCAGCGCGCTGACCTCCACCCAGACCACCGCCCTGACGACCGCCCAGGCCGGAGCGATCACCACAGCCCAGGCCGCCGCATTGTCCACCGCCGGGATCGCGGGACTAGGGTCCGCCAGCATCGTGGCAATGGCGTCGGGTGACATCGCCGCCTTCACCACCGCCCAAATTCCCTCACTGTCCACCGCCGCGCTCGCCGCGTTGACCACGGCGGAGGCCGCGGCCCTGACAACCGCCCAGGTCGTCGCCCTGACAACCGCCCAGGCCGGCGCACTGACCACCGCGCAGGTCGCCGCTCTAACCACCGCGCAGATCGCCGCCCTGACAACCGCCGGCGTTAAAGCCCTGTCCACAAGTCAGGTCGCCGCCCTGACAACCGCTCAGCTCACCGCGCTGACGGCCACCCAGGCGGCCGCACTTACCTCCACCCAGATCGCCGCATTGACCACCGCTGAAGCCGGAGCCATCACCACCGCACAAGCTGCGGCATTGTCCTCTTCGGCGATTACCGGCATCGGTTCGTCGCAGTTCGCGGCGCTGACATCCTCGGCGGTGCTGGCTTTGACGACGGCGCAGTTCGCCGCCCTAAGGTCCGATGCGATCGGCGCCCTGACCACGGCGGAAACCGCCGCGCTCACCACCGCCCACATCGTGGCATTGTCCACCACGCAGGTCATGGCGCTGACTACGGCGGATATCGTGGCACTGACGACCGGGCAAATGGCGGCACTGACCACCAGCCAGATACCGGCCTTCACCACCGGCCAGATACCCGCGTTCACAACCGCCCAACTCACCGCGCTGGGAACAGGCCAGATCCCGGCCTTCACCAGCACACAGCTTGGCGTCATGACAACCACGCAGATCGCGGCGCTATAGGCCCGCCGGACGAAATAACGGACAGCAGCCTTCGGGCACCTCATCCGGCGTTCGCCTGAAGCGAATGCCGGATGAAAGCCTGCGTCCGCCACCACAGCAGCCCGCACATAACGCGCTTGTAATGTACACCGTGATCCAGTCCGCACTTTCCCCCGTATCTCCTATGTCATCCGAACAGTCGCACTAACCGGCTCTGTCGGAAGAAAAGAAAGCAACGCGCAATACCGCGCGCCAGATTTATCAGGAGACAACACATGCGAAACATGATCTTGGCCGCCTTCGCGGCGCTTACCCTGACGGTTGCTGTCGCCCCGATGGCGTATGCTAACTCGGCGCCCAAAAACCAGGCCGGCGGCAATTCGGACAATTCCTTCATGCGCGGCGGCGGAGGCTAACCACCGTTCCCCCGATCCTAACGCTTATACCAGCGGCCCTATGTTTTGACCCGTCATGGCAGGCTAAGGCCTGCCATCCACGTCTTTGTCCGAACCAGCATCGCGAGACGCCGATGCAGCCCGGTGCCCGCAATGACGGCAATGCTCCGAACGGTCAAGATATAGAGCTAATGGCATTACTTCCCGGGCGTTGGGTGAACTGGTCCGCCAAATCAATGCCAAGTGGTAAAATATAGCAGCTCTTTCAGTTATATTTTACCCTGGCATGCTTTACGCCCGGCTCGCGATTGTTTCTCAGTAGAAATTCAGCCGAGATAGCATAAATCGGCACTATCCCGCATCAGCCGCGTTTGGCGGAACGCCCGAGCCCGCCATACAAATCGAGTATGCGCCCATGCCATTGCGACACCGGATCGGACTGCTCCAGTAATTCGAACCGGCTGGCGCAGTACGGCCACATCAGCGTTCCAGCCACGATATGGTCGGCATAACTGGGGGCCGCGCCGCCAAGCCACGCCTGTTTCCGCAGCACAAGGCGGATCGGCAGCAACAGCGCCCGGAACGCCGTCACGCGATCCCCCCGCCCCGCCTGTACCGCTTCTAAAGTGGCGCCAAAACGCGCCTCCCGGCTCGACCGGAAATAGTCGCGATCCCCGGGATCGATAATATCCAACATATCGCGCACGATAAACCGCGCGATACCCCCAACTAAAACCGCATCCGCCCAGGCATTCACAAACAACGCATGGGCACGCCCGGTGCCGCCGCCGAACAGCGTGGGGGCCGGCACCTGTTCCTCCAGATACGTCGCGATCGCCCAACTATCGGACACGATCGTCCCCTCATCCTGGATCACCGGCACTTTACCCTGACCCGAAAACGCGATCGCCGCACCGTCGGAGAACCGCCACGGCACGCTTTCCACCGGCAATCCCTTGTGCGCGAGGGCGAATCGAGTCCGCCAGCAATACGGGCTGAACCGCACATCCGGGTCTGCTCCGGCGAGGTCATACAGGACGATGCTCATACCGCATCTTGACCCCGATCCGGCATCTCCGTCCAGATCGCGTCCAAATCAGGCGCCCGTCCAAATCAGGCGTCCATCCGGAATTCCTGTGCCGCACCGGATCGGCGTGATAACAAACCGCCCGTGTCCGATAGCCCCCACCCAGACAGCCTGCTTGTCCGCACCGCCCGCGGTGCCGGTTGGGTCATGGCTTGGCGCCTGGGCATGCGTCTGCTGGGTCTGGTCAGCACCCTGGTGCTGGTCCGCCTGATCGCGCCCGCGGATTTCGGAATTATCGCCCTCGCCGCCAGCGTCACCCAGTCCATCGACGGCATGCTCACCCTGGGCACCGAGGAAGCCGTCATCCGGGAACATACCCCAAACCGCGCATTCTATGACACCGCATTCACGCTAAACCTGCTGCGGGGGTTGTCGGTGACGGTCCTGGTCGCCAGCCTCGCCTACCCGGCCGCGAACTTTTTCGCCGACCCGCGCCTGGGGCCGGTACTGCTGTTCGTCGCCTGCCTGCCCGTTCTGGACGGGTGTTCCAACATCGGCATTGTGGATTTCCGCCGCGATTTCGCCTTCCACAAAGAATTCGCCATCATGGTGCTGCCCAAACTGGCCGGCATCGTCGCGGCGATGACAACAGCGGTGCTGCTGCACTCCTACGTCGCGATGCTGGCCGGCATGGGCGTCAATCGTTTCTTGCGCGTCGTCATGAGCTACGTGATGCACCCATACCGCCCGGCATTGTCGTTGCAGGCATGGCGCAGGTTGGCCGGCTATTCGACCTGGACCTGGCTGCTCAGCCTCGCAATCCTCATCCGAGACCGCAGCGATAGCCTGATGCTCGGCCGCCTGTTAAACACCGCATCGGTCGGGTTCTACAGCCTCGGTGCCGAGATCGCCGCCCTCCCCACCACCGAACTCATCGAACCGCTCGGACGCGCCGCCTTCTCCGGTTTCGCCGCCGGACGGCAACAACAGGCCGACCCGGGAGGCATCTTTTTGCGCCTGATCGGATCGGCGGCGCTGCTGACATTGCCGGCAGGCGTCGGCCTGTCGCTGATTGCGTCGCCGCTGGTCGCGCTGGCGTTCGGTGCGGGATGGGAACAAGCCGTCCCCGTCCTGCGTATCTTGTCGCTAAGTTTCACGATCATGGTGTTCGGCCATCTCAGCCTGCACTTGCTGAGTGCGCATGCTTTGCTGGGGCGGCTGACCGGCATCACCCTGGCCGGCGCAGCCGTACGGGTCGCACTGCTGGCAGCTTTGATCCCGGAATTCGGCCTAACAGGCGCCGCGATCGGCGCCGCCGTGGCGGTGATGTTGGAGCAAACCTTGACGGTGGCCACCGCACTTCAGCGGTTCAAGGTCACCGCCGGAGCAATGATCGGACAGGTCTGGCGCCCGATCGCCGCCGCCGCCGCAATGGCTGCGATTTTGGCCGGCGCCGGCCTCGGATGGTCGGACGACCCCGCCCTGCTTCCGATGGTGAAAGCGATCGCCGGCGGCAGTCTTGTCTATACTATTGTGTTGCTGACGATCTGGTTGACAGTTGGAAGGCCCGCCGGGGCAGAGACCGATATGCTGATGCTGCTGCGCCGAATCGCGCACCGGGACCGATAGCTTCGATCGAAGCCGCAACAATGCGTGATAAGACGGTCTTCGCCGCCCATGACGCTTGTGGGCGTATAGGGTGACTGGTGGGCGTCTTCTCAACGCCACCTACCGGGATTGTTTGCACTCCATTCCAGAGGTCGCCCCGGCAAAACCCCACCAAATCAACCACGTTCGGCGCCTCCTCGCCAAAAAGAGAGCCACTGTTACGCCAAGCCTGCGGCGCCGGATGCACCGACTCGCACAACCCGGGCTAGTCTGCCGCCATGCAATCTTTCCACCCCGTCGAAACCGACATCGTCCTGCTTGGCGCCGGCCATGCCCATGTGGAGGTTGTGCGCCGCTTCGCCATGCGTCCCGAACCCGGCGTGCGCCTGACCCTGATCGGCCGCGAGCCGGAAACACCGTACTCGGGCATGCTCCCCGGCCTGATCCGCAGCGAATACACCCACGCGGAGGCGCATATCGATCTGGCGCCGCTGGCTGCGATGGCCAACGCCCGCCTGATCCTGGCCGAGGCGACAGCGATCGACCCCGACGCCCGCACCATCTCCATACCCGGCCGGCCGGACACCCCGTTCGACTTCCTGTCGATCGATGTCGGCGGCATCCCGGCCGCCCCCGGCGAATCGGGCATCGCAGTCAAACCCATCGGCGGCTTCCTCGACCGCTTGCATCGCCTGGAAGCCGAACTACCCGCCGGAGCACGCATCGCCGTCGTCGGCGGCGGTCCGGGCGGGGTCGAACTTGCCCTGGCCCTCGCCGTCCGGTTCGCCGGCCAATTGCGTCTGGTCCTGGTCTCCGCCACCCCCGAACCCCTCGCCACCGCCCCCGCCTTTGCGCGAAGGGCCGTCCGCCAGGCACTGGTCGATGCCAATGTGGAACTGGTCAGCGGCGTCACCGTCACCGCCTTGGACTCCGGCCGCCTGTCCCTGTCGGATGGCAGCTTTATCGAGGTCGCAACCGCCCTATGGGCCACCGGGGTCGAGGGTCCGGCATTTCTGGCCGCCTCCGGCATTGCCTGCGACCGCTCCGGCTGCATCCGGGTCACTCGGGATCTGCAAAGCATCAGCCACCCCCACATCTTCGCCGCCGGCGACTGCGCGACGCTAGAAGGCGACCCGCGCCCTAAAGCCGGCGTCTGGGCGGTGCGGGCCGGCGCGCCGCTGACCGAAAACCTGCGCCGGGCGGCCAACGGCCAAGCCCTGAAACCGTGGAAACCGCAACGCGATGCGCTGGCGATCCTGGGGTTGGGGCATGGAAGAGCGGTCGCGTGGCGTAACGGGATAGCGGTGCAGGGGCGTACGGCCGGGTGGTTGAAGGACCGGATCGACCGCCGCTGGATGCGCATGTACACCGACATGCAAATGGCGCCCAGCCCCGACGGACCGATGCGGCCCGACGGACCGATGCGGTGCGGCGGGTGTGGCGCCAAAGTCAGTGCCGACGTGCTGGAGTCCGTGCTCGCCACCCTGCCTCGCGGCGAAAACCCCGACCTGCTGACCTTCCGCGACGACGCGGCGGTGTTGAAACCGCCTTTGGGCAAACTATTGGTCCAATCGGTCGATCACTTTCGGGCATTTATCGACGATCCATTTGTCTTCGGCCAGATCGCCGCTGCGCACGCGTTGTCGGACCTGTATGCGATGGGCGCCGAACCATGGACCGCGCTGGCAATCGCCTCGGTTCCATACGGGTCGAAGCGGAAAATCCATGCCGATCTGTCGGCGATGCTGCAAGGCGCCAATCAGGTACTGCTCGAAGCCGGCTGCGCCCTCGTAGGCGGCCACACCGCCGAGGCATCAGAAGTCGCGCTCGGCTTCGCAGTCACCGGCCTCGTGGATTCCGGCAAGATCCTACGCAAAGCCGGCCTCCAACCCGGCGATCAACTGATCCTCACCAAGCCGCTCGGTACCGGGATCGTGCTGGCCGGCCACATGCGCGGCAACGCACGGGCGCACTGGCTGCTCGCCGCGATCGAGTCCATGCGCACCACCAACGCCGTCGCGGCCAGAATCGCGATGGCATACCGCCCACGCGCCGGCACCGATGTCACCGGCTTCGGTCTGGCGGGCCATTTGCAGGAGATGCTGGACGCGTCCAACCTCGGGGCCGTGCTGCGCCTGGAGTCCATTCCCGCGTTACCCGGCGCGCGGACGCTTGCCGCCCACGGCATCGAAAGCACCCTCGCCCCCGACAACCGCCGTCCGCTGGGCAATGCGCCGGAAACCGCGTTACTCGTGGACCCGCAAACCTCCGGCGGCCTGCTGTTCGGACTACCGGCAAACCGGGCAGTGGCGTGCCTGGAGGCGCTGCGGGACGCCGGCGTGAATGCGGCGATTATCGGCGAGGTCGAAGCCGCGCGTGAGGATGCCGGCCGAATCCGCCTGGAATAGGCGGATTATTGGCGGCCCAGGCCGAGTTGCGCCTCATGCACCAGGTCGGGACATAAAACGGCAACGTCGGACTGAAACCGAGCCAGCACCGGTTGACTGACACCAAGCGCCTGGACCGAGGCCTCGTCAGCGCCGGCGAGCAGGTGTTCGTCGTGCGGAACGGACGGGCCGAAGATGTCGCGGAAAATGTGCGGCAGGGCGAAAGTCATGGGTGAACCCTTTTCATGAGCAACCGGCGAAGAGCGGTGCCTAATTCACGTAAGGACGCTTTGCCGCGTTGCAACAATGACGGCGGCAACCCTGACCTGTTCGCCGGGCATGGCGCCGTATGACGTTCTCCGCGCTATCCGCTATGAACCGCACGACCCCAATCGACGCCGACTGGCTGTTCGCGATGAGTTGGAGCGGCGAACCGGGCGCGATGACGATCGAACCGGAGTAAGCCGGTTACCGAGACAACCCGGCGGTGCGATACAGGTCGGTGAGCGGCGTTACGAATCCGAGGCTGGTGAGTTCGAGCCGATCGGGCGGCCGAATAATGACCGGGCTGTCGGGCCAGTTTCCCTCGGCATCCCGGCGGAACAGTTCCACTTC
>JANXLQ010000043.1 GCA_025355085.1 Rhodopila sp.
TCGCCCGCTTGCTCCGCACCCTTACCGCAATCGGTGTGATGAACCGACACTCATGACCGGGCAGAGCCTCGTCATCGATGGCGGCTGGGGGGCGGAATGAAAGGATAGGAGCCGAAAAGGAGAAAGCGGTTAAGGCGCTTCATCTGGATCGACCATGTGGACGCCGAGCTTTTTTAACGTTTTCTTAGCGAGGTTGGCGCATGTGCGTAGCCACCTCGATTGCTCTTCCGGTGTATATTCTTCCCATTCTGCAGGTTTGAAACTCTCAGCAGCGGCAGTTTCATCATTGTCACCAAGGCAACCGTTGGCGTCATAACCGGGCGGGGGCAGGTTTTGATCAAAATAGCCTTCGTCAGGCTTTTCGGGATCGTATCCAACGGTTTGGCGATGTTCCTCGCAATACCAGCGACCCATGACTGACGACCCGTTGTAAATGTCCTGTAGGACTTGGATGACCTCCGCCAGCATGTCGGACGATAGCCTTTGGTCTGAGCTAACTTCAGGAGACGCCATCGTTCAATGCCTTTCTAATGAGTTGGCGGCGCAGCCGAACTGGATTGACAGCATCTCCAGATTTGCCCATCGCTATCTCCGGAAGGCCGCTCCAGGGTATGAAAGCCGCCAGCCAAAGCGTTTATCGAAACTATTCGATAGCACAATCTCGGGCGTTCTACCACGAAGAGAGCGCCCACAATCCGGGGAGCTCGACGATATTGGTTGAGCTGATTTTCCTCGCCCGTAACAGCCTATCAAGCTTTGGACTATGCCATGGCTTTCGATGCATTCCGACAGTACCTGGCCTCGGATTTTCGTTCGACCACGACGGGGCAACCGCTCGGGCAGCACGCTGCAGTTGACTACGCTTCACGCCTTCGACGGGTGCAGGCGGTCTTGCAGACTTCTTTGGAGACTGCGCCTCCCATGGTTCTCCGATCGCTTGCGCAGGATGTGGGGAAGGATCCCCGTATGGCGACTGTCTCCAAAAAGGTGGTAGGCGACATAGCTGTGGCACTTCGGGCATACGCGAATTTTATGGACAATCCCGGATATATGGTGACAGGAACTTCGACAGTCGCCGGTCCTTCGCTGGGCTTAGATATGATTGCCGCAGTACTGCGATCCCTGGGGTTCGTGACGGGCCTGAAGGTTTCGAAATCGCTCATCGAATTTCGCCGCGACGGATTGGTTCTGTATGCGAAAGCGGATTCTCGACTGCCGATCATTGTTCATCCAGGTTTCGAGGAATGCTACTCCACACTTACCAAACTACCCGGAACCATAGGCGCCAGGCACTTTGGATTTTTCCATAATACAAGGCTGTCCAAATTTCCAAAGCGAGATAACGGTCGCGGCCCAACCCATTATGGCCTGCCATTTGGATTTGTCGATGCTGCGGCGCTTCGAAATTTCATCGACGAACGGCAACATAGTTTAACCTTTTCCAGTCGGACAGACCCCGAAAAAACGCTTCGTGATGAAATGAAACAGGTCGAGACCGAAAAAGTTGCGCTAGCCAAAGCCCGTGTCGGACAAGGCCGATTCCGAGCGGACCTATTGAATTTCTGGCGCGGACACTGTGCGTTGACCGATGTATCGAATCCCCAGTTGCTACGTGCATCTCACATCAAATCGTGAAAAGATAGCAGTAACGGTGAGCGGCTTGACGTATTCAACGGTCTTTTGCTTTCAGTACATTTGGATGCGTTGTTCGATCGTGCCCTTATTACATTTCGAGATACCGGCGAAATGTCGATCTCGAAGCGGCTTTCGGCCGAAGAGTGCGGAATTTTTGGCCTGACGATCGCGCCACATAAACTTTTGCTCAATGTTCCGCATATGGGTTTTATGCGACATCACCAAAATCGATTCGATTCCAGCGAACATACAGGTCGATCGTAATTACGGGGCGAGCAAAGCTGAAGGTCTCCCCTCACTGGGACCAATTGACCTGGCGATTGGCGCTACCGCCGGGCATCAGACGGCCGGTTCCCACAACCCCCCAACCAACTCCGCCTCGCCATCCCCCGGCCACGGCGGCATCGTAACCGCGACGGCCGCCAGCGGCTGATCATTACCAGACCGGAACTGGAAAACGATGCCAACCGGGATCGTCAGACACATCCCCGCCGACAGCGGCACAACGTCCCCATCCCGCCCATCGGCTGACTGCCACATCTCACCCGCCCCGGACAGCACATACCAGATTTCCTCGACCGTCCGGTGACGCACCGCACGCGAAACCTGTCCCGCCGGCAGCAGAAAATGCGCCATGCTGCCTCCCGCCAGGGGCAACAGAATCCGCACCTCCGACCCGTCCGGCGCCACCACGTCATAATCGCGCGGCAACGCCTTGGTTGAACCCATCTCCATCGGTCGTCCGTCCCTCTCCCAGTATCCAAACTACGCCCCGAAACCTGACATAGCGAGCCATCCGGTAATCGCCCGCCACCACACCTCTGTAGTCTGCTAGACTCCATCGCATGGAAGCTCACGCCCTCAACACATCGATCTACAAAGAAGCCCTCGTCGTCCTGGGCGCGGCCGGCGTGGTTATCCCGCTGTTCCACCGTCTGCGCGTCAGCTCCGTTCTCGGCTTCATGCTTGTCGGAGTCGTTGTCGGCCCGTTCGGCATCGCCTCATTCGCACCCCGGCTGCCCTGGCTTTCCGCGATCGCCATCACCGAACCCGATTCCATCGCACCCATCGCCGACCTCGGCGTTGCGCTGCTGCTGTTCATGATCGGCCTGGAATTGTCGTTCGAGCGTCTGTGGCTCATGCGCCGGCTGGTATTTGGCCTCGGCAGCCTCCAGGTCTCCTTATGTGCCGCGCTTCTGGCCCTCGCCACAGTCGCACTCGGCTACAACTGGAGCACGGCCATCGTCATCGGCCTCGCCCTGGCCATGTCGTCAACCGCCGTGGTGATCCAGGTCCTCGCGGAGGAAAAGCGACTGAACACCCCAACCGGCCGCACCGCATTCGCCATCCTGCTGTTCCAGGACCTCGCCGTCGTCCCAATTCTGTTCGCGGTCGGCGCGCTCGGTCCCGCCACCCAGTCCGGCGGCGCTGTCGGGATAGGCCTTGCCATCGGCCAGGCCATTCTCGCGGTCGCGGCCATCGTCGCCCTCGGCCGCCTCGTGCTGCGCCCGTTGTTCCGCAGTGTCGCCCGCACCCACAGCGCGGATCTGTTCGTGGCAGCCTGCCTGCTGGTCGTGATTTCCACCGGCCTCGCCACCGCCGCCGCCGGCCTGTCCATGCCCCTGGGTGCGATGATCGGGGGCCTGTTGCTCGCCGGCACCGAATACCGCCGCCAAGTGGAGGTCACCATAGAGCCGTTCAAGGGCCTGTTCGTCGGCGTGTTCCTGATCTCCATCGGCATGAGCCTGGACATCCGCACCATGGGCGCCCACCCGCTGCTGGTATTCGGCGGGGCAGGGGCCGTGGTTCTGCTAAAGCTGCTGATTATCGCCCCCGTTGCCCGAACATTCGGCACGGCCTGGACATCCGGTCTGCAAACCGGCCTGCTGCTGGGACCGGGCGGCGAGTTCGGCTTCGTTATCGTGTCCGTTGCGATCGGCGACCATCTGTTAGCCCCGGAAACCGCCGGCATAGTCCTTTTCATTACTGCTTTAACAATGGCAACGATACCAATGCTCTCAAAACTCGGTAACGCCCCCGGCCTGATGCCGAAAACGCATATAGACCCCGCGTTGCTGGTGCCGGAAACCTCCGAAGCGGTACCGAGGGTTATCATCGCCGGTTTCGGCCGGGTCGGCCAAACGGTGGCGGCGATGCTGGAGACTCACAGCGTGCCGTATGTCGCAATCGACAGCGACCCCCGCCGCGTCGCAGCCCAAAGAAAGCAAGGCAAACCGATCTATTTCGGCGACATCACCCGAATAGAACTGCTCCGCCGCGTGCATCTGGACACGGCCCGCGCCTTAGTCGTGACCTTGGACGACACCGCTGCCGCCGATGCCCTGGTCGCGGGTGCAAGAGCCGAACGGGCGGATCTGCTGATCGTGGCCCGCGCCCGCGATGCCAACCACGCCGCGCATTTGTATCGCGCCGGCGCCTCCGACGCGGTGCCCGAAACGATCGAGGCCAGCTTGCAACTCTCCGAGGCAGTGCTGGTCGATGTCGGTGTCGCGATGGGGCCGGTGATCGTTTCCATCCATAAAAAGCGCGCGGAAATGCAGGCGGCGATCAAAGCCATGGCACCGGACGCCGAAATCCGCACCCTTGGGCATCGGCGTTTGCGCGATAGATTGTAGCCAAAATCAAACCGCCGCACAGTGTATCCGAAATCGAAATCGCGAGTCCGGCGGTCCCGCGATCACCGTATTGCCGCCACTCAGCAGCGGCACGAACGCGTTGAAAGTCGTCCGTCCGATGGCGGTTCCGTTCACGATCGTGCCGGCGCGGGTTCCCAGGTCGCGAATCCCCAGCCGCCCGTCCCGCCGAAGGATTTCGAAATGCGGGGCGGCAAGGTCCGCATTGCCTCGGGCTGGGATGCAACAAGCGTGAGTGGATGCGATAGGCAGTGTTTCCCCGCCATAGCGGTTGCCGACCTGAAACGGCAGATGCCGCACCTCGACCGGTTCCATCGCGTAATCGGCCGCCAACCGGGGGTGGTCCGGCAGCAGTAGGATGGCGGCATCGGCCGGGGCAGGGTGGTTGGCCCGGGCGGCGCGCAGGCTTGTGCTGCGCAACCGCCGGCACAGCAGTTTCACCAACGCCAGCGCACGATCGTTGTCCATCCCGAATGCGTGCAGAAACGTTTCCGCCGGAGTGACCAACAGCGTCGCCGGGGTAATCGCCGTCGCCGTGGCGGCGCGGCACCGAACCTCCAGGACACCGGATTCGCCGAATAATTCGCCGGGGTGCAGGCGGGCAACCTCGATGCCGTCGCCGACAGTGATGGCGACCTCGCCGTCCTCGATCACAAAGACGCTTTCGCTTGGATCGCCCGTGCGGAAGATAGTCGCGCCGGCCGGAATGTGGATCGGTTTCATGCGTATGTCCTTTGCCGCCAATCCTAAGCAAACAAAGTCAACGAAAGGTTAACGACCCGGGGCAATCGGGTGAATGGAGGTTTCTGGCAGGTTTAGCGGATTAGCCGCCGACCCGCTTCTGTCACCTTTGCCGATACGAAACCCCCCGGCGGCACGGTGCCGCCGGGGGAAACCGTGGTTAGGTTATCGCGTGAGCCAACAAGCCGGCCAGGTTCGTTCCCTGGGCTCCATTGATGGACAACATGGCCATACCCGCTCCGCCTGGCGCAACTTGCAGCACCATGGCCTGGGGTGTGTTCGTCACGACCAGGAACTTCGACAGCGTTGAAGCCGCCCCGTCCCACTTCGTCGCCGCCAGGACCGTGCGCAGGTCCAACGTGTCGCCGTTGGTCAGGATGTTGTTCGTGAACGTGTCGTATCCCTTGCCGGCCGCCGGAATGACAAAGGTGTTGCCGCCGCCGGTATCGGTGATGGAGTTGTTACCTCCAGACAATGATACCGTATCGCCCTTGCCGCTGATGAACACCATGTGGTTGCCGGCGGTTGCCGTGACCGTCACCCCACTGGCGCTGATCGTCGCATTCGTCTGACTTTGCGGAATGGTGACGGTTGCGGACAACGGGCTGGTCGCGGTTTGGCCGTTCCAGGTGTCGGTTGGGCTGGTCTTACCCCACCAAAGATTGGCGGTGTTCTCCTGCCAGACCGTTCCGCCGACCTTGGCGATCTCGACCACGTTGGCTGTTGTGGCATCGGCCAC
>JANXLQ010000047.1 GCA_025355085.1 Rhodopila sp.
CCCAAGGATCGATGCTGCTCAAGACAGGTGCATCGAACGACAGCATTCCCGCGTGAACCGGAACCGTTTGGCTGAACAGCACATGCAGTCCGAACCACACCGCCAAATTAGCGACCACACCGACGATGCTGGCTGTAACGGCCGACAAAGCGCCCGACAGCGTGCGGTTGTTCTGTGCTCGTTCGATCAGCGGTGCCCCGAGAAAAACGAATGTGAAGCACGGCGCGAACGTGACCCAAACCGTCAGCACCGAGGCAGCCACTCCACCCGCCAATCCTGTCAGCGCCCCCGGTGCCCGGAATCCGGCCAGGAATCCCACGAACTGCAACACCAGGATCAGCGGTCCGGGCGTCGTCTCCGCCAAACCAAGGCCGGTCAACATCTCGGGTGCGGACAGCCAGTGGTAATCCTGCACCGCCTCCTGCGCGACATAGGCCAGCACCGCGTAGGCCCCCCCGAACGTCACCACCGCCATCTTCGAGAAAAACCAGGCGACATCGGCGAAAACGCCACCGCCGGGCAGCAGGAATGCAACCGGCACCAGCCAAAGCACGCAACTGAAAAGGCCGGCAAGCCGAGCACTGCGGGCGAAACGAACAGCGCGAGAGGGATCGGCATCCAGGATGGCGTCCAACACGGCGGGCGGCCCATCCTTGGCCTTACCGTGCGCACCCCCGGCGAAATAACCGGGAGCGAGAAAGCCCAGCAAACCGGCCGTCACCACAACAACGGGAAACGGAACGGCGAAGAAGAATAACGCAACAAACGCACTCCCCGCCAAAGTCCACGCCAGCCGCCCCTTCAGCGCTCGGCGTGCAATCCGCAACACGGCTTCGACGACCAGAACAAGGACGGCGCATTTCAGGCCGAAGAACAGCGAGGCGATCAACGGCACGTCGCCAACCGTGGCGTAAATCACCGACAGCCCCAGCATCACGATCGCGCCGGGAATAACAAACAGCAGCCCGGCAGCGAAACCCCCGGCTGGTCCGTGCATCAGCCAGCCGAGGTAGATCGCGAGTTGCTGAGCCTCTGGTCCCGGCAGCAGGTGGCAGAAGTTCAGGGCGTGCAGAAAGCGTCGGTCGCTCACCCAGTTGCGCTGATCGACCACCTCCCGATGCAGCAGCGCGATCTGGCCGGCCGGCCCGCCGAACGACAGGCAGCCGATGCGGAACCAAACGGCGAAAGCCTCGGCAAAGGTCGGCATACCGGCCTGTGTTTCGACGGTCTTCGCCAAACCGGTGCCGCTCATGCTCGTGGTCCTGATGTTGCCGGCCAATTGTGGGTTTCCGCGGTCGCATCGCGCGCCCAACGGTAGAACGAGTCATACAGCAGCATCGCGGCATCGAGCTGCGCCAGGTCGTCGCGAAACATCCGCGACAGTCCCAGCGACGCCGCGAGTAATCCCGCCGCCTCGGGGGCGACATCCAACCGAGCGGTGTCGGCGCCGCGCACGATCGTAGCCAGACGATTGAGGGCAGGGGAATCCAGGCCGAATTCGTCCAGCATGGCGTCGAACGTGCAGGTTTCGCCCCGGTGGCTCCAGAAAATCCCCTCCACGTCGAACGGCGTCGCGCCAAACCGTTCGGCTACGGCGGAAACCTCCGACGGCGCGACAAACAGGAACACCGCACCGGGGTCGATGAAGCGGCGGATCAGCCATGGGCAGGCGATGCGGTCGATCTTCGGGCGGGCGCGAGTGACCCAAACCGTTCGCCCGTCAGAATCACGCGGCGGGACCTGTTCGGGCTTGACCAGCAGTGCCTCGGCCTGAACCCAGGCTTCAAACCCGCCTTCGAGATTTTCCGCCCGCGCGCCTGATTGCCGCAGCCAGGCTGCAACTCCCTGGCTGAGTTTCTGTCCGCGCTGGCAGACCACCACGACCGATCGGCCAGCCCAGTCGCCGGCCCAGTCGCGGACGGTGCGGAAATCGCGGTCGATGCTCGCCGGCAAAGTGCGAGGGTCCAATACCCGGTCCTCGGCGATACGAACATCGACGATCGATGGCGCATCGGGTGTGCCGACAAGGCGGGATAGTTGTGCAACGGTAATGGCATCGGGTGAGGGCACAGCGTCCTCTCCTGTATTGGAGGGGTGGACGCGATACTTCGGCCTGAGCCTCACGGGGCAATCGCAACAATCCCCTTGAACAATTCGTGCCGCGAAGCCCGCTTACTGTCAACACCGGAACGCCCGCCCGTTCCCGAAATCCCGGCCACGACCTCACGCATATCCGCGCCGCGCGTAAAAACGGTTACCATCGGCGCCGTTTCGCGATAGACCCCGCCGAAATGCCGAGGTGCCTATGACTCGTATCGTCGAACTGCCGAATTCCGACCTTCAAACCCTGCGCCAGCAAGTGCGGGCCGAATACGACGCCTTCCGGGCGCGTGGCCTGAAACTGGACATGACGCGCGGTAAGCCGGCGGCTGACCAGCTCGATCTCGCGAATGCGATGCTCGCCTTTCCCGGTAACCGCGATTACGTCACCGAGGCTGGGGACGACGCCCGCAACTACGGCGTGTTGCAGGGCCTTCCCGAGGCCCGCGCGTTGTTCGCGCCTCTGCTGGGCGCCCCGCCGGCGCAAATCGTGGTTAACGACAATTCCAGCCTCGCGGTCATGCACGACTGTATCGTGTGGGCGCTGCTAAAGGGCGTGCCCGGCGGGACAGAGCCGTGGATAAAGCCGGCCTTCATCTGCCCCACACCTGGCTACGACCGCCATTTCGCATTGTGCGAGGAATTCGGTATCCGCATGATCCCCGTTCCGCTCACCGGAAACGGTCCGGACATGGACGCGGTCGAAGCACTGGCCGCCGATCCGTCGGTCAAGGGTATGTGGTGTGTGCCGAAATACTCGAATCCGAGCGGCGAAGTGTATTCCGGCAAGACTGTCCGCCGTTTGGCGTCGATGAAGACCGGCGCTGCCGATTTCCGGCTGTTCTGGGATAACGCCTACGCGGTCCATCACCTGACCGAAAACCGGCATGAGATCGCCAACATGCTCGACGCCTGCTCGGAAGCCGGCAATCCGGACCGAGCGTTCGTATTTGCGTCCACGTCGAAGATTACGCTCGCGGGGGCTGGGTTGGCGTTCTTCGCGTCGTCACCGGCCAACGTGGCCTGGTATATGGCGCGGATGTTCAAGCGCACGATCGGTGCGGACAAGCTGAACCAGCTTCGGCATGTGCGTTTCCTGAAGGATCAAGCCGGTGTGATGCGTCATATGGATGGCCATCGCGCTTTGCTGGCGCCGAAGTTCGCGGCTGTGGATTCCGCGCTGGAACGCCGCCTTGGTGGGACCGGAGCGGCGGCCTGGAGCAAGCCGGACGGTGGTTACTTCATCAGCCTTGACGCCACGCCGGGGACCGCAAAGCAGATCGTCGCGCTGGCGAAGGATGCGGGTCTGGCGATGACCGCCGCGGGTTCGACGTGGCCGCATGGCAACGATCCGCTCGACAGCAATCTGCGCCTTGCACCGACTTTTCCGTCGCTGGCGGATGTCATCGCCGCGTCGGAGGGGATAGCGTTGTGCATCCTGCTCGCGGCAATCGAAAAGCAGTGCATCATCCGGGAAGCGGCCTAACCCCAACGGCAGCGCCGCCCGAGGCCCCAACGGCAGCGCCGCCCGAGGCCCGGATCGGCATCGCAGCCGCCAAACAGGCTGCGCCCGAGTTCATGGCGGCCGTTCCGCCCATCCAGGTAAAGGTCGCCGCCGCCGATCATGAGAACTTCCAATGGGAGCTAATCGATCGCACCTGCGCATGGGCGTTTCGGATGAAACCGCGCCTGCCGCCAGCGAAGGCCTCCGGCCGCGATGTTGTAACGATGATGTCCACCGATGACGATTATTTCGATATAAATATGATTAGGGTGGACTGGCGCACAATCCACCCAGTCTATGTGTTTGTAGTCAAGAGACCGGAGGACGTCCGAGATTTTCGAGACGTTCATCGGTTGGTTTATACTACGTCCGCCGATCATGCATTTCGGCCGATCGCGGAAGGTAGTTGGCCGTTGGTCAATATCTGATCCACAGCTTTATGTAGGCGAGCCGGGTGGCTAGGTCACAACAGCCCGGCTTGATTCCCAACTCGTCGATTTCTACCTTACAATGCTCGCATGCCGTCGTGGAAGAATGCCCGTGGTTCGGTTATTGGTCCGTCTCCTAACGCGGCTTATTTACTTTCGCGGCGCCATTTGTTTTCTGCCACGCCGCCGGCCGACGCACTGGGATTTTGATACACAAACTGTTTAGCGTTTAATTCGACGATAATACGCGGCTGGCTGGTGCCTTCCCAGTTCGGAAAGGTGCTGGATTCGATCTTGTAGGTAATCTCTTTTTTGGCTTCATCGACAGAGTAAGTACCGAAGAACGCATTGGTTTTTTGCACGACGGCCTGGTATTCTTCAGGTGTTCCGGTTGTTCGATTGTTAGAAGCGAATTTTGGAACGTCTCCCGTCGTCAGCATTTGCACGAAGTGACCGTCCGCTGTAAAAATTAAAATACCCTTTGGTGACTTCCCGTACGGGTATATTATGTTTCCATTCGCCTCATGCGTAGCGGCCTCGGTGACCGTCCACGTTCCGACCAGTTCACCTGCCAGCGTTGCGGCCTGACAGCCGCTCGCGCCCACCTGTCCTGCCAAGACGATTAAGCCTGCCATTGTTGTTTTCACCCGTTTTTCCTCTCTTATTACATCGATTAGATAAATATTTTTGGATTCAAAACGAAATGAGAGCATGATCGTTTGAGATGGCTTCTACCTCAAACATGAATCAAGCAATCGACTTTAGAGTTAGGCCATGATCGGGGAAAGGGTCCAACCTCAGCCGGTCATGGCCTAATGTGCATCAGGCGATCAGCCAACCGGACCACCGCTACCCCGCCACCGGAGCCCCCGTCTTGGCCAGCGCCGCCACGTAGAAGTCGGCATCAGCTTATGGAACAGGCGACTCCAGTTCAGTTCTGCCTTCAGGCATAGGGATATGCCACAATTTTTCTGAAATTCTACGTCGCAAACGGTTGCATCTGCCACTGAAATCGGCAATGTCACTTGGGCGTGTACGATCATCTCAAGGGCGGGCCACGAATGAGTCGAAATGCAGCCTCACAATCAATGTGAGCCGGAAAGCCGAGCTGATTATCTAAAAATAGCCCTGGTGAACAAATCGGCCAGACTATTCCTGTAAGAAAACAATGGGGCCGCGCCGTGTTCGCTACTTATTTACCCGGGTTTTTCGCCGGCATCGGCGCGTTCATCGCGAGTAGCCGTCGCGCTGAACCATGGCTGGCCATGTTGCCTGCCGACATTGGCCTGTTTCTCAAAAGCGCGCGGACTGACGCAAAGATCGCGCGCCTGCGGAAAGAGCAGGGAAGCCAGGCCGCGTTTGAGGCTGCGTATCGGGAGTCGGACGATCCGTGGGTGTCCGCTTCGCCGCGCTACCGCTACCAGGGGCTGAAATATGACCGGTTGGTTGCGCTCTTGCCCGCTACGCGCTTCCGTTACGCCCTCGATCTTGGCTGCGGTCTTGGTCTCTTGACCCAGAAGCTCGCTGCCCGGGCGGAACGTGTTCTCGGGATCGATATTGCGCCGGCTGCCATCGAGAATGCACGCCGCCGTGCCGCCGGTCTTGGCAATGTCGCGTTTCAGGCGGGCGACATTCTGAATCTACCCGCGTCGCTGGACGGAAAATTCGATCTCGTGGTCGTTGCCGATGTCCTCTATTATCTGTCACCGTTGGATGAGGGCGTATTGGAATCCGTGGTCGCCCGTATTGCCGACCTGCTGACTCCGAACGGAACCTGCCTCCTGGCAAACCATTTCTTTTTCGCCGCCGATCCGGATTCCCGGGTATCGCGGAAGATCCACCGAGCGTTTGAGGCGTGTCCGCGGTTTGCGGTTATGTCGGAGCATCGCCGGGCGTTTTTCCTGGCCACGGTGTTTTCTGAGCGGCGGCTTCGTCTCGCGGCATGATGAAGCGCGGATTGCTGATTGCCTTGGCCGCCCTCGTGGTGGCCGGCGTGGTTTGGGCCAGTGTATCTACCTGGACGAACATCGTTGCTGTCGGCCAAGGGACGTTGCAGGCGCTGTGGATTTTGCCGGCCCTGATCGCGATTCATCTGATCCAACTGTTCCTGTCCAGCATCGCGTGGCGCGGACTGTTCACTACCAACGAACCAGGTATCGGTCTTTACTTCCGTCTCAGGGTGATACGCGAAGGCATCGATAGCCTGCTTCCGGTGGCGCAGGTCGGCGGGGAAGTCGTCGGTGCCCGTATGCTGATGAAACGCGGCATTCCGGGGGCACAGGCGGGCGCCAGCGTTATCGTCGATGTCTCTTTGGAAGTTTTGTCGCAGGCTGCATTTCTGCTGACCGGCATTGCCATGCTGGCGATTGTGGCAGGAGGCGACCGGTCAACCGCATGGCTGGGAGCATTAGCCGTCGCCATTGTTGCTGTAGGCGCGTTCCTGCTGGCGCTGCGGTTCGGTCTGCTGCGATTGCTGGAGTTACTGGTCGAACGGATCGGTGAACAGTTTCCGGACCTGGCCAACCTGTCGCTGACTGGCCTGCACGCTGCTGCCGCCGCATTCTACCGCCAAGGTGGCGCACTGTCCCGCGCGACCTTGCTGCATTTCTTTGCGTGGTTGTTCGGCGTCCTCGAAACCTGGTTCATCTTCTACGCGCTGGGTGTACCCGCCAGCTTATCGGAAGCCCTGGTCGTAGAGAGCCTCGGCATGGCGGCGCGCACGGCGGGATTCGCGATCCCCGGTGCGCTCGCCATACAGGAGGGCGGTTTCGCGCTGGCCGCCCTATCGCTCGGTCTTCCCGAATCAGCCGGACTTTCGCTCTCTCTGGTCAAGCGGGCTCGGGAAATCCTCGTCGGCATTGCCGGCGTCACGCTAGGTTGGTTAGGCGGCGGCTTCCGTTAACGTCACGCAGCTTTTCGCATGGCCCGATTGTGGTAAATCGCCGTTCGGAAATCGATATCTCCACCGAACGGCGCCAAAGGTCAGAACGGTATCTCCACCTCCAACCGCCACCGCAACGTGCCTTCGGCTGTGGCCTGTGTGGCCCCAAACAACCAGCCGACCTCGTATTTGATCCTGCCGGAGTTGCCTAATCCAAGGTCGTGCATAGTCAACGCCCCGACGCCGACCGGACCAACGCGGAACTGCTGCTGTGAAAACCGCGGCGAGCGCCCCAGCGTGCCGGAATTTCCGTAGATCTCAATCGCGGGCGAAAGCGGTTGCCAGACGTTCCAGCGGCTCTGCCAGGCATAGCTGAAGTCAAGTCCGTGACTGTCTTGGTTCGGCCCCACCTGCTGTGTCAGGAACAGGTTCAATAAATGCGATGTCCGCCCAATATCTTTACCAATAATCGGCCCGAAGGTGACCTCGTTCGGCCCTGCATGCTTGCCGGTGCCGAGCGATTGCCCGTACTCGGCATAAAATCCTAAATCCGCGAAATACTGTCCCGGTTCGGTCAACTGGAACGTGTTTTCCGTCACCACTCCGGTCAGGTTCGTGGGCTGGCTAGATCCCGGTTCGCGATCGAACGCGAGTTCGATCTCGCTTTTCCACCAACTCGTCAGGCCGGTGCCGAATTCGATCGTGTAGCTCTGGGCACCGCTTTTGTCCGGCATGTGGTCGAACGAAGCAGCGGCGTTGTGTTCGATTTCTAGTGCGCCCAGTTCTATGTCATTAGGCGAGCTTACATGAAACTCGGCGCGGGCCGCCATCGGCGCCAGCAGTGCCAGCGCCGCGGCCATTCCAACAATTTTTTTGATCATTTTGCTACCAATACGCCTTTGGCGGTGTCCTGATGGAAGTCACCGAAGAATTTATAGTCTCCGGGGGAGAGCGGGCCGAGAAACACCGTAATGGTTTGGCCGGGAGCGACCAGCTTCTCTCGGTTAAGGGCGGTACTTTCGAATTCCTCGGCGGTGTCGTCAGTGTTTTTCACCATCAGTTTGAACTTGACGTTCGCCGGCACCTCGATCCGCTCAGGTTCAAAACGATGATTATGCAACATCAGCATAAACGAATCCTCGGCCCGGGCGCCCGATCCACTGGAAACTAAGACAGCGACCGCGACTGCGGCGGCAAGCGAACGCGCCCGAGGCTGGCCAATAAGGCGCGAGAGAACTGCCAGAACGACCAGCGTCGTGATCCAGGCAGCAACCTGAACTCCCGACGGACGCGCTGAATATCCCACCAACGCATGCAGTGCTCGGCCGGCGATGGTATTATCTGAAAGCCAGGCGCTGGTGTCCCACAGATTCTCGCCCCACGCCGGTAGCAGGTCAGCGGAGTGCAGGGTCGCGGCAGCCTGGCCTGCCATCCCGGCGGCAAGAAGGGCTATCAGGCCATTGGTCACCTTAAACAGACGATGCAAGGGGATGATGACCAAGCCGCGATACAGCAGCCAGGATAAGACGGCGGCGAGGACAAGCCCGGCGGCGCCCCCTGCAGCCAGAGACAGTCCCGTGGTGTGCGATCCGGCGACCACGCCGTAGAGGAAAAGTACAACTTCAGCGCCCTCCCGCAGTACCGCAATCGCGACCACGGTGGCCAGCGCCAGGAGTGATCGCTGCCCGAGCCGGACGGCCTGACCGACTTCGCGGAATTCGGCGGTCATGGTGCGGGCGTGGTGCGACATCCACAGGATGTGCCAGCTAAGCATGACGACGGCGAAGCACAGGATGGCGGCGGTGAAGACTTCATGACCCGCACCTTCGAACGCGTCTGAGAGCGCGGCGGCGAAACCGGCCACCAAAATGGCGCCTAGAACTCCGGCCACGATCCCCCAGGCGATCCAACGCTCTCGCCCGATCACACCTTGTGTGGCGGCGAGGACGATGCCGATGATCAAGCCGGCCTCTATGGCCTCGCGGAACACGATGATCAGGCTAACTAGCATGCGATGCTTCCTGGCTTCTGCAAATGCGAATGATTTGCAACTGGGTGTTCAATACCCCGGGGGAGCGCCCGTTGCAAGAGATGGCCGCGGTCAAAGCGGTGTGCACGGGAGATTGACCGCCGGACACGCACGATCCAAAATTCCCTAAGCCGAACGGGCAACACGCCCGAAGGAAACGTCATGGCTTGCTATCGCGCGGCGGACATCGCTTTCCGTTTCGACGGCTACTGTTGCGATGCCGGTGTCCCGCACGCGTGCGGTTGACCGCCAGACCATCCGATTCGGTGTCTTCACCGACCTTAACGGCCCGAATTTGAACGGGCCGGGGCGGGTTCGGGGCACCTATGTTGGCATTGTGTGCCGGATCGGGCGATTCGGCTTGGGGAACCATGAAGGGCTAAATACCGCCATGTGGACCTCGCGGCCAGTAGGATGGCAGGACGCTTTAAGCGACCGGGACGCCCTTTGTTCGGCCATTGGCGCAGGTCCTGCGGTCTGCCGATCAACTTGGGGCCGGAACAAACGTTTTCGGAATTTCAAAGTGCGGTTGAGGACCGAGACCCTACGGGAGACAACTTAGCGTAACGATTGATCGGCACTTTCGCGCGAAAACGCCTGATGGACAGATAATGGCGTCGGCCCAACATGATTGCCGGTCGTTCGATCATCACGAACACCGCACTACAGACCAGCACCAATATCACGTCCAAAAGAATGGCCATGCCTAAAAATGCCCACCCATTGCCGGCCGCTTCGCGCGGGAACCAACATTGGAACACGGCCCAGAGTGTCAGCCCATGCAGCAGGTAGAGTGAATACGTGATGTCGCCCAGCCAGCGCAGAGCCGGCAGACGAAGCAAACCCCAAAAGTCGTTTCCTGAGGCGACAGTAACAAAAAATAAAATCAACGCAGGCAACACGGCAATAGAATAGCCGGTCGGAGACAACATTATCACCGCCGCAAGGGCTGCGATTGCGGCCAGTCCTGAAACCGCCCGCTGGCTGAAACGCACCAGTGCCGGATTACGAACCCAGTATGCCGCGATGATGCCGCCAACGAAAGCTTGCATCATGCCAATGGCGAATTTGTTGTGAGGCCGCAGGACGAACACGGCGATCGCCAGCGCTGACAGCAGCGCAGCCAGGGACGGCCTGTTGCGCCGCGCTGCGAGGGCAAGCAGAGGAAGCGCCAGATAAAATAACCACTCGTAGCGCAACGACCAGGTGACCCCGGCAACCATGATCCATGTACCCTGCACTGCGTTCAGATCGGGGTTCCCGAACATGGTAAACAGCAACCAGTCCAGCAGCGGCCTTCCGAAAGACGCAAAAGTGGGGGAAACGCGGTCCGCTGTCGTAAAAAGCACCGCCACGGCAAGCAGCGCTACCATTAATAAATAAACCGGATAGAGCCGGTAAAGTCGAGAAACGAGAAACTCCAGCCAGTCGATGCTGTCGCCTTTTGTGAGAACCCGGCTCCAGAACAGAAAAGCCGTGATCATGAAGAAAAGCACGACACTGGTCTGACCAAGATGCGAGATGAACCGCGAGGGGGGCAGTGTCCAGCCGTGACCTTGCAGGTAGAACCAAGTGATAACTGTGTGGTGAACGAACACGGATACGCCCAGCACGCCACGTAGGCCGTCAACTGCCGGCTGCCGGTTAGGTCCGGCAGTTGCCATCGAATCGCGCAACGAGGGCAGAACGTGCATCAGCAGCGATGCGACGGCCAACGCGACTGCGAACAGAAGCAGCGCGATCAGCGGACTGGCAATGAACCATTCGCCAGTCCCGGGCAGCATGGTAAGCAGGTCTCTAAAACTCAGATGGCCGCAACGACCGCGCCAACTTATCCAGCACCGCGTTGGCCAGCCCGGGTTCCGGGCCGGTGAAGAATCCGCGCGCGATATCCAGGTATTCGTTGATCACTACCTTCGCAGGCGGCCCGTCGGGCATCGACAGTTCTGCCGCACCCGCACGCATCAGCGCCTTCAGTACGGGATCGAGGCGGTTCAGCGGCCAATCGTCCGGCAGCGCTTCGACCAACAGCGGATCGATCGTGTCCTGGCGCCGCACCGCCTCTCGCACCACGCGGGAGAACAACCTGACCTCGGCATCGGGGATGCGTCCGTCTTCGAACCCGTCCTGGCCTTCTTTGTTGCCCAGCCGATGGCGGACGAACTGATCGATCACCGTTTCCGCATTGTCGCCCGCCTGATCAGCCTGAAACAACGCCTGCACTGCCGCTACCCGCGACGCGGTGCGCGGGCGCGCGTTGGAGGAACCCGTCATCAGACCGCGCCCAAATGCCGCGCCGCATTGATTTGCATAAGAGCCGCGGCGGCTGCCTCGGCGCCTTTGTTGTGGCCGTCCTGGCCTGATCTGTCCTGAGCCTGCTCGATGGTATCGCAGGTCAGCAGGCCGGTGCCCAGGCAGATGCCGAATTGCAGCGATACGTTCATGATGCCGTCCATGGTCGTCTTACAGATGAAGTCGTAATGGTCGGTCTCGCCTTTGACGATACAGCCCAGCGCGATGAAACCGTCGAAACGGCGATTCCCGCGCAGGGCAATGCGGATTGCCTGGGGTAGTTCATAGGCGCCCGCAACATCGAGCGTTTCAGCCGTGCCGCCGGCTTCCGCCAAAATTCGATAGGCGCCCGCCGTCAGTCCATCGACGACGTCGCGATAATACGGCGCCCGCACGATCAGCAAATGCGGCGCCGCCCCCTGAACCTGCGGAGCGCTCGGTAATTCAGCGTCTTGCGTGCTCATCCTTCGTAATCCACGCCGAGGACGTTGGGGATTGCCCGCTGCTCGACGATGTTTAGGCCATAGCCTTCCAGACCTATGACGGTACGGCGGTGGCTGGTCAGCAGGATCATGTCCGTGATGCCAAGGTCCAGCAGTATCTGCGCGCCGATGCCGTAATCGCGGAGTTCGCTCTGCGAGCGAGTGGAGCCGTCGGCCAACAGCCGGACGCGTTCGGCCAGCGCGGTGGGGCGGTGTTCGCGGATCAACACCAGGACACCGCGACCGGCCTTGCCGATCGTGTGCATGGCGTTGTGCAGGGCGATCCAGTGTGGAGACCCGGTCATGTCGTCCAGCAGATCGACGGCATGCATACGCACCATCACGGGTTCCGGGCCGCTGACATCGCCCTTAACCAGTACCAAATGCTCCTGGTATTCGACCGTGTTGGCATACACCACGGCCCGCCATTCACCGCCGGCTGGATGCTTGTAGGCGCTTTCTGCAACCTTGCGTACCAGCCGTTCCGTCAACCGCCGGTGCGCGATCAGGTCGGCGATGGTGCCTAGCTTCAGGTTGTGGTGCTGGGCGAATGTAACCAGATCCGGCAGGCGCGCCATGGTGCCGTCGTCGTTCATGATCTCGCAGATCACGGCGGCGGGCGCGAGACCGGCTTTGCGGGCAATATCGACCGACGCCTCGGTATGGCCGGCGCGGACAAGCGTGCCGCCTTCTCGTGCCAGCAACGGGAACACATGGCCCGGCGTGGTGATATCGTCGCGTGTCGTTTCCGGGTTGATCGCCACGGCAATGGTCTTGGCGCGATCGGCGGCAGAGATGCCGGTGGTAACGCCCTCGCGGGCCTCGATCGAGACCGTGAACGCAGTCTGGTGCCGCGTGCCGTTCTGCTGGCTCATCAGCGGCAGGCCGAGTTTTTCCACGCGCGCGCGGGTCAGCGCGAGGCAGATCAGGCCGCGGGCGTGGCGTGCCATGAAGTTGATCGCGTCCGGGGTCGCGAACTGTGCCGGAACGACAAGGTCGCCCTCGTTTTCGCGGTCCTCGTCATCCACAAGGATGAACATTCGGCCGTTGCGGGCTTCTTCGATCAGGTCCTCGGCCGAGGACAGGTATTGGGACAGTTCGCTGGTGACGAACTTTTCGTGCAGATTTTCCATTTTAGGCGGTCTCCGCCAGGCGAGCGACGTAGCGCGCGAGGGTGTCGATCTCGATATTCACGGGGTCATTCGGTTGCAAAGTGCCGAAGCCGGTGACCGAAGCGGTGTGGGGGATAATGTTCACCCCGAATGTATCGCCCCGGACCTCGTTCACAGTCAACGATACGCCGTCGATGGCGACGCTGCCTTTGACGGCGATGAAGCGGGAGATGTCGTGCGGGACGCGGAAAACCCAGCGGGCGGAGGCGTTTTCGGGTGTCGCGGACAAAGCGGTTCCGACGCCATCGACATGACCGGAAACCAGGTGTCCGCCAAGCTCATCCCCTACACGGAGGGACCGTTCCAGGTTGACGCGCGATCCGGCGGTCCAGGTGCCCAGCTTGGTATGGGCCAGGGTTTCGGCGGATGCATCCACGGCGAACCAGTCCGCGCCGAAATCCACGGCGGTCAGGCAGCATCCCGAACAGGCGATGGAGGCACCGAGCGCGACCGGCGGATCGGCCAGGAAGGCGGCGGGGGTTTCGATCACCAGCCGCATGTCGCGACCCTCGCCTATGGGTTCGATCGTCCGAATGTGCCCGAGGGCGGTTATGATGCCGGTGAACATGGTTCCTGCCTTGAGTATTCGCTTAACATGTCGTTGCCGAGAGCCGTTACGCAATGGCGTTTGAAGCGCGGCATTTTTTCTAATGCCTCAATCCCGAATGCCTGCACTGCGGGCCAGCCGTCCCCGCCCATGATGGCGGGGGCGTGGAACCACGCGATGCGGTCCACCAGATCGGCTCTTAACAGGGCTGCGGCCAGTTGGCCGCCGCCTTCCACCAGCACGCGGGTCAGGCCGGCGGTGCCAAGGGCGGTCATCGCTGCGGTCAGATCGACGCCCATCGAGGAGCCGGGGATTTTGATCAGTTTGGCGCCGGCGTTGGTGAAGGCTTCCTCGCGGGCGAGGTTGGTGCCCTCGCGCAGCAGGAACCATGTGGGCGTTTCGGCGGCAGTGGCGAGCAGGCGGGAGGTTAGCGGCGTCCGCAGGTGACTATCGGCAAGGACGCGCACGTTGGGCGTGGGGCGAAAACCAGGGATGCGGCAGGTCAGGTCCGGGTTATCGGCGAGGACGGTGCCAACGCCGACCATCACCGCGTCATGCCGGCCGCGCATCGCGTGACCGGCGCGGCGGGCGGGGGTGTCGGTTATCCACTGGCTCTCGCCGCTATGGGTGGCGATACGGCCGTCCAGGGTGGATGCCAGTTTCAGCGTCACCATGGGGCGGCCGAGCGTGATGCGGCTGGTGAAGCCGATCAGTGTTTCGAGTGCTTCGGCCTCCAGCAATCCGGTTTCGACCGCGATCCCGGCATCCCTTAGCTTTGTCAGCCCCTGGCCGTTGACGCGCGGATCAGGATCGCCCGCGGCCACGACAACGCGGGCGATACCGGCTTCGATCAACGCATCGGTGCAGGGGGGGGAGCGGCCCCAGTGGCAGCACGGTTCCAGCGTGACGTAGGCGGTGGCGCCTTTCGCCTGCTTTCCGGCCATCGCGAGGGCCAGCGGTTCGGCGTGAGGGCGGCCGCCGGGCGCGGTCGTACCTCGGCCCACGACACGGCCGGCACGGACGATGACGCAACCGACGGAGGGGTTCGGCCAAGTGGTGCCGAGGCCCCGGCGGGCCAGCGCGAGGGCGGCGCGCATGTGGGCGAAGTCGTCGGAGATCACAGCGGGTGCCTCAGGATATTGGCTGGTTCGGCTTGGGGGCCAATTTTATTCGTACCAGCGGCTGGGCTCTGCCGTTCGTCACAACCACAACCACAACCGCTTGGCTGCGGTTGGCTATGGCTATTGTTATTTATGCCATGGCCGGTGTAATTTATGTCATAGCCAGTGTAATTTATGTCATATCCAGTGTAATTTATGTCATAGCCAGTGTTATTTATGTTATGATCGGTGTTGTTTATGTCATGGCCGGGCTTGGCCCGGCCACCCACGACTTTGCTTGTC
>JANXLQ010000071.1 GCA_025355085.1 Rhodopila sp.
GGTGCCGGCCGGCCGGAGGGCAACTATTATATTGAGCGTCTGCTCGATACCGCCGCTCGCGAGATGAACATCGATCCCACCGACATCCGCCGCCGCAATCACATTCAGCCCGACGCCTTCCCCTACAAGACTCCCGCCGGCACCACCTACGACAGCGGCGACTTTCCAACGATCCTGGAAAAGGTGCTGATTGCGGCGGACTGGGACGGCTTCCCGGCGCGCAGGAAAGAAAGTGCGGAACGCGGCAAACTGCGTGGCCGGGGCATCGGCCAGTATTTGGAAGTTACCGGACCGCCGGCCCCTGAAATGGGCGGCATTCGGTTCGAAGCAGACGGCACCGTAACCATCATCACCGGCACGCTGGACTATGGTCAGGGCCACGCCTCACCCTTTGCCCAGGTGCTGGCATCGCGGCTCGGCATTCCGTTTGAAAAAATTAACCTGCTACAGGGCGATTCCGACGAGCTGCTCGCTGGCGGCGGCACCGGTGGCTCCAAATCGCTCATGGCCAGTGGCACGGCGATCGTCGAGGGCGCTGAAAAGGTCCGTGAGGCCGGGCGCAAAATCGCCTCCTACGTTCTGGAAGCCGCCGAAGCCGATATCGAGTTCGAGATCGTCAGAAGCGGTGGCCAGTTCCGCATCTCCGGCACGGATCGTTCGATCGGTCTTATGGAATTAGCGGAGCAGATGCGTTCCGGCGCGGTCACTCTACCCGGCAACGTTCCGCAGACCCTGTCGGTATCCCATGTCGCAGCGGGACCACCGTTCGCCTATCCGAACGGCTGCCATATCGCCGAGGTCGAGGTCGATCCCGAAACGGGCGTCACCGAAGTGGTGCGCTATCACATGGTCAACGATTTCGGTGTGATCGTGAACCCGATGCTTGTCGAGGGTCAGGCCCATGGCGGCATTGTGCAGGGTATCGGTCAGGCATTTCTGGAACACGTCGTGTACGACGACAGCGGACAGCCGATGACGGGGTCCTACATGGATTATGCACTGCCTCGGGCCAACGATGCGCCCATGTTCAATTTTGCTTCTCACCCCGTCCCGGCCAAGACCAATCTGCTGGGTTCGAAGGGTTGTGGTGAGGCGGGGTGTGCCGGCGCTTTGCCGTCAGTGATGAACGCGTTGGTGGATGCGCTATCCGCTTACGGTATCAAACATATCGATATGCCGGCGACGCCGTTGCGGGTTTGGGAGGCGATACGGGCGAGCAGTTAGGGCTATTTCGAATCCATGAAGGGGCCCGGCGGCCCCTTCGACCCCGTGACCAGGATCACGCCAGATGAAATGCGGTCTCCCGCATTGCCGCACGCGCAACAAGCGAGTCTTTCACGCGAAAAAGCAGTTCGGAATGGTCTTCATACGATACATTATCGCTGCGCATCACCATCTGAATCAGAGGATCCTGCAGCAATGCAGCCAAAGTAAGGGTGCTGATCGTCGTCGTGCACATCGTTATCACCATTCCCGTTGTTCGCCACAAGCAGTGCAGCGGCTGCTGTTCAACAATATGGAAATGAATTGTGTCCTAACATAGCCGAAGATTGGGCAATTTTTTGCTTCTTCGGGACACTTTGTGCCGGCAGCGTGGCAAACGGGCATCGCATTGGTCGTGCCGGCACCGTCACTTGGCGGAACAGGCTGGTTTTCCCGCCGAAGCCTCCATGAACAATTGTTAACGAAATACTGCCTGACAAAATAAATAATTGGTTAGAGTGCGATCGATTGAGGTTGCTTCCATCTCAAACATGAATCATGCGATCGAACATAGAGTTAGACCATAATCGGCACGGGAGAGGGTTCAACCTCAAACGATCATGGTCTAACGGCGCTGCCGATGCTCACGCCGGCAGCGCCGAGGGATATTTTATTCGGCCGCCTTCGCTTTACGAGCCGCCCATTCGTCAACGGGAATGCGGGGCAGTTCGAACCGGTCGGTTACCCGAGAATACCAGCCGCCGCCATGCAAGCGTCCAATCAGGTCTAGCTTTGGAGTGTCGATATAGCAACGTTCTGCATCCAGGACGCAATCGTCGCGCACGTAAACCGCGAGTACCTTACCCAGAACCACAGCCCGGTCGATCCCGACATCGACGATCACAAGCCGCTCGCACTCGAACGACACCGGTGCTTCGGCGATACGCGGTGGTTTGACATACAGGGACGGCGCCGTCGTCAGCCCGGCTTCTTTCAGCTCATCGACGCCCTTGGGAAAATCGATGGCGGTCACATTCATCGGTTCCGCCAGTTCGAAACTGACAAGGTTGATAACGAACTGCCCGGTCCGGCGGATGTTCCCGCCTGTGTCCTTCACATCGCCCGGGCCACGCCCGCCGATCCCGAACGCCAGCACCGGAGGATTGCCGGACATCGCATTGAAGAACGAGAACGGCGCGGCATTCACCGTCCCATCGGTATCCTGCGTCGTCACCCACGCGATCGGCCGCGGCCCGATGGTCGATGTCAGCAGCTTGTAGATATTCTCATTTTTGGTATTGGTGAAATCGAACAGCATCGCCCGCCTCATGTGGTTATTAAATGCAGCGTTACGCGGCGGCCCGCCGGTTGTCCAGGCGACCGGATTTAGTGGAAGCGACGCAACGGCTCTGCCCTCGCTTTGTTGCTTCCTGCGCGCCATTACCCGAAACACCCAATGTTGCCAAACCAACGGACGATTTCCAGCCAAAAAAGTGGCCAAATTCATGGCGCGGATGCTCGCGTTCTTGCTTATGTGAACAGCCCGATGCCCGTTTAACGATCCGGATACATCCGCACCGTTCGGGCGCAATTCAATCGATATGACCAGGACGCAACCAGCTACCCGGGATGCGCTGCCTCATCCCCTTTATGCGGCCCCATGAACCGGTCGCCATTGAAGTGAATGAGATGATCCGGGTTTTCAGCAATCCATGCCTCGGTTTCCCAGGAAATGTCGGCCGCCCATTTCCTGAAATCCCGCCTCCCATGGAACGCCGTCACATAAACCCGGCCAGCCGTGGCGTTCTCCAAAAACTGTCGCAGCAACATGTGTCGTTGCGGCGTCAACGGATTCGACGAATGGACCGCCTCAATGAGAAACAACCAGTTGTGCCGGGGTGAGTATGCAATGATATCGACCAATTTCTGACCTTGCAGAAATGCAGGAACACCAAGGGCCTGCAACCGATCTGGGTGGTAGATTTTGCGCCCCAGCCCCTCCGTGCCGGATTTTTTTTGCCGCATCCGCGAGGTAGAGTAACTCAGCGTCCGGGGCAAAACGGCCCAGGAATTCGGTCACACATGCACGCTGCAAATCGTTATGGGGTCCCGGGGTCAACGACATGATCTCCCCACTTGCCAGGGATATCGGGACGGCAACTCGCCGCCGGCGTTCGGCCGCCGCCCGGGCAAGATCCGGCACCATGAGTTTAAATCGTTCAAGAGCGCGCGGCCACTCCGGGGTCCCGTAGGCCCGGACAAGTGCCAAGCCTTCGAGTGTCAGGGCGTGACCACGCGTCGGGTCGTTTATCGGCGCATTCGGGTCTTTTGCCCCAGCCTGAACGAGGCCGGCCGCCTCCAGATGGATCAGGTTACGGCGTTTGACGTCATCGTAGGACGAGTCCGCATAGGATGTTCCGTAATGCGTATTCCAGAACGTCAATATCTCTCGCTGGCTCAATGGCTTGGTCGCTCCATCCTCCATCCAGGACTTTGCTCCCGGCCAAGGATCGCCGGGCCTTAAATGCGCAACGGCCAGCAGCGCCCAAGGCGTCCGGCGCTGATGCATCGCCGTCATACTGCGCAGATCGACACCGACATCCCGCAAAAGTGTCGCGGCTTGACGGGTTTTGATCTCGATAGGGCTTTCGTTAACCAGCGAGACTGGTTCGTCCGCCGGACGGCGCGGTTTGGAAGGCATTCTATTCTCCAATGCACACAGCGCCTGGCGACCGAGTGCCAAAGCCATGAGTGGCGACACGGCGTTGCCGATCTGCTCCGTTTGTTCGTAGCGGCTGCCCGAAAATTCGAACCAGTCGGGGAAGCCCTGAATTCTTGCTCCCTCCCGAACCGAAAGCATCCGGCGACGCCCATCGGGCAGCTTAAGCCGTTGCATATCCGAAGTCGCCGCACCCAAATTTCGGCATGTCAAGGTTCTGGCTGGCCGATCGAGGTAAAGATCGCGCGGATTGACGCAGGCGCTCTTTCGCTCATACTCGGCGATATAGCGATCCATCGATTCATTCAGAAACTTAGCGTCTTCCGGAATCGTATGAGCCGTGTCGCCGATTGCCTGCCGGACGGTTACAGGCTCCGCGACCACTGGCTCCGGCCACTGCCAACCGCCCCGATGTCCCACAATGACAACACGTTCACGATTTTGCGGGGTGCCGTAGTCCCGCGCGTTCAACAGGCGGGCATCGACCTGGTATCCTAAACGTTTAAGCTCGCTTGCAACCTGACCAAAATAGTCCCGATTCCGGAACAGAAGGCCACGCACATTCTCGATTATCGCCAGCTTGGGCCGTAGTCGCGCCACCGCGTCCAGAAAAATGGGAAAACCGTCTCGCGCGTCACGATTGCCGCGCTGATACCCAATTTGGCTGAACGGCTGGCAAGGAGGGCCGCCGATAATGAGATCGACCTCGACGTCCGAACACTCCGGCATACCCACGTCAAGCATAGTTTGCTCGCACGCCCCATTCAGATTGGTCGCGTAAGTCAGAGCGGCAGGCCCTTTCATCTCAAAGCCACGCGTCATGATGCCGGCAGATTCAAAGCCAAGGGCCAATCCTCCGCAGCCAGCAAACAAATCCAAGGCGAATGGCACACCGGATGGAAGTTCTGGGACGGGGAGGCTTGCGTTGAGCCACTCCGTCCATTCCTTCGTGTCGCGGAAGGTTCGACTGTTCGCGGACTTAAGAAGGTCAGGTTGGGATGGACGGAGTCGCGGATTCAGCATCGCGCTACAATACCGTAATGGGAGAGGCCGGCCATCCCCTCTTTAGGGCACGCCCAGCATCCATCTAACACATTGATATAACTAAATAAATTGGCGTTCCAATTCCTTGATCACTGCCTGAAACGAGCTGAACAACGACCGGCGCCATCTGGTTCAGAGGATCGACCCACTTATCAATGTGACTGGCTTGGGCTTCAGGTCCGAATCACGCCTATCAACCGCAGCCGCAGGTATCGCGACGTGGTGTCGATCAAAGTCACGGAAATCAGGATCAGGACGATCACGTAAGCCACCTGATCCCAGGCGTTGATTTGAATCCGTTCCGACAGCCGCAGCCCAATCCCGCCTGCCCCGACCAGACCGAGGATGGTTGCCTCGCGGGAGTTAGACTCGATCGAATACAGCGTTTGGCTGATCATCACCGGCAGCACCTGCGGCAGCACGGCGAAGCGAAGCCGCGCAATGAAACCGGCACCGACAGAGGTGATGCCCTCGACCTGCCTGCGATCGATATTCTCCACTGCCTCAGCGAACAGTTTTGCCAGTATGCCGGTTTCCGCCACCGCGATCGCCATGATGCCGGCGATCGGCCCCAGCCCCATCGCCCGGACGAACACCAACGCCCAGATCAGTTGATCCAGCCCCCGCAGGCCGTCGAACATGCGGCGGGTGATGAAATGGAAGACCCGTTCCGGGATGACGTTCCGCGCCCCCAGAAAACCGAGCGGCACGGCAAAGACGACAGCCAGCATGGTGCCGAGATAGGCCATCGCCACCGTTTCCAGCATCGACCGCCAGAGTTCCACATGGTCCCACTCGGCGATGCCGTTCCAGTCCAGCATCAGGCGCAGGATTACCCAAACGCGCGGCAGGTCGGTAAACACGCGACTGAAATCGAACAGCCACATCAGGTAGCCCAGGTAGGCGACGACGGCGCTTAACAACAACCAGCGGAGCCAACCCTTGCCGCGAAAGACCTCGGGATGGCGCAGGCGTTCGGCGGCGAGGTCCATATTCATGCCGCTGCACCGATAAAGCGGTGGCGAATTTGTTCCGATATCAGGTCGATGGCAGCAACGATCAGCAGGATCAGGATGACAATTGCGCTGACTTCCTCATAGATGTTGAAGCCGATCACCCGTTTCAGTTCCTGGCCTATGCCGCCGGCCCCGACAAAGCCGATGATGGTGGAGGAGCGGACGTTGATCTCGAACCGCAGCAGCGCGTAGCTAAGGAATCCGGGCAGCACCTGGGGCACGACGGCGAACCGGATTTGCGCCAACCAGGAACCTCCGACCGATCGGATGCCATCGACCGGACGCAGATCGGCGTTCTCGTTCAACTCGCAGAAAAGCTTTCCGAGCGCCCCGGTTGTGTGGATCGCGATGGCAAGGATACCCGCGAGCGGCCCTATTCCGAATGGCCAGACAAGAATGAAGGCGAGCACGACCTGGGGGATGGTGCGCATTACCTCCAGAAGCCGTCTTGTGGCGAAAACGATGACGCGACTGCCGACGAAGGTGCGCGTGGCGGGAAACGATAAAGCAAAGGCGGCGCCGAAGCCTATGGCGGTGGCCAGGATGGCCATCTCTATGGTCTGCCAGAGCAACGTCGCGTAGGTACCGATCCGATAGAACCAATAGGCGATGGACTGCGGTTCCTTCACGCCACCGAACAAATGCGGCAACGCCAGGACCGCGATCGGATCGGCGCCGCGCTTCGGTTCGATCGAAAACAGTTTGCCGAAATACTCGCCGATACGGGGTATGCCGTTGACCATTTTCTCGGGGGAGAAATCGGTCCAGACGGCAGCGACAACGAACAGCAAAATCACTGCCGCGACAGTCAACGCTGATTCAGTCTGGCGGGACCGGCGCAGCGCACCGAATCGCTGCTGAAACAGGCGGTAGGCCGGATCGCCGGTGGGATCGAGAGCCGTCATTCTCCCTATCGTGTCCCGCGCCGTTCGGTTTCGCGCAATTCGATAATATCCTTGTAGATATCCATCGTCGCCGGCACGTAACCGACGCCCGAACCCTGCTCGATCTGGTCGTAGATGTCTTTGTGCGACTTCGGCAGGTCCAGCATGAACGCGGTGAACGCTGCTTTCAGGCCGGGGGGCAACGAAGACCGCAGGCCCCACGGACCGTTGGGTATCTTGCCCGACTTCCAGATGATGTTGACGTCGGACATCTTCAGCATGCCGCGGTCCACCATTCCCCGGATCGCGCCACGGCTGTAGCCCTGCGCTACGTCGCCTTGGCCCGAGGTCCAGGTGACGGCGGCATCATACTGCTTGTTCAGCACCGCGATAATCCCCTGTTCGTGCCCACCGGCGAACCCCGTGCGGGAGAAATACGCCCCATCGGTCAGATCGATCCCGCTTGCTTTCAGCGACGCACTGGGGATCAGGTAGCCGGACGCCGAATTCGGGTCGGCCCAGGCGAGGGAATGGCCCTTCATCTGCTCGATCGAGGTAATGCCGGAATCCTTCCGGGCCAGCATGACCGCGACATAGAAGACGGTTCCATCCTTCTCCAGCGGCACAACGGTTGGCTCGATGCATTTGCAGTCCAGCCACGCGCCGGCGAAGGCTGACGGGCTGAACTCGGACAGGTCCAACTGGCCGGCGGCCATGGCCTGCATCACGCCGGCATAATCTGCGGCGGGATACAATTTGACCGGTATGCCGAGGGCCTCTTGCAGCAGATGTTGGAAATTGTCGTAGCGGGCAAGGCGGCTGGAGGTGTTTTCACCACCGAGCAGGCCGATGCGTAATTCTTTCACCTGCCCCTTCCAGTCCTGGGCGTGCGCGGCCAGCGGCGCGATCACCGCCAGCATGGCAAAGGCCAATCGAATAAAGGTACGGCGGATCATGACACAGGCCTCCCGGTCGAAGCCCTATCCCGCCAAGGCGGCGAGCGCGGCTGCGGGGAGACTAGTGGAGGTGAGGCGCTCGTCCAGGGCTTCCTGGTCGCTCTGGCCGTAGATTTCACACAAAACGCGCTCGGTCAGCCCCTCTGGCGCGCCATCGAACACGACCCGTCCGGCGGACATGCCAATGATCCGGCGGCAATACGTGCGTGCGGTGTCCAGCGTATGCAGGTTGGTCAGCACGGTGATGCCGTCGCGCCGGTTGATGTCGGCAAGCGCATCCATCACCAGCTTGGCGTTTAGCGGATCGAGCGAGGCGATCGGTTCATCCGCGAGTAGAATTTTCGGCCGCTGCATCAACGCCCGAGCGATGGCGACTCGCTGCTGTTGGCCGCCGGACAGGGCATCGGCGCGGTTCATTGCCACATCCGCCATCCCGAGCCGTTCCAACGCCTGGATCGCCAGCGCCCGTTCGGTGGGGGTGAACCACTTCAGCAGCACGCGCGGGGCGGGGATTTCGTAAAGCCGGCCGCACATGACGTTGGTCAGAACATCCAGCCGGTTAACCAGATTGAACTGCTGGAAAATCATCGCCGTTCGGGCACGCCAGGCTCGGAGTTCCTTGCCGTGAAGCGCCGTCACGTCGGTGCCGTCGAATACGATCTTACCTTCGGAGGGATCGATCAGGCGATTGATCAGGCGCAGCAGGGTCGATTTCCCGGCGCCGGAACGGCCGATGATGCCGATCATTTCCCCATCGCCGATGCTCAGGCTGACTCGGTCAACAGCGCGCTTGTCACCGAATAGGCGGCTGAGATCAAAGAGTTGCAGCAACGGATCGCCCTGTCCATGTTTGTTTGTCCCAGGACCAACCCTGGTCGCGAGACAGTTCGCTTATAGCAGCAGGCCGGGTCGGCGGTGTGATGCTTTCATGACCCTTTGGCGAATATGGCCCATCGCTGCCAGAGAGGCGAGGGCCTCGCCATCATCGGAAAAACGGGGTGCAAATAGTCATTTTGATATAGCATAAATTATTAATGCAATTTAAATTTCAAATTTTCCGCCAAAATGTTGAAAAACCATCAAAATAAAGTTCAATTACATATCACTATGTAGCGTAATTCGATTAAATTTGGAAATTATAGCACAATAAAAAACGGATACGGAATATAATATATTAAATATCAGTAAAACGATTAGCACATCAGCCGATTTTCCATTTGAGTGCGATCAAGTATCCGTGAAAGACTCTCGTATCGATCACGTCTTCGGGAGCACTACAGCAATGGCCGCATTACAAACCACAGCGTCCGCCAACGACACCGTCGTAACGGGTACGACGTCCGCGATCACGGACACCAGCGGTAAAATATGGACGATCACCAGCGGCGGCCAGGTCGCGGTCAACGGTATCACCGATACGACCACGGCGAATGTGACCGAATTGGCGTATGTCAACGGCACCATCTGGCAGGAAAACAGCAATAACCTGTGGTGGGGCAAGACCACTTCCACCGCGTCATGGTCGCCTGCTGCGGGAACCGCGACCAGCCCCCTGCCGGCAAGCACGACTCCCACGCCCACGCCCACGCCGACGGGTGCGATTGGCAGCGGCTCGGACACGATCGTGCTGACCATGTCAGAAGATGCGGATGGACCGGCCGGTGCCGCAGGTCGGGACGCGGAGTTCACCGTCAACGTCGATGGCCAGCAGATCGGCGGGTTGCAAACCGTCACGGCCTCCCACGCTGCGGGTCAGACCCAGACCTTCGCATTCCAGGGCAATTTCGCGCCCGGGCCGCATGCCGTCACGGTTACTTTCGCCAATAACTCGATGACACAGGGCGACAAGGCCGCGTTTGACGACGGCGGCGACCGCAATGTCTATGTCAACAGCATCGCGTACGACGGGGCTGCCGTGTCCAACACGGTGACCGGGATCTATGAGTCGACGATGTCGGTTCCGAACTCCACCGCCTACGTGCCGGGAAACGCGGTGTTCAGCGTCAATGACACGACCTCCGTGCCGGCCAATGCGCCGTCAACGCCAACCACGACTCCGGCGCCGGTCAGAAGCGGAACCGGGCCGGACACACTGACCCTGGCAATGTCCGAGGATCCGTTTCAAGGAGACGCGCAATTCACCGTCTCGGTCGATGGCAAACAGATCGGCGGCACGTTCACGACCTCTGCGATCGATTGGCAAGGCCAGCAGCAGCAATTCGTTCTGAACGGCAACTGGGGCGCGGGAGCGCACATGGTCGCCGTCACCTATCTGAACGACCTGGCGCTGCTGAATGCGGCAGGACAGGGCCTCGATGCGACCGACCGCAATCTGTATGTCGATGGGGTTTCCTATGACAACCTGACGGTTGGAGGAACGCCGTGGGAGCTCTCAGGCAACGCTTCCCAATCGTTCAACGTGCCGGCGGGAGGCATGGGAACGACATCGCCGACTCCGACGCCAACCGCCTCGCCGAACAACACGATGGTATCGGCTGGCGCCACCAGCGCGATCACCGACGCCACCGGCAACACATGGACGATCACCGGCTCTGGCCAGGTCGCTGTGAACGGCGCCCCCGACCCGACGACCGCCAACGTGACCGAACTTGCCTATGTCAACCAGAAAGTCTGGCAAGAAAACGCCAACAACCTGTGGTGGGGCAAAACCAGCCCCTCCGATGCGTGGGGCCCCGGCGCGGGGACTAGCACCAGCCCCCTTCCCGCAGCGATCACCATCGCATCCGGCACCACGAGTGCCACGGTCAGTCAGAGTCAGGTCTCGGTAGTGGCGACCGCCGGAAATCACATGATCTTCCTCAGTGGCTCAGGCGACATCGTGAGCCTGTCCGGTGGATTCAATACGGTCACCGATACCGGCAGCGGCAACACCTATATTTTGCCGGCTGCCGGCAACGGGACCGATGCCTTCACCAGCGACATCCTGGCCACGGGGAACACGCTGGATCTGAAGACAGCCCTGGCGGCCACGAACTGGAACCGGGCGGCCTCCACGCTGTCGAATTATCTGACGGTGACCGACTCGGCGCAGGGTGCGGCATTATCGATCGCGCCAACGTCCGGCGGTGTCGGCGTGACCATCGCGACTATTTCCGGCAGCGGCACTAATTTGGCGGGCCTGCTTGCCCACGCTTTCACCTAACCTGAAAACGCTGCCGGGAGATATCTCGGCAGCGCCACCATGTATGGGGTCTTCCGACTGCCAAACCACAACCCCTAGCGGTCGATGCGCAGGGTTATCCACATTATTTTGTGCGAGGCCATCGGATTCCCGTTGACCGGCCTTTAGTCAGCGGATACGTCGGGACTGTGATATCTCCTGAGACAAAACCCTTGATCCGACTCCGTGGCCGTTCCATCATGGCCCTGGTATTGGCGCCCGAAGTGCCTTTGCCCACCTGGCTGAGCGCACTGGACGCGCAAATGGAACGATCGCCGAATTTCTTCGACGCACGCCCTGTCGTGGTCGATCTGGGCTCCATTCCACGCGAACAACAGGGCGTGGCGGAGTTCCTGCAACTCCTGGAGCAACGCGGCATCCGGATTATCGGGACCGAAGGCGCGCATTCTTCCTGGGCCGGCATCGAAGCCTGGGGACGGCCGCTGCCGGTATCCAGCAAGCCGGGCCGAGAAATCGAGGCACCCCAGGCAAAAAGCACGCCGCTCGTTGAACCCGCCGCGCCATCCGGGGGGGAGCCTAACATGCTGGTGATCGATCAACCCGTCCGCTCCGGCCAGTCGATTGTCTTCGAACGGGGCGATGTGACGGTGTTGGGGTCGGTGGCCTCCGGTGCGGAAATCATGGCCGGCGGGTCGGTGCATATCTATGGAACATTACGCGGAAGAGCCATTGCCGGTTTGGCAGGACATCCCGGTGCGCGTATCTTCTGCAGCAGGCTACAGGCAGAACTATTAGCGATCGACGGAGTCTATCAGACCGCCGACGACATGCCCGACAAATTTCTGGGCAAGCCGGTGCAAGCCTGGCTGGATGGCGATCAGATGAAAATATCAGTGCTGGATTAAGGGAAATGCAGATGGGCAAGGTGCTGGTGGTGACGTCCGGTAAGGGCGGGGTCGGCAAGACAACCTCCACAGCCGCGCTGGGTGCTGCGCTCGCGCGCGGCGGCGAGAATGTCGTGGTGATCGATTTCGATGTCGGTTTGCGTAACCTGGATCTGGTGATGGGGGCGGAACGCCGGGTCGTGTTCGACCTGATCAACGTGGTGCAGGGCGACGCCAAGCTGGCGCAGGCACTGATCCGCGACAAACGGATCGACACATTGTCGCTGCTTCCGGCATCGCAGACCCGCGACAAGGACGCGCTGACGATTGAAGGCGTGGACAAGGTTATCGCCGAACTCAAAGAAAAGTTCGATTGGGTCATCTGCGACAGTCCGGCCGGGATCGAGCGCGGTGCCTTGCTCGCAATGCGCAACGCTGACCTCGCGGTCGTCGTGACCAACCCTGAAGTTTCGTCCGTGCGTGACTCTGACCGTATCATTGGCATGCTGGACTCGAAGACCTTAAGGGCGGAACGGGGGGAGCGGATCGAAAAACACCTTCTGGTCACGCGCTACGACGCAGGCCGAGCGGCGCGAAACGAGATGCTGAAGGTCGAAGACGTGCTGGAGATTTTATCAATCCCTCTGCTCGGTATCATTCCGGAAAGCGAAGAAGTTCTGAAGGCATCCAACGTCGGATCGCCTGTGACATTGAACAATCCCAACAGCGCACCGTCGCGGGCGTACTTCGAGGCAGCAAGGCGCTTGAAGGGCGAGCTGGTGGACGTGGTGATTCCAATCCAACGAGGCGGCCTTTTCGGTCGGCTATTCGGGCGGAGGGTAGCATGAGTTTATTTGAACTCTTCCGCAAAAAGACCAGCGCACCGGTAGCCCGGGACCGCTTACAGGTGCTGCTGGCGCATGAGCGCAGCGTCATCGGCAAGTCGGACCTGCTTGCAACCCTGCAGGAGGAAATTCTGGCGGTAATCGCCAAACACATTTCAGTCGATCGTGACGCGGTGCAAATCAAGATGGACCGGGGAGCATCTTTTTCCACTTTGGAGATCGACGTAGAAGTTCCGCTAAATGCAACGAAAGTGTCGCGGCCTGCTGGCGGAACCGGGTTTTCAGCT
>JANXLQ010000075.1 GCA_025355085.1 Rhodopila sp.
CACGTCACAGGTTTTTACCAATGATTCCAGCACTTCCTTGCCGTGCTTGTCGCGGCCGTCAATGGTGATGGAACGCTTGTTGTGGTTCAACATGGTGAAATACAGGCTGTCCACGCCCTTGATGTCCTGCAACTGGCCGCGCGTGATATCGCCGACGCCGGGGCGTTCGACCTTGATCACGTCGGCGCCGAACCAGGCTAAAAGCTGCGTGCAGGTCGGACCCGATTGCACATGGGTAAAATCAAGGATCTTAACGCCGTCTAGTGCTTTCATCTTATGCTCCTCCCTTTTTCGTCAGGGCGCTCTTGGGGTTCAGATTGCCGATATTGCCGCTCTCGCTGCCCGCCGCCGGGTCGATCACCGCGTTAATCAGCGTGGGCTTTCCGGAGTCCATGGCCGCGTCCACGGCGCGTTTCAGTTCGTCCGGGGTGGTAACATTGACGCCGGTCCCGCCAAAGCTCTCCATCATCCTGTCGTAGCGGGCGCCCTTGACGAACACGGTGGTGGCCGGATCGCTGCCGCCGCTGACGTTGACATCGGTGCCGCGATAGATGCCGTCATTGTTGAACACGACGATGCAGACCGGCAGGTTGTAGCGACAGATCGTTTCGACCTCCATGCCGGAAAAGCCAAACGCGCTGTCGCCCACGATGGCGAGTACCGGCTTTCCGGTCTCGATCGTCGCGGCGATGGCGAAACCCATGCCGATGCCCATCACGCCCCAGGTGCCGACATCCAGGCGCTTGCGCGGCTGATACATGTCGATCACACCGCGCGCCTGATCGAGCGTGTTGGCACCCTCGTTCACCAGGATCGCATCCGGCCGGTCCCTGATCACGTCGCGCAGCACGCGCAGCGCGGAGTGGTAGTCCATCGGGGTCGAGTTTTTGCCAAGCCTTGTGGCCATGCGGGCGATGTTGGTTGCTTTCTTTGCATCGATCGCGCTCGTCCACTCGGCAGGCGGCTGCTTCCAGTCGTCGCCCATGCCACGCAGCAGCGCGGCCACGCACGATCCGATGTCGCCTACCAGCGGCGCTGCGATCTCGACATTGCTGTCCATCTCGCGCGGTTCGATGTCGATCTGGATGAACTTCTTGGACCCAGGCGGCCCCCACTGCTTGCCTTTGCCGTGACTGAGCAGCCAGTTGAGCCGAGCGCCGATCATCACCACAACGTCGCTGTCCTGTAGCACGGTTGACCGAGCGGCGGCGGCGCATTGCGGATGCGTGTCGGGAATCAGGCCCTTGGCCATGCTCATCGGGATGTAGGGAATGCCGCTCTTTTCAACCAGCGCCCGGATATCGTCATCGACCTGCGCATAGGCCGCGCCCTTGCCGAGAATGATCAACGGACGCTTGGCGCCGCGCAGCACATCGAGCGCACGATCGACGGCGGAGGGGGCAGGGATCTGGGCCGGCGCCGGATCGATCACCTTGACGAGCGAGCGGCGGCCGGCCTCGGCGTCCATCACCTGGCCGAACAGTTTGCCCGGCAGGTCGAGGTACACGCCACCCGGCCGGCCAGAAACAGCGGCTCGGATTGCGCGGGCGACGCCGATGCCGATATCGGCCGCATGCAGCACGCGGAACGCCGCCTTGCACAGCGGCTTGGCAACCGCGAGCTGATCCATCTCCTCATAGTCGCCCTGCTGGAGATCGACGATCTCGCGTTCGGAAGACCCGCTGATCAGGATCATCGGAAAGCAGTTCGTCGTCGCATTGGCGAGCGCGACCAAACCGTTCAGGAAGCCGGGGGCCGAGACCGTGAGGCACACGCCCGGTGCCTTTGTCAGATATCCCGCGATCGCGGCGGCGTTGCCGGCGTTTTGCTCGTGCCGGAACGAGATCACCCGCATCCCCGAGGCCTGCGCCAAACGGCCGAGATCGGTGATCGGGATGCCCGGCACGCCATAGATTGTCTTGATGCCGTTCAGCATCAGCGCGTCGATGACCAGGTGGAACCCGTCGGTCAGTTCGGCCTCGGGTTCGGCGCCAACCGGCTCCTGTGCCGCGGACATCAGCCGCTCCATCCCGTGCCAGGGCCGCCGGACAACACGCTGCCGCCGCGTCGCCCGGCCGCCAGGGTGCCGTCCGCCGCAGTGGATGCCGCCTTTGTTTGTGCCGTTGCTAACATGGTCACATTCCTCCTGTTTCGTTTGTTATGAGGCCCAGATTGACCCGGCCGATCAGCGGTTTATCCAGGAAATCCCCATGCCGTTGGACATGGGCCGCAAGGTCGAGCGTGTGTTCGCGCACCAATTTTTCCGCACGCTCCGCATCGCGTGCCTGTAGTGCCGCGATAATGGCCCGGTGATCGGCGATCGAGCGTTGGGCGCGATTGTCCTGCGTCATCGTCACCGCTCGGACAGCGCGCATGTGGATGAACAAATTGTCCGTCAGGCTGGACATCAGTTCGATGTCGCCCAGACGAATGATCGCCCGGTGAAACGCCATGTTGGCGTCGGAATATTCGGTCAGATGCTCGGACGGATCGTCCGCGAACGCGTCCATCAGGCCGGTCAATCCCGCGATCTCATGCGCAGGGGCGGCGGTCGCGGCGATGCGTGCCGCCATGCTTTCGATTGCCGCCCAGACCGTGATCATCTCCACGATCTCGCGTTTCGTCTTGCGCACGACGACGATGCCCCGGCGCGGAATGGCCCGCACGAAGCCTTCTTGCGCCAGCACCGACAAAGCTTCGCGGATCGGCGTGCGGCTGACGCCCAGGGCTTCGCTGAGTTGGCGTTCATCCAGGCGGATTTCATCGGCGTGCCCGTAGATGTCCATGCCCATAATGGCGCGCTTGATGGCGTCGCCGGCCTGCTTACGCAAACCCAGCCCGGTGTCTATCGGCTCGATACACAGTCTTGGTTGGGTTTGCGACAACCCGGTTCCCCTTTGTTGCCGACGTTTTGTATTTTGTATGCCACGGGCGTCAAGTGGCCGCGACATTCGATGGTGCGATTAGCGGTGTTGCGCCCCCGCCAGCCGGACGCGGAACCGGATTGTGTCAATATGTGTCTCATTTTCTTGACGATCTGCGTAAATAGTGACGATGAACCGTTCAATTCCGTTGCTCCCGCGTTCGTGAACCGTTAGATTTATGCGGAGAGATGTTCGATCGCGGGCCCATACCGATGGGGCGCACTGACAAATGTATGTGTCGAACCGACCAGGCAGCCTCCAGAAAAATGGTTCAGCAAGAGCGTGGGTGACATTTTCAAGCGCTGGCGAAAGCAGCGGGGTTCGGGTTCCAGCCGGCCCGCGCCGTCTAAACTTGTCCCCATAGAGTCCGTTGGGCCGACGCGGATCGGCACGGCCGACCTCGCAGCCTGCGGCGCGGTGGCGATTGTCGCGTTCGCGTTGATCGCGCTGATCTGGATCGTCACGATGGGAGCGGTGGCAGAACAGAGCACCGAAATCCAGGATCGGGCGGAACAGGCACTTGTGGGCCAGGCAGCAACGATGGCGGAAACGTTGGCGTACGAGCTGCTATTGATCGATCAGAGCCTGACCATTATCCAGGCTAACTGGAAGGCTGACAGCGCATCGGTTGATCTGATCAAGCTGCAAGAGCAGATGCCCGCATTGACCGCAGTGGCGGACGACCTGTTCATTGTTAATGAAAAACATATCATTCAGCAGGATATCCTACCGAAGGCCGTGGGGCAGGGAATCGGTTCGACCTATGTGACGTTCCCGCGCGGATCGTTGGAGCAGTACGGGAGCGACGGAACCAAAAATAAAGATTCGCTTATGCTGCAAGCCGGCATCGGGGGCGGGGTGGAGGCGCGCCAGTTCCCGACATATATCTTGCGGCCGCTGGACCATCCCCAAGGCTGGCTGGTCGGGGCATCCTATCGATCGTCCGAGCTTGTCAAACTCTTTGCGGGAGCCGCGTTGGGGTACAATTCGGTAGTTGCATTGGTAGATACGAAACGTGGTGTCGTTCAGGCGGTTGTCGGTCACGCGGCACGCCGCCCGAAGACGGATGTTTCGAAGTCACCGCTGTTCGGTATGCTGACACGATCCCGGAAGGGAACCTGGATCGGGGATACCGTGATCGACGGTACTCGGCGGCTGCATGCTTTCCACCGGGTCGCCGACCGCGATATGGCCGTCGTCGTCGCTGCGAACTGGTCCGAGGTGATGGTGCCTGCCGACAATCTGGCCGCTGGTGCGCGATCGCTGGCCATCGCGGCGACCGCGCTGGTCCTGGCGATCGGCGGTCATGTGCTGTGGGAACTCTATACGATTCGCGGCCATCGTCGCCAGAAGCGGATTTTGGATCGCAGCCGAAGCGAGCTTGAGCGCCTTCGATTGGAGGAATCGTCTCACACCGCGCGCGCGCGGGTTAACGCAGCGCGGTTGCAAGCGGTGATGGACCATACCGCCGACGGCATCGCGCTGTTCGATTCCAGTCTGCGGCTGGCGCAGTGGAATCATCCGTTTTTGCGGGGCATCGGCATAGAACCGCGTCGGGAGATGTCCCTGGATACGCTGATGCGCGATCAGATCGGCCGCGGCTTGTTCGGTACTATACAGGATATAGAAACCGAAGTGGGACGCCGAACGGGCATTCTTCGAGCCGGCGATCCAGCGGGTTTGCCGCAGCCGGGAGCGGACGGCGACAATCTTGTTCTGCGGGGTATACCGACCGCCGAGGAAGGCTTCGTTTTGATGCTCACGGGCTTTTCGTGGTGGGAAGCGGCGCCTGTCCGGCCCTCGTCCACCGAAATAGACGCCCTGGGCGTATTCCAACCTGCATCCCGGCCGGTACCAATCGAGTGGTGATCTGAGTGCCGGAGGGAGGCGGAATGTTACGTCTCCTTCTTTGCCGGACCAGCACCGGGCGCTGCCGAAAAGTCGATTTCAGCGCGGTTTGCGCATTGGGCGCGGGCGGGAATTACAGCAGGAACGGCAGTTAACAGTGCATTGACAGGTGCGACAGAATGCTGCGCCCGGTTTTCTCGAAAGTGCCGTCCCGCAGTTCGGCGGGGGCCAACCGGCCGGTCCGGTCGCGTGCCGCAAGCAGCAGCACGCACAAGACCAACCCGATGACCGGCCCGGGCACCGGGATATTGGTGCCTCGGGCAATCGCCTCTCCGGCAAACTGACACAGCGGGATCAGGCCGAAGCTGAGTAACATCCGCCGGCCGGTATCAGACCCGTTCGATCAGGACGGCGATGCCCTGACCGACGCCGATGCACATGGTGGCGATGGCGCGCTTCGAACCCAGCGTCTCCATCGCGTTTACCGCCGTCATGGCGAGGCGGGCGCCGGACATGCCCAAGGGATGACCCAGCGCGATGGCGCCGCCGTGCGGATTCACATGGTCGGAGGCTTCGGACAAACCGAGCTGACGGAGGACGGCGATGCCTTGGCTGGCGAAGGCCTCGTTGAGTTCGATGATGTCGATGTCACCGATCGACAGGCCGGTCTTGGCCAGCAGGCGCTGCACGGCGGGGGCGGGGCCGATGCCCATGATGCGTGGCGGCACGCCGGCGGTGGCCATCGCGACGACGCGGGCGCGCGGGGTCAGGCCGTGGCGTTTGGCACCTTCCTCGGACGCCAGGATCAGCGCGGCGGACCCGTCGTTGACACCGGACGCGTTGCCTGCGGTCACCGTGCCGGGATCGCGGAACGGGGTCTTCAGTTTCGCCAGCATCTCCAGCGTGGTGTCGGGGCGAAGGTGTTCATCGTGTTCGACCACCGTGTCGCCTTTGCGGCCCTTGATGGTTACGGGCGTGATTTCTTTGGCGAAGAACCCGCTGTCCTGTGCCTTCTTCGCGCGCTGCTGGCTGGCGTAGGCGAACTTGTCCTGGTCGGCGCGGGATATCTGGAACTCCTCCGCCACATTCTCACCGGTTTCCGGCATGGAGTCCGTGCCATAAGCCTTTTGCATCAGCTTGTTGACGAAGCGCCAGCCGATGGTGGTGTCGTACATCTCAGCCGAACGCGAAAATGCCTCGGTCGCCTTGCCCATCACGAACGGGGCGCGGCTCATGCTTTCGACGCCGCCGGCCAGCATCAGGTGGGCGTCGCCCGAACGGATGGCGCGGGCGGCGGAGCCAACGGCGTCGAGACCCGAACCGCACAGGCGGTTGATGGTGGAGCCGGGAACCGAGGCCGGGAGGCCGGCCAGAAGAACGGCCATGCGAGCGACGTTGCGGTTGTCCTCACCCGCCTGGTTGGCGCATCCAAAAATGCTGTCATCCAGGGCGTCCCAGTCGATGCCGGTGTTGCGCGCGGCCAGGGCGCGGATCGGGTGCGCGGCAAGATCGTCGGCCCGTACATCGCGCAGGGCGCCGGCATAGCGGCCGATCGGGGAGCGGGTGAAGTCGCAGATGTATGCTTCGGCCATGGACGAGTTTCCCTTGGTTTGCGGTTTCGGCCTGTTCAGGCGATTGCATTTATACCAACCCGCATTAACATCGACGCTCCGGCCACGCCACCCCGTTATGCCGATACCAAGGTCAAGCCCAGGCACAGGCTCCAGTCGGGAGCCGCATCTTTTGCTCGTCTGAACAAAGACTGTGGATGATGCGCCTTCCCGCACCATGAGACACTATCGCCGCTTTACCAAAATAAGAACGGCTGCTTCGCCCCTGGCCAACTGGCCAACTGGCCAACTGGCCTAATGGCGCAAGCCGGGCTATCTGAAATCCAGCAGGATTGGGGAGAACGTACATGTTGGATATGACGGGTAAAGTGGCGATCGTTGCCGGGGCAGGTTCTGTCGGATCGGCGGGCAACAAAATATGGGGCAACGGCAAGGCAACGGCAGTTTTGCTTGCCCGTCAGGGGGCCTCGGTTTTTCTGCTGGATATTAACGAAGAGGCGATGGCGGAAACCAAAGCCATCATCGAAGGCGAGGGCGGCACCTGCACCACGCATCGTTGCGATATGATGGTCGCGGCGGAAGTGCGGGAGATGGTGCAGGCATGCCTGGACCGGTTCAAACGAATCGACATCCTGGTCAATAACGTCGGGGGGTCGGCTCCCGGCGATCCGGTTTCCATGACCGAGGAAGTCTGGGACCGGCAAATCGATTTCAATCTGAAGACCGCGTTCCTCGGCTGCAAATACGTGCTGCCGGTGATGGTCGAGCAAGGCAAGGGGGCGATCGTGAACATCGCCTCGGTCGCCGGCATGCGAAACGATTTTCTCAGCGGACGGTCGCATGTGGGTTACAGCGCGGCGAAAGCTGCGGTGATCCAGTTGTCGCGATCCGTAGCGGGAACCTATGCGAAGAAGGGCATCCGGGTGAACACCGTGGTGCCGGGCCTGATGCACACGCCGTTGGTCGAGTTCCGCCTTGCCCTCTCGGTTGGCGGTAACGACCCGCAGACACTGATCGACGCGCGCAACGCGGCAGTGCCGATGGGGCACATGGGCGATTCGTCGGATGTGGCCCACGCAGTGCTGTTCCTGGTGTCCGATGAGGCGCGCTTCATTACCGCCACGGAGATCGTCGTCGATGGCGGCAGTACGGCTGCGATGCCGTAAATTAATGTGTATTTTGTGAGAAAACTATAGCTGACCAGTCTGGTCAGTAAGGTTTATTAACATGTTCCCGCTGCAACAAACCCCGCAGCAGCGACCTGACGATGTGGCCCCCGGTCAAGCGGCCACATCCTGGAGGCTGGAAAATGCAAAAGCGAGGTTTAGCGGAATGGTTAGGTTAGCGGAGGGAGGCGTTCCCCAGCACGTCGGCGTGCGCGGGCGGCCAGCGGTGGTGATCCTGGCGGCGGCGGATTACGCCCGTCTTGCGTCGGCGGCGGTCAGTCCCAGTTCGGCCTGCCTGTTCGCCAACAGCCCCTTTGCCCGGCTGGACAACTTCGACGATGTCCTGGTCGGCGAATGTGCGCCCGTCCGCGACGTTCTGGATTTTGAGCCGGAACACCGAGGATTTTGAGCGTGCCGGCTTACGATTGTTAAACCCGTGGCTACAGGCAGCTACGGCATGAACGCGCCGCCGTTCACATGGATCGTCTGCCCGGTGACGTAGCGGGCCTCTTCCGAACACAGGAAACGCACCATCGCGGCGACCTCGTCCGGCTGCCCGCGACGGCCCAGCAGGCTGTCGGGCAGGGCGGAGCGGCCATGGTTTCCACCTGCCGCCGCGCCTCGAATCGTTTCGATGGAGCCTGGGACGACGATGTTGACGGTGATCTTATCGCCCGCCAGTTCCTTGGCCAGCGCGCGGGTCAGTCCAACCATGCCGGCCTTGGCGGTGACGGCATGGACCCGGCCGATGGCGCCGGCATGGGCCGAAATCCCGCCCAGATTGACGATCGAACCGCCGCCCACCTGTGCGATGTGTGGCGCCGCCGCGTGGGCGCAAAAGAACGCGCCATCCAGCGTGGCACTCATGATTTCGCGCCACTCCTCTGGTGTCATGTCGGCGAATTTGGTCTGGCGGCGAACGGAGGCGTTGTTGACCAATGCGTCCAGCCGTCCGAACCGGGTTACTGCCGCTTCTATCAGGCCGTGCGCCTGTGCCGGGTCGGTGATGTCGGCCATATGCACATGCGCCTCGCCGCCCGCTTCGTGAACCAATCGAGCGGTTTCTGTGGCGTCGTGTTCGGCCTGGCGGGCGGTGACAAGCACCCGGAACCCCTGACGCGCCAGATGCACGGCTATGGCTCGGCCGATATTCAGTGCGCTGCCGGTGACGATAGCCACCTTGGATTCGGTCGTTTTAGGGTGGGCCATTTTGGATTCGGCCATTTTGGATTCGGGGGTCATTCTTAGGCTCCGCTCGCTTCTCCGATTGGACAGGGAAAGCGGCTTGGTGTGCAATGGGTGCGGGGTTAATCAACAGGAGGAAATCATGGCTCTACCAGCTTCCGCGTCGCGCAACGCTGTCCGGGATGTCGTGCCGAAGTTGATCGAGGTGACCGAACAGGTCCTGTTCGGCGATATCTGGGAACGCCCGGAACTGTCCAAGCGCGACCGCAGCCTGATTGTGTGCGCCGTGCTGGTCGCGACATATCGGCCGGAGCAACTGCGCGGGCATTTGCAACGCGCGTTGGATAACGGACTGACCAAGGCTGAGATTTCCGAAATGATCACGCATGTGGCGTTCTATGGCGGCTGGCCGGCCTCTATGTCGGCGGCGGCGATCGCGAAAGAGATTTTCGAGGCTAATCCTTAAGACTTTAGGCGGGGACGGAAACGATGAAGGCGGGCTTTATTGGCCTTGGCACCATGGGTGCCAAAATGGCCGCGAATCTACAGAAGGGTATCCAGAAGGACGGTCATACCCTTGTGGTGCATGACGTCCGCCGGGAATCGGCCGCGGAGCACATTAAGAACGGTGCGGTTTGGGCGGACAGCCCGGCGGCGCTGGCGGCCGAGTGCGATATCATCTTCTCGTCCCTGCCGGGGCCGGTTGAGTTTGAAGCGGTCAGCTATGGCGATACCGGTCTGTTGGCCGGGATTCGGAAGGGTGCGGCCTATTTCGATCTGACGACGAACTCGCCCACCACGATGCGTAAAGCGCATGCCGAGTATTTGAAGAAGGGGGCTTATCTGTTCGACGCCCCGGTCAGCGGCGGCCCGCGTGGGGCGGAATCCGGCAAGCTGGCGATATGGTGCGGCGGCGATGCCGCGGTGTTTGAAAAGTGGCAGCCGGTGTTGGACACCATCGGCGACGCGGCGAAATACATCGGCCCGATCGGTGCCGGTTCGGTCGCCAAGCTGGTGCATAATTGTTACGGTTACATTGCCACTGCCGCCGCCGCCGAAGTCTTCAGTCTGGGCGTCAAGGCGGGGATCGAACCGCTGGCGATCTGGGAAGCGGTCCGGGAGGGTGCGATCGGCCGGCGTGGCGCATTCGAGTCAATGACCGACCAGTTCCTGCCGAATAAGTATGAACCGGCCGCGTTCGCTCTGCGTTTGGCGCACAAGGACGTTTCGTTGGCGACAGCTTTGGGGCGTGAGCTGAATGTGCCGATGCGGTTGTCCAACCTGGCGTTAGCCGACCTGTCGGAGGGGCTAAATCGTGGATGGGGGCATCGGGATTCGCGCTCGATGATGATTTTGCAAACCGAGCGGGCGGGGGTGGAGATCAAGGTCGATCCGCAACGGCTGACCGAGGCGATGGAGAAGAAGGCGAAGCCCAGCTAACATCGGCTCTGATTTTGGCGTCCGGGGCGATTGTGTCCTCGGTCGTCAGGTGGGCGCACAGCAGTTCTCATTTTGGCAAAGCGGCGATTGCGTCCCACATTGTCATGGTGCGCGAAGCCGCACCATCCACGTTTTTTCTGTTCCAAAGCGCCAAAAAACATGATTGGCGCGCCTTCGCGCACGATGATCAGGCAGAGATCAGGCAGATGACGGCCGCCCCGAACGCCATAAAGAGAACTGCTGCCGAGATAGCCGCCTGTTGCAATCCGGGAGGGATCGCAAATATGAAGGACGATGCCCGCCCGAACGAAAGTAACCCCATGACATTGCCCGACCGGCCAACCCAACCGTGGCGCCGCGATGTCCGGTAGTAATTTTTTTGGGGAGGTCCGCCGGTTCGCCCGCACCTCTGGCGCTGTCGGCGGGATCGCCGCTCGGGTGGCCGGGGAGCGAATGTTCGGGATCAAAACCGATCGCGCCGCGCATGCAGAAGATTTGAAGACCATCCTGGGGGGGCTGAAAGGCCCGCTGATGAAGGTCGCGCAATTCCTGTCGTCGGTTCCTGACGCATTGCCGGCGGAATATGCGGCGGAACTGGCTCAGCTTCAGGCGAATGCGCCGGCCATGGGCTGGAACTTCGTGCGCCGCCGGATGGCCAGCGAACTGGGGCCGAACTGGCAGTCGAAGTTCACGTCGTTCAACCAGGAGGCCTCGGCTGCCGCCAGCCTGGGGCAGGTGCATCGTGCCACTCTTCCGGACGGGACGCTGGTCGCTTGCAAGCTGCAATACCCGGATATGCCGAGCACGGTGGAGGCTGATTTACGGCAGTTGAAGCTGGCGATGGCGGTGTATCACCGGATGGATAATGCCATCCAGCAGGACGAGATCTACAAGGAACTGCGGGAACGGCTGCGGGAGGAACTGGATTACGTCCGCGAAGCCGCGCAGATGCGGTTGTATGGACTTATGCTGCACGACCAGCCCGGTGTGCATGTGCCTGTGCCGATGCCGGATTTCAGCACCAACCGGCTGCTGACGATGACGTGGCTGGACGGGCGGCCGCTGATGGATCGCCTCGCGGAGGACCCGCCGCAGGAGGAGCGTAACCAGATCGCCGAGGCGCTGTTCCGCGCCTGGTATGTGCCGTTCTATCGTTACGGCGTCATTCATGGCGACCCGCATATGGGGAACTATCAGGTCCGGCCGGACGGATCGGTCAATTTGCTCGATTTCGGTGCCATTCGGGTGTTTGACGCGACGTTTGTCAGTGGTGTGATCGCGCTGTTCGAAGCGGTGCGCGACAACGACGGCGACAAAGCCCAACTCGCTTATGAGACATGGGGTTTCACGGATCTGTCGCGTGAGAAAATGGACGTACTGAACATGTGGGCGCGGTTTTTGTATGAGCCGCTAACGCAGGATCGCGTGCGCCGCATCCAGGAGACCGACGATCCCACCTTTGGACGCGAGGTTGCCGAACGGGTGCATGCCGGGTTGAAGCGAACCGGCGGGGTTATGCCTCCACGAGAGTTCGTGCTGATGGACCGGTCGGCGATCGGTCTGGGCGGCGTGTTCGTGCATTTGAAGGCGGAACTGAACTGGAGCCGGCTGTTCCAGGAGTTGATCGCCGACTTTGACCCGGTGGCCTTGGCGGACCGTCAGGCGGCGGCGCTGAAAGAGGCTGGGGTGCCGGCGGCGGGGTAGGGCGGGGTTTCCGGTATCGAACATACCCCTTTTCGTCGGCACGCATGCTGAATACGATAGGATCGACCCGAAAGCAGTGCGATAAACATGAATACCCGCCCCGTTAAGACTGAAGCAGGCTACGATTGGGCGCTATCGGAGATTGCGGCCTACTTTACAACGCCTCCTTCACCCGGCACAGCCGGGGCTGAGCGATTCGATGTACTAGCCGCGTCGATCGAATTCTATGAGGCGCATCATTGGCCGATCGAACCACCCGATCCGGTTGATGCCATTCGCAATCTCATAGGGTCGGGTCGGTGACGCTTTACGGTCAGGCCAGAAACCCACGGCCCTTGATTGCCAGCGTCGTCAGGTCGGGCGTCGCATTCGACGATGCCGCTGCCGACGCGACATTGGCGCTGTTCTCGATGAGATAGCGTTTAACAAAGCTCTCCACGAATTTTGGATCTTTGAGCTTTGTAATGTCCAGTCTGCTGCTGATGGCGATTTCTTGCGCATTGAGCGACTGAAAGGCGATTTGCTCTGGAATACCCAATGCGGTGGTCACAACCTTGCGCATCACCGGATTACCCAGGATTAGATCGACCGAGGTTAGCTTCGAGGCGCCCGCGCGGAATGCCAGGGCGTTCGACAGACCCGGCGTCACCGTGTCTTGCCCAGCTTGCCACGTCGCCTGGGCGTAGCTCTTGGCAATGGCTGCGATGGCGGCCGGGTTTTGGATAGATTTCAACTTGGTGGTGTCGAAGTTGTATTGCTGCGCCAGGGTTTTCCACCGCGTATCGGTCAGCCTGTTGGCCAGGGATTTGGGGTCGCTTAGCTTCGATGTCAGGGCCTGTGTCGCCAGGGCGGTAGATCCGAGTTGGTCCTGCATCCCGGCCGCGGTTAGCAACACGTTCATGACGGCCGGATTGGCGAGCAGTTGCTTAACGCTTTTGGCGCCGTTGACCGCGCGGGTAAACGTGGAGATTGCGCGTTGAACCTCTGGTTGCGCGGCGGTTAGTTTCGAATCCCTCGCTTGGTTTGTTTCGGCTGATGCCAGCGCCTGGATAGACGCCTGGCCGGACAGTGCGCCCGATTGGGTTCCCGTTCCGTAAAGCGCGTTAAGCAAGGCGTCGCCGGACCCGAACGAACTGGTGAACAGCGACGTCAGCGGGTTGATTGACGCAGTCATACCAACCGGCGTCGATAGTTACGTACCGCCGAATGCCCTCGGATCGTCATGGGGCGCGAAGGCGCATCATCCATGTGTTTGTTGGGACGAACAAAAGACGTGGATTCCGGCCTTCGCCGGCATGACGGGTTGGATTGCGGTACCTCAACCTCAACGCCGGTTGGTATCATAGTTTCATTCCGGGTTGACCGAAGTCTGGGACAGGGTCGTTCATGTGGGTGACCATTGGACGGGTTCGGTGGCATTTTGCGGGACAAAGGTTAACAAATCATGAATATCCGCAGTTTATTGCCTGTCGATTTGTAACCGTTTCGCGTGACCCGAGCGGGTGGAGGATACGAGAAGACCGGATGGCCCTGGCGTGACTCGACCCCACCAACAGTGGCACTCTTTGTGGGCAGCGCAGGGAAACCGATCAATGACCGAACGACGCGACTTCTATCACGACGGCATGCGGGAATTGCAGGACAGGTTCGACGGCCGCCGCGTCGCCGATGGTCTGGCTGCGCACCGCCGACGCTACGATTTCTGGGACGACGACCGCGCCATGATCCAGGCCGCACCGTTCTTCTTTGTTGCCACGTCATACGGCAATTACACGGATTGCAGCATGCGCTCCGGCATGCCAGGATTCGTGAAGATCGTCGCACCCGGAATTATCGAGTTCCCTGAATACGACGGCAACTCCATGTATCGCACGCTCGGCAACATCTCCCGCAATCCGAATGTCGGGTTATTGTTCGTGAAGTTCGACGGCAAGAGCGTCCGCATACGGATCAACGGTCATGCAACGATCCTGGACGATGCCGAGGCGCTGGCCCGTCATCACGCAGCCAAACTGGTCGTGCGTGTGGAATGCGAGATGTTCTCCAACTGTCCCCGCGCGGTGCATGATCTGGAAGGTGGCCGGCTGTCCGCCTACCTGCCGCATCCTGGTTACGAGCCACCCGCGCCGGAATGGAAAAGCCGCGATTACCTCAAGGATATACTGCCGGCTGGCGACCCGCATCGCGGTAAGCCTGGTTAGCAAAACGGCGTCCTCGTCTCGCCTCCTGCACAACAACCTTGACGCGGCCCCCCTGTGCCAGCACATCCCGTGCATGACCGATCCCTTTGTCCAACCCGAAGAACCCACCGCCGCCGCGGCGATCGAGGCGATCAGCGAAGACCTGGCGCTGTTCGACGATTGGATGGAGCGTTATGAGTTCATCATCGGCATGGGCCGCAAGCTGCCGCCGTTTCCCGAGACGTGGGCGAACGATGCGCACCGCGTGCCCGGTTGCCAGAGCCGCGTGTGGATGGAAGCCATCCCCCGCGACGGCAAGCTGTATTTTGCCGGATTGTCGGATGCAGCGATCGTCTCGGGTCTGGTTGCACTGCTGATGCGGGTCTATTCCGGGCGCTCCCCGGCGGAAATCCTGGCCACCGACCCGGTCTTCCTGAAGGACCTTGGACTGTTGGAGGCGCTTTCGACCAATCGGGGCAACGGCATCGCGGCCATGGCCCGCAAGGTCCGCGAAGTCGCCGCGATGCAGGCCGGATAATCCGACGTGCCGGCGGCCACGCGTGTCGCCGCGTTCCTGGGTGCGTATTTCGCCGCCAACGCGATCAATGCCTTCATGCCGCTGTGGTTCTCGGATCGGGGGCTGTCCGCCTCGGCGATCGGCCAGATACTGGGTGCGGCGGCTTTGCTGCGCGTTCTGGCCGGCCCGCAATGGGGCGGTGTCGCCGACCGCATCGGACGGCGGCGGCCGGTGTTGTTGTTTGCCGCCTGTGCCGCCGCCGGGCTCAGTCTGTCCTACACCGCCGCCACGGGATTCCTGCCTCTGTTGCTGATCGCCGCCGCCCAGGGGGTTGCGTCCAGCGCCATCAACCCGTTGGCGGACTCCCTGGCGCTGGCGTTGGCGCGGGAGGGACGGATGGAGTATGGCCCCGTCCGCGCGGTCGGTTCGGCGACCTTCATGGTCGCGACGGCGGTGGCGGGATGGTTACTGAACTGGGTTGGTTCCTGGCTGGTGCCCTGGCTTTTGGCGGTGGGTTACGGTGCGTCGGCGCTGTTCAGCGTGTTCCTGCCGGAAGCGGCTACTCCCCCGGCAGCCCCCCGCGCGTTTGCCGGCCTGATGTTGTTTCGCAACAAGGCGTTCTGTCTGGCGGTTGGCTGCACGGCGCTGATCCAGGGCGCTCATGCGGCGTATTACGGTTTCGCGGCGCTGTTCTGGCGGTCGCAGGGGTTGAGCGACACCGCTATCGGTCTGCTGATCGCCGAGGGTATTGTCGCCGAAATCCTGTTATTCGCCCGTGGCCGGTGCCTGGTGGAAAAGCTTGGCCCCGCCGGCCTGACCGCGTGCGCGGCCGGTGCATCTGTGTTGCGCTGGTCGATCACAGCGTTCGGCCCGCCGGTTCCGGTGTTGGCGGTGGTGCAGCTTGTGCATGCCGCGACGTTCGCCATGCAGCATTTGTCGGCGATGCTGGTGCTCAGCCGGTTCGTGCCGGCCGATCGGGCGACGACCGCGCAGGCACTGCATTCCGCACTGGGATATGGCGCCCCGACCGGGTTGACGATGCTGCTGTCCGGCTGGCTTTATGCCCGATACGGCGGGCTGGTTTTCCTGGCGATGGCCGGCATGGCGGGAATGGCGCTGCTGCTTGTCCGACCGTTGGCACGGGCAACCGGAAACGGATTGGGCCGGTATTGAAATCCCGGGGCGGCCGGGTCACCGAGTTCCTCAGCAAAACGGAGGGAATGCCATAGACGTTTTCGATCTGCACAAAGAGGCCTGTTGGACCCGCTAAAGCGCGTCGGAAACGGGTTCGGGTGAATGGCAGAGGGCGACGTGACGGTGGCGTGCCGGGAGGCCTGATAATGCAGTCCGCACCATCTGCACCTCAACGGCACTGAAATCTATTTCTGCCTGGAAGACGGCATTATGCGCACGCCCGAGCAGACCGTCGATATCGTTCCGGGCGCATTTGTGGTTAATCCTTTTGGCGAGTTGCATGAATACGAGAACGGACCAGGACGAACATTACTGTTTCGCGTGCGGTAAGGCAGGGACTTTTCGACTCTGATCAAGGAATGGCGACGCAACCCGGCCTGGACGCCGAAGCCTGCGGATATCGCATATTTCGGACTTTGACCGGTAGGTATGTAGTAACGGTGACAGTGTTTAACGCATTGTTACCGTTAAATAAAATTAAATGAACGGACCACGTCCTCCATGTGCGCGCTTCTGGTTCGTCCCGGGAGCGCGCACACCATTTCTACTGCCGTTCCTGTCCACGCAGGTAGTCGATAAACCGGGCGGCGAGGGTGCCGGTGCCCATTTCCCAGCCCACCAAATCGACGTCGGCATCGACCTGCTGTGTTATTACTTCCCAATACACGCTGTTCGACAGCATCCGATGCGCCGCCTGACCCGAACCCGGCGGATGCACCTTATCGTTGCCCGGGATGACGATGGCCGGCAGGGTAATTTTGCGCATGTTCTCGGGACTGATACCGGCCACCGGGAAATCGAAACCGGCGCGGAAGCTGGCCAGCCAGCGTTGCATGGCGCCCTTGAATGCCTCGGCGCCCATTTGTCGCAGCGTTTCGCCATTCACCGGGTTGGCCTTCTCCATCGCCGCGAAATGTTCGGTCTCCAGGACCGCCGCGATCCCGCCTTGCGTCACGGCATCGATGTATTGTTCGTAGTAGTTGAACGCCAACAGCCCGGCCGCACAGTCGCCGCCGGTCACGCGCCACAACAGCAACGCCTTGACGGCCTCCGGGTGGTATTGCGCCAGCAGAATGGACATGCGCGCGCCGGAGGACGAACCGGCGATGTAAGCCGGGCCGGTGCCGAGTTCTTGCAGCAGCGCCAGCAGATCCTCGGCCTGTTCGTAGCTTTCATTGTTGCCGGGAAAGGCGATACCGGAGGCACCCGTGTTGCGCCGGTCATGGATAAGCACACGGTATCCGGCATCGGCGATCAGGGCGGCCAAGGTGTGCGCACCGGCCAGTCCGCGCCGGCCGCCGGGGGTGACGGCGACCCAGGGGCCGCTGCCGCCCAGAATTTCGTAAACGATATCGACGCCGCGGATTTTCTTGACCGGCATGTTCGGATCTTCCCATTGAGCATTCCACACGGTTTTCGGCACGACCCGAGCCTACTGTCAAATACACTCTTCTGCGGTGACACGCCCTAAACCGGGATACAGCCGCACGAACTCGCGGATCGGTTCCCAGAAAATTAGGGTTGAACCTGGACTTCGGACTGCAACGAGCGAGCTGCGGCGGCGATCTGCCCTGGCACACCCGACGATCGGTGCGGCCATCAGGCACTGCCAGGCCATCGAAATTCAGAGCGTAGCCGGTGAGGGTCGGGGCATTGAGTGTTTACCGCACCGGCGGACAGCGCGATGAAACCGGCCCTCCGTTTTTTGTTGGTTCCATGTTTACTTAGGAGGCGCCTGCCGATTTTTTGGCGCAAAGTGCGGCTGGTATTGACACATCTCAGAGAGGCATAGGGCAGCCGGCATTATCGTCACTGGACTACATAGACGATAGCGTGGAGGCCGCGCCATTGTCTATGGTGCTGGTAACGGGGTAGGGAGATACGCGAATGCGTCCGGAAGATATTATCGCCGATAAGCGCCGGCCGTTTACCGGGGCGGAATATATTCAAAGCCTGCGGGACGGACGCGAGGTTTATATCGACGGCGATCGGGTGGCGGACGTCACCGTGCATCCTGCCTTCCGCAATTCCGTCCGCTCCATCGCCCGGTTGTACGACGCGCTGCACGATCCGAAAAGTCATGATTCGCTGACGTGCCCGACGGATACCGGATCGGGCGGCTACACCCATAAATTCTTCCGCGTCCAACGATCGCGGGAGGATCTGATCGGGGCGCAAACCGCCATTGCCGAGTGGTCCCGGCTGTCGTACGGCTGGATGGGCCGCACCCCGGACTATAAGGCGGCCTACACCAATACTTTGGGCGCCAACGCCGAATATTACGGGCCCTATGCCGATAATGCGCGCGCCTGGTACAAGCGGGCGCAAGAAGCCGTTCCGTTCATGAATCATGCGATCGTCAATCCGCCGGTCGATCGGCACAAGCCGGCCGAGGAAACCAAAGACATATTTGTCTGTGTCCAGAAAGAGGTAGCGGGCGGCATCATCGTGTCCGGCGCCAAGGTCGTTGCGACCTCGGCTGCGATCACCCATTACAACTTCATGGGCCAGTCTTCGAAAACCGCGACCGAGGACCTGGACATGTCGTTGATGTTCATGGTCCCGATCGATGCCCCCGGCCTGAAACTATTCTGCCGCACGTCCTACGAACAGGCCGCGCGGCATAACAGTCCGTTCGACTATCCGTTGTCCTCCCGGTTCGATGAAAACGATGCGATCTTCGTTTTGGACAAAGTATTCATTCCCTGGGAAGACATTTTCATTTATCGCGATCCCGCTCGGGTTTTGAGTTTCTATCCACGCTCGGGATTCACCAACGGGTTCCAGTTCCAGGGTTGCACCCGTTTCGCGGTCAAACTGGATTTCATCGTCGGCCTGCTGGCCAAGGCGCTTCGTTGCACCGGCGGCGATGAGGCGCGCGGCAACCAGGTGTTGTTGGGGGAGGCGGTGGCCTGGCGCAACCTGTTTTGGTCGCTGTCGAACGCCATGGCGCATAATCCAAGCCCTTGGAATGGGAATGCGGTGCTGCCGGACCTTAAGGCAGGGCAGGCGTATCGCGTGTTCGCCCCCGACGCCTATCCGCGCATCAAGGATATTATTGAGCGCACGGTGACTTCGGGTCTGATCTACCTGCCATCATCGGTCAAGGACTTTGCGAATCCGGCGATCGATCCATATTTGAAGCAATATGTCCGTGGTTCGCGCGGGATAGACTACAAAGAGCGCATCAAGATCATGAAGCTGCTTTGGGAGTGCGTCGGCACCGAATTCGGCGGGCGGCACGAACTTTACGAGCGTAACTACGCCGGCGGGTGGGAGGATATCCGAGCGCAGACGCTGACCGGGGCGGAGAAGGGGGGCGATATGGCGAAGATGGAGGCGCTCGTCGATCAGTGTATGGCCGACTACGATGAGAACGGTTGGACGGGGGATACGTGGAGCTGATGCGGGGCGAGGGGAAAGCGGGCAAAGCACCGGATGGCATGACCAAATCTCTGTGGGACGAACCCCGGTAGTGCCTATGCTGCCTGCCGGACAGGCGGCGAGACAGTGCTGATGCATGTTTGCCCGGATGCCGTAAATCAGCGATGACCGAACTTGTCCGGTTCAAGATTTCACAATTCCCGGGCTGGGCCGTCAGTGGGGTATGTGGCCGAAGAGCGCCGGCAACTATCGACGATGCCAGAGTGCCGGGCGGTTTGAAGGAAGCGATTTTTATCACAGAGGCAGAACGAGGGACACAGAGTGCCACAGAGAAGGCAAGAATAGTGCCTTGGGCACGGCGCTGTCAGGGCAATCGGGTGAATGGCTTTTTAGTACCTTGGCTGGCTCCGCATGGGAGTGGGAGCAAGCGCCTGTTTCACCACGAAGCCGCGAAGGATGCGAACAACCAGCGCCAAACCTGGCGATTCCGTTGGAAACTTCGTGTCTCCTCTACACGTTTCGCGGACTACTCCACCGCGGCTGTTGCACCGCTGTATTTCTCGATCCATGTCCGGCCGAGTTCGACCGCTTCGTCAGGCGTCAGCCAGGACCAGTCGGCACCGCGGGCGCGCAATGCGACCCAGACTGTTTGGCCATGGACATGCTCTTCGACCGCGAATGGGGTGGAGTAAGTCATCAGTCTGCCTCATGCGTAATGAGTTGCGACGTTCAGGCGCCGTATGAAACCATTTCATACTCACGAAAGCGATGAGCACATCTAAGTGTCTTCGCGATATAGTGATTGGCTGGCCGTATTTCTGCCGCATCCGTGAAGTGCCGCGCAACCGTTAAATCGACATGGTTGCAGGTGCGTTGATAAAACCCGCACGAAGGGCCGAACCGTGTGATCCGGGCAACAGCGGTGGATTAAATGTTTCAAAATCCGAACATGTGATCCAATGAGAAACTGCCGGCGTCATCCATCAGCCCGTGGTAGCCGAACAGCCGGCAGGTCGGGTCGCGGACCAGGACGTAACCATCGGCCCCTGCCTCTGCCAGTAGAGCGGCGTCAAAAGCGGTGTGCGGCCAGACCATTGCGGACCCCGAACAGGCGATTGCGACGGGGGCCTCGGCGATTAACGTTCCGGCACTGTTATGCAGTTCCAAAATTGTGGAGGATACGGGATGCCATGGTCCGGAGGCAGGATAGATCAGCGCCGCGAAGCTATGGCGAACACCGTCTCCCAGTCTCAGGAACAGCCGGGTGGACAGGCCGGGCGGCGGGCCGGAGTAGGATTGCGGCTCGTCGCGATAGGTCATCGCGGTGTTGAAAATGTGGGCACCGAAGCTGGATTCGGCGGCGTGGCCAGACGCCCGGTCCTCGTATCGGAACAGCGCATGCAGCCAACCGTCGGCTTCGCCGCCGTTTCTAAAATCATAGACCAGCTCGGCGTGGCCTTGTTCGACGCCGAATGCCTCCATATCCATCGCCAGATCGTGGTTGCGTGGCAGGTTGCCCAGGAAGCGTTCGCCGCACTTGGTTCCACCGGCGTCGAAAACGTCCAGGCGGATCGGCAGATTGCTTTGGCATGTGGACATCGGAGTCGGCTGGAACACCGACCGAAAGCGATGGCGCGGCAGGATCGGGAAGGGTAGGATATAGCCTCGGCCCATCTCGGGTGGCAGTGTCGCGATGCCGGGATCGTTGCGCAGATTGTCGCGTTCGACGTTTACATGCGCGATGCGGACGCGGTCGTTCCGGGTGACTTCATAGCGTGGCCGCACGACATGCCGGCCGGCGCGAATTTCTATTTGGGCTGGCCAGTGGGTACCGGGCAGGAAGTCCGCGACATTCATGGCGACGGTGGCGAATGGTCCGACCTCCCGGTTCAGGAACACGGGTTGTTCGGCTCCCATCCGGTCCAGCGCGATGGTTCCCGCCGGGATCGGCACCGCGTGGCTGTTTTGCAGCCACAACACTACCGTTTCGTCCGGCCGAGGTGCCGGCAGACCGGCGTACCGATCGGATGGCCACGCATTGGCATCATGGGTGCAGGACAAAGATGCGCCGTTGTCCGAAGCATACGTATCCAGCGCATATTTCACCACGTCGTGCCCGGCGACGCCGATGGCATGGATGAACAACTGGCCGGTGAAGGCATCCAACCCGAACTGTTCGCGCACCACGCGGCTATCGATGGTGAAGCCCCCGGGGCCGGCGGGCAGCGTGTGGTCCCACGTTGCCAGGATCGTGCCATCCATATCGAACAGCCGCAGCCACAGGCGTACGCCGGCCGCGCCGTAGTTGGCCCAGTAATTGGCGGAAACCAGGCGGGTGTGCATTCCATCGGCATCACGGAAGAAGGCGTAGTTGGTGGCAAAATTCAGTTTGTCCAGATAACGGCCACGCACGGTCAGCAGCGGGTCCGGCAAGCGAGCGTCGTCCAGGGTCAGCACCGTCATCCCCGCCGGCACCATATGGGCGATTCGGGCCACGATTTTGCCGGCGTCGAATGCGGCGATCAGCAGTGTCCCGGCGCCGCAGTCGCGAATCTCGGTTAATGGCCGAGCGGTTAGGGCGTTGTGAGGGTGGCCGGTGGAGGTGAGATCGTGAGGCCGGCCGGTGGAGGTGAGATCGCGAATCTGGCCGGTGGAGGTGACGTCGTGAACCTGGCCGAGGGCGGCGACATCGTGGACGAACAGCGTCTCGAACGCTGCCGGATACAGTGCGAGCAACGCGCCGGCGATACCGTCCGGGTCATACAACGCGACCGAACCGTGCAGGCGGCCGTAAAGACGAGCGATCGCCTCGGCTGCCAACGGATGGGCAAGCGCCTTGTAAATGACATTGCCCCCGGCACGGGCGTCGAACGTCTGAATGCGCAACATGTCTGTACCCTATAGTCCCAACCGCCGGTGCATTTCGGCCGCAGCCATCGGTGTATCGTTCAATGGCTGGACAGGCCATGTCGAAAAACGCCCCCCGAACGGCCGGATGCGGTCTTCGTCCAGCAGCGGCTTCATGAACAACGCCTGACGCCGCCAGGAACCGGGCAGCGGGGCGATCATGACCGGCGCGGCCGAGGCCACGGCTTCGGACACCATCGACATGCTGTCCTGTGTCACCACGATCAGGTCGGCCAGCGCGAGCATGCCGAAATAGGGGTTGTCGCCCTCCAGATCCCAGACCCAGCCACCGGCCGGAGCCAAAGCCGTGCGGATCAGATCGGTCACCGCCGGATCGGTCCGGCGGGACGGGGTAACCACAATGCCGACCTTGTCGCGCTGCGCCATCGTTGCGAGATCGGCGGCCAGCCGCGCGCCCGCGCTGCGATCCAACCGGAAACGTCCGTTGTTGCCGCCCAGCAGAACCGCCACCAGAGGGCGCCGGTAGGGTGCCAGACGATCCCGCCAAAGTTCGGCCTCGGCGGCGAGTCGCGCGGGCGTCACGCGATGCAGCGCGGTGCGGGTGACGAACACGTTCGGTCCGGTTAGCTCATCATGGTGGTTGGCGACGATCATATCGAACCGCCGGATGTCCATGCGCGGATTTTGCACCTGGACCACACGGGTCGATGGCCGCCGGAGTGCAGCCAATACCGCCCCCGCCATGCCGCCGCATCCGATCGCCAGGAACGGCAGCGGCGCTTTCACGGCCTCGGCCACCGCGGCAAGCGGATTCGGCCAGAACTTCGCGCCGATCCATTTCCACGGCGCGGCCGGCTGCAAGATACGCATTTCGGGCGAGAATCCAGCTGCCTCGGCCAAGCCCAACGCCTGCGACCGCAGCCCGGCAAGACCCTCAGCGATGACCCACGGCGCGGCACTTTTTAACATGACGGGCCTTTTCGGCGCCCTGTCATCGAACGTCAATGCGGTTCCTGCCTTCGAGCGGCAGGCAAGAGCGGCGCCGTATCACCGCATGCCAGTGAAAACGGCGCCGTTGGCGATTGCCGCCCGGGCGCCGCGCTGTTACGCAGTCCTATGGTTTGGCCTCAACAAACGACATCCCATCTTCAGCCCTCGCCGGCAACGGTTCGGCGGAACATCCTGATCGTCAAACTGGGTGCGTTTGGCAACATTGTCCTTTCGCTGTCGGCTTTCGCGGCCATCCGCCAGCACCACGTTGAGGCGAAGATCACCGTGTTGACCGGCGCGTCCTATGCGGACTGGATGCACAGCTTTCCCTATTTCGATGAGGTTCTGGTCGATCCGCGCCCCGGCTGGTGGGATTTTCGGGCGCTGGGACAACTCCGGCGCCTGCTTGCGGACGGACAGTTCAGTCGAGTTTACGATTTGCAAACGTCGGCCCGTTCGTCACGGTATTTCCATCTGTTTCCAGCGAAACGCCGGCCGGAGTGGTCCGGCATCGCGTTCGGCTGCTCACTGCCCGATCGCGATCCCAAGCGGAACGCATTGTACGATGTCGAACGCCAGCAGGGGCAGTTGCGCCAGGCCGGCATAACCGAGTTTCCCCCGGCCGATCTGTCATGGTGTACTGACGACATCGCGCGGTTTGCCCTGCCTGCCGAGTTTGCGCTTCTGGTGCCCGGCAGTTCCCCCAAACGGTTGGCCAAGCGCTGGCCGGCGGCCCGTTATCAGGCTCTTGCCGAAAATCTCC
>JANXLQ010000084.1 GCA_025355085.1 Rhodopila sp.
GTCTTCGCCAGCGTCAACTACACCCTTGCCGCCGGTTCGGAGGTCGAGTTTTTGGAGGCGAACACGGCGAATGCCATAACGCTCACAGGCAATGAGTTCTCCCACGGCATCAAGGGTGGCGCGGGCAATGACACACTGATCGGCGGCATTGGCAATGACACGCTGACCGACGGCGGCGGCATCGCCACCATGAGGGGTGGTCTGGGCAACGACACCTACGTCGTCAACAACTCCGCCGACGTGGTGACCGAAGCGGTCGGTGGAGGCTCGGACACGATCTTCGCCAGCGTCAACTACACCCTCGCCGCTGGTTCGGAGGTCGAGTTCCTGAAAGCCGGCACCGCAGCGGGTGTGACGCTGACCGGTAACGAGTTTGCCAACACGATCGTTGGCGGCGCGGGCAACGACACGCTGATCGGCGGCGCGGGAGACGACATCCTTAGTGGTGGTGCGGGTAGCAATACCTTCAAGTATCTGACTGCGGGATTTGGCCATGATACCATCACCGACTGGCTCGCGGGCGCAAACAAGATCGATCTCACCGCGCTTGGCATAAATTCCGTGAACTGGGCCAGTCATGTGACTGTGGTGGGGGCTTCCGGCGGTGGCTCGCTGCTCAACGTTGACGGCGTCGCCGACTCCATCAAGCTGGCCGGCATCGGGTCCGCGTCTGTGAATGGGACTTTCTTCTCGTAACAAAACCTGTCGGGCCAACCCTTTCTTCAACGCCGCTGGTGCCCGTGCATCAGCGGCCGGCAGGCGGAAGACAATGCTCAACGCGCTGATCGTATGGTGGAAAGAACAGATCCGGGACCTGATTCCCGCATCCCTTCGAATTCCACAGCAAAACTGGCGGCGCACTCTGGTAGTCGTCGTCAACAACTCTCCCGCCACAACAGCCGACTTCTTCCTGCTCGGTCGCGGCCGCGAAATTCCCTTAGGCCGGCACGATTTGCTGAGTGCCGCTCTGCGGGAGACGCTGCAACGCCTGTCCATCCATCGCCGCATCCCGGTTGTGTTGCGGGTCCAACCCGATTTGTTTCTTGATCGGACGACGGTGGTCCCTTGTATCGCTGAACGGGATCTACAGCGGGTGATCGGGTATGATCTCGACCGCCTGACGCCGTTTCAGCCCGAGGAAGTATTTTGGACGTGCCTAATCACCAAACGCGATCCCACACGTAATCGTCTGCATGTCAGGGTCAACCTGGTGCCACGTTGCCGGGTGCAGCCCGTCCTGGACGCCTTGCAGAATCTGGGTGTCGTGCCGACCCAAATCGAGGTCAACGGCGGGACGGAACCGGTTCATGCCATCCGGCTGAATGACGGTCAGGCGAAACCCGGCTGGTTAGGAGCACGCGCCACGACCTATGCTCTGGCAGGCTGCGCCGTGCTGGCGACTGTGGCTATCGCGTTGCCGTTCATTCTGCAATCCGTCACCGGGGCAAACCTGGACCGGCAAATCGGCGGCATGAAGCCGCAGGTCGCCGAGGCGGAAGGTCTGCGCAAAAAAATCGCGGCCCGTGTTACCATGAGCGAAGCACTCGCGACGGCCCGCGGCCAGGTCGGCGCTCCGCTACAGTACATCGCGCTGCTGACAGACATCTTACCGGACGACACGTATCTGACTACCATTAGCCTCAAGCAACGGAAACTTGCCGTCAGTGGGCACTCCGCCGCCGCCGCCCGGCTGATCGGCGCGATGGCGGCCAATCCGCTGATCCATGACCCGGCATTTACCGCCCCGGTGACGCGCGACGAAACCAACGGCGGTGAAGCCTTCTCCATCCGTGCTGAACTGGGTTGATGACATGAACCTGTCCCTGCCAACCGGCCGGACCGGACAATTGCTGGCTGTGGGGGCGCCCGTGCTGGCGATACTGGCTCTCTGGGTCGGAGGAGCGATGCCCATTATCGGCTGGTACGACGACCGCGACGCCGATCTGATGCGCCGATCCGCGCTTGCCGGTCGCATGGCCATGCTGGCATCGGACCTTCCGGTACTGCGGGAGCGGGCAGCCCCAGGGGTGAGAACCGGAACAGACAACGACGCGCTGTTGGTGGGCGACAGCGATGCAATAGCAAGCGCATCGCTTCAAGAGCGCCTGCAAGCGATGTTCCTGCAGGCAGGGGTGGCGTTGAACAGCATAGAAACGGTGCCGGGAGAAAACGCACATCAATTCAGGCGCATTCGGTTGCGCATCTCTTTCAACGCGTCGTGGCCTGTCCTAATAGCTTTGCTAAAGAGCCTGCACGTTGCGACACCGGTTCTTCTCGTGGATGAACTACAGGTCCAGCCCGCGCTGCACCGCATCAGCGCCGCACCGGGAACCTATGATGTTACATGTTCGGTCTTCGCCTTTCGCGCTGCCACAACCGAGGTGGCCTCAAAATGAGCCGTCTGTTTATCCTGTCTTTGACCATCGCCACCGCGCTGGCAGCCACGATCGGCTGGGAAGTCCGAACCCTGTGGGAACCGGACTCCGGGGTCGTTCCACCACGTTCCGGTTTGGCGAAGGCTGACGCAACTCTGCCGAAACAAAAGCCTGCCGACTCCGCCGATGCCTGGTTGGCCAGCGCGTTGGAGCGTCCATTGCTGCGTAGTACCCGCAGACCCGATAAGACCCTTGGCGAAGCCCAGAGCAGGAGCAACGAAGCGCCCCGCCTGGCCGGTGTCATAACCGGCCCATTCGGCAATCGCGCGATCTTCACGGTGCCGGGGAATCCGAAGTCCTTCGTCGCGAAAGAAGGATCTCTTGTAGGCACCTTCGTGGTCGGCTCCATTCAGCCGGGACGCGTGATCGTCGAGTCTGACGGCGGTTCGCATACGTATCGGCCTGTGTATGCCGAACAGAACCAACCGCCTGACCTCGCGAAAAAACGCATCATACCAGGCGGCGGTTGAGTTGTAGGTGGTTGTTCTTTGCCCGTATAGTATTCCGATATCGGCGCCTCCGGCCCCGGGTTTGCACCAGGGCGGAACTGCGGCATGATCTCCCGTGAAGAATAACAAGAGCGGGAGAAAGACCATGCCGCAAGCCGCCCTACGCACGATCCTGCCCAGTGCCGGTTGGACCGCCGAAAGAGCGGATGCGGTTACGTTCACCGGCGGTACTGATCCGATCCTGCCGACCCCCTTCCGAGTCGGGGCCGCCGGGGCGGCGACCCTTGCCGCCACCGGCCTCGCCGCCGCCGGCCTGTGGGAACAACGCACCGGGCGCACCCAGTCCATCGAAGTCGATGTCCGCCAGGCCACCGCGTCGCTCCGCAGCGGCCATTACCTGAAGGTCGGCGACGGAGATATCTCGGCCGGACGCAATTCGATGATGGGCTTTTACCCCACAAAAGATGGCCGCTGGAGCTACATCCACGCCAATTTCCCCAACCATCGCGCCATCGCGCTCAAGGTCCTGGGCTGCGAGGACAGCCGGGAGGCGGTGACCAAAGCCGTCGCCACCTGGAACGCCGCCGAACTGGAGGAAGCACTGGTCGCCGCCAAAGGCGTGGGCGGGATGGTGCGGACCCACGCTGAATGGGCGGCCCACCCCCAGGCCGCCGCCATCGCCGCCCTGCCGTTGATGGAGATTGTCCGAATCGGCGACAGCCCACCCGAACCGCTGCCCGAAGGCGACCGTCCGCTGTCCGGTATCCGCGTGGTCGATATCACCCGTGTTCTGGCCGGCCCGGCCTGTGCGCGGACATTGGCGGAACATGGCGCCGATGTCATGAAGATCAGCGCGCCGCACCTACCGAACATCGGCTATCAGGAACTCGACACCGGCCACGGCAAACTCTCCACCTACCTCGATCTGCGGGAACAGCAGAACGTCGATACGCTGCGTGATTTAATCCGCCAGGCCGGCGTTTTCTCCCAAGGCTACCGCCCTGGCACGCTCGGTGCCCGCGGCCTATCGCCAGAGGAACTGGCAGCGATCAGGCCGGGACTGGTTTATGTTTCGCTAAGCGCGTTCGGCCATACCGGCCCATGGGCGTCGCGTCGCGGTTTCGACACCGTCGTACAGTCGGTCAGCGGCATCGCCGCAAGACAGGCGGAGGCCGTTCCAGGCAAGACCCCGGGACCGCAGTTCTATCCGGTTTCAGCGATCGACTACTGCACCGGCTATCTCATGGCGGCGGGTGCGATGATCGCGCTGAAACGCCGGGCGCAGGAGGGGGGAAGCTGGATGGTTCGCCTCTCATTGGCGCAGGTCGGCAAATGGATCGTCGATCTGGGCGAGGTGCCCGCCGCCCCGCTGTCCGGGGTGCCAACAGAGTTTACGCCGCAGGAACTGGATAGTTGGTCGATGGAGAGCGAAACACCATCCGGCAAACTTCGGCACTTGGCGCCCGTCGTGAAAATGTCGGAAACATCACCCCATTGGGCGCGGCCAGCGGTTCCGCTTGGGTATCACCCGCCCGTGTGGCCGAAGCGCGGTTAAGCGCAATCCGATCATGCCCGACGTCACTTTGAATCCGGCGTCGCCCGGGAGCGGGTGTCACTGAAAAGGGATCGGCGCCCGACCGGCCCAAATCCTTTTATCAGCGGGACAAGCCCTTCCATTGCAGTCAATCAACGGACTTGTCTCCGCTTCCCACATCAACCGCCCGGAACATCTTTCGTCAGCAGGGCAGGATAATTAACGTCGAGACGGCCAGCCAGGATTTTTTCTTCATCCTCCATCCGATCCTCATCGGAGCCTTGGTCTTTAGCGCATTTTCTGGTTTCGGATTTAGCCCTCATAGTGTTTCCAGACGATTCTGACATATGATTCTCATGGCGCGGGCGCCGATCTATGATACCAACGAAGTCGTTTCCGTTCGAACCGCCCATCCGGGTTCGGCGTGTCCCCGAAGGACTTGCAAGCACAGCATTACAAAGGTTAGGCCGGCTTTTGCGCACTGCACAACAGATTTATTGGATGGGAGCGATATCAGTGCCAGAAGGTCGTCTGAAGTCCGATCGCATCAGCATCGGAAGTGCTGGGTCATAACGCTAATCTGCGATGAACTTGGCTCTCATAGCGGTATTTGTTGTTACCGCTCGTCCAACGCCCGCCGCTTGTTGAAACCGCCATGCGTCGTTGACGATGAAAAATTGCCGTCACTCTCCATGCACGGTTCCATGCGAAGCTGCCGGCGCCCGACAGGTGGTCGCAGACCGATTTTTCCATAACCGGTCTTCAGGCGACTTGTCGTGGCGCAACGATCGCCTGAGGCGATTCGTCAGGTGACATCGCGGTCGTCTCCATGTGCGCTTGATGACTTGCCAATCCGTCCCACCTAACCGGCCGGTAAATCCTATCCCTCCTCGGTCTGTCGCCGGCCCATCCGCAGGCGCCGCATCTCAAGGAATTGCCAGATCAGCAGGATCGGCACCCCAACCGCAATATCCCGGGCGCGGCGCACCAACGAAACCCCCAGCGACAATTCGGGAGGAACGCCAAAGATCGCGCCCAGGCCAGCATACCCCGCCTCTTGAATACCGGCGTTGACCGGTACCAGGAACGCCAGCGCCGCCGCCGCGCTCAGCAGAGCCTCGATCGCCAGGGCGTCGTCGAAATCGATCGGAACACCCAGTGCGTGGTAGGCGATCCAGCCCGCCACCCCGGTGCCGATCCAGCCGGTCAGGTGCAGCAGGAAACCCAACGCCAGCTTGCCCGTATGGCCATAGATCAACCCCAGTTCCGTTTGCAGTACCGCCACCCGCTCCTCGGCATCGGAAAACCAGTTGCCTGCGATGCGGCGGCCTAGGCGGGCGAACAACGGCGCGGCGCCCTTCTGTAGCCACACGAACGCAAAGCACATCGACACCGCCAGACCGATACCGGCCTCAACCGGGACAGCGAGCCCGGATCGCGGGGCGCGCGCCAGCAGAATGCCCAGCCCGATGCACGCGAAAGCGATCTGGGCAAGGAATTCAGCCGTGACATCGACCACGGTGGACGCGGTGGCGGTGTGCCATTCCACCCCATGCAGCGTCACCGCGCGGGCGCCGAACACAAACCCGCCAACCTGGGAAAACGGCAGGCAATTGGATGACGCGTCCCTCACCATCCGTCCCCAGATCAGCAACCAGGGCCGCCGCATCGTCCGCCCCGGGGTGATCACGTCCCAGGCCAGGCCGATAATGACAAACAGCACGAGTTGCCAGCCGACGATCACCGCAAACTCGGACCAGCCGATTCGGCCGACCGCCGACACGACGTTCCCGAAGCCGAACCAGGACACCAGCAACAGGGCGATCAGCACACCCAGCAGCGCGAGTACGTAGGACAAGCGTTTCATGATGGACTCTTCTCATTTTGGTGTTGGCGCCTTCGCGCATCATGACGACTGGGAACATAATCGCCGTGTTGCCAACATGAGAACTGCTGGTCCGGGACGGCGCGCCACGACAGCAGCCCGCAACACCTTGCCCGTGGGGGCCATACACTTACCGGGATCTGCGCCGGTTCGTGCATGGCCGCAGACTTAAGATCAGGCGGGGCCTACATTGGCGGCGCGACGCCGTCTTTCCCGACGATGACACGACTCGCGCTGAGTGCCCCGTCGGGGGCCTTGTTCGCCGTCACGAACACCGGGGCGCCGGGCTTCACATCGGCCCGCTCCGCCGGGGCAAACGTCACGACCGGAGCGCCGGGAACA
>JANXLQ010000140.1 GCA_025355085.1 Rhodopila sp.
CATCACCGCGAGGCCGGACCTGATCACCACCGCCGTCGCCGAGACCAGTGCGAGGCGCGCATGCGTCTTGGTAGGCTGATCGGGCTGAAGGAATCGCAGCGTGGCATCGTCCTTGCCTCGGTTCCACAGCATATGAAAGTCAGCCGCCAAGTCATAGAGAAAAAACGCTATCCTGTGCGGCTCCCGCGCGATCGCAGCGGCTTCTACGGTGCGCGGCCATTGCGCGAGGCGGCGGATCAGGGTCAGCTCCGGATCACTTTTCAGTGTATCTACGTTGGCGGTCGCTAAGTCGGGCAGCACGGGGAACATCTCGGCTGCGGCGCGGAGGACAGAGCGGCAGCGGGCGTGGGCGTACTGGACGTAGAACACCGGATTTTCGCGGGTCGTGGCCAGCACCTGATCGAGGTCGAACTCCATCTGGGCGTCGGCCTTGCGGGTGAGCATGGTGAAGCGGACGGCGTCCTTGCCGACTTCTTCGAGCAGGTCCCGTAACGTTACGTAGGTGCCGGCGCGCTTCGACATCTTGACCGGCTGGCCGCCCTTCAGGATATGCACGATCTGGCAGAGCACGCCTTCCAGTTTGACCGAGTCGGCCGAGATGGCTTTGACCGCCGCCTTGATGCGGGAGACATAACCGCCATGATCGGCGCCCAGCACGTCGATCAGCACGTCGTAGCCGCGCGCGACTTTGTCAGCATGGTAGGCGATGTCGTTGGCGAAGTAGGTGTTGCTGCCGTCGGATTTCCGCAGCGGGCGGTCCACGTCGTCGCCGAAATCGGTCGAGCGGAACAGGGTTTGCGGGCGTGGTTCCCAATCGTCGGGCGTCTTGCCCTTGGGTGGCTCCAGCACCCCTTCGTAGATCAACCCGTCGGCGTGCAGTTTCTCGATGATCGCGTCGGCGGCGCCCGCCGCCACCATTTTCCGTTCGCTGGTGAAGATGTCCTGCTGAACACCGAGCAGGCGGAGGTCTTCTCGGACTTCCGTCATCATGGCGTCGATGGTGAGGTCTCTGACCGTGTCCAGCCACAGCTCGGGGGAAGCGATGCCGAGATCCGGGGTGGCGAGGGAGGATTGGTGGATCGCAGCCAGGGTTTGGCCGACGGTTATGAGATATTCGCCCTTGTATTGCAGCCCGCCCGGAACCTCTTCGGCGAATTCGTGCTCCGTCATCGGGGAGCCGATGGCCTGGAGGTAGCGCCAGTAGGCGGCCCAGGCGAGGGCGACGACCTGCGCACCGGCGTCGTTGATGTAGTATTCCTTGGTGACGTCGTATCCGGCTTTATTCAGCAGATTTGCGAGGGCGTCGCCGACGACGGCGCCCCGGCAGTGGCCGATATGCATGGGGCCGGTGGGGTTGGCAGAGACATATTCCACATTGATTTTGATCCCGGCGCCGGTGGTGGCGTCGCCGTAGGACTCTGCGTTTGTCAGGATGATGGGGAGCAGGGCGCGGAAGCTTTGCGGGTGGAGGCGGAGGTTGACGAAGCCGGGGCCGGCCGCCTCGGCTGTGTTTATGTCCGGGCCGCCGGTCAGGCGTTGCACCAGCGCGGCGGCGATCTTGGCGGGTGGCTGACGCGCTGCCTTGGCTGAGACCATGGCGGCGTTGGTGGCCATGTCGCCGTGGGCCTGGTCGCGGGTGGGCGTGACCTCGACCCGCGCGGCGATGTCGGCCGGAAGGTCGGGGACGATTTGTGCCAGGGCGGCAAGGACGGTCTCGCGCAGGCGAGCGTAGAGGTCGGTCGGGTTCATGGGCGGGGTATTAGCGCGGGTTCGGGTGCGGGTCGATGGTTGTTGGCAGAGTCGTCGGCCCCCCGGATACCCCAATCTATGCCGTCCTTGGCTGAACCTTTTAACAATTCCGTAGTCCTTGCACCAAGCGAGCCTGTAATTCCGATCCGACGCGCCGAAACCCGAGTAGCCTTGCGGCTGTGCGAATGAGATCTGCCTCATCGCCGCCTGCGTTATCCTCACGTGCGATTCTAATTGCCGCCCGGATTTCAAGAAGCGAGATTTTCGCGGCTTTGGTTGTCGCTCCGTCCCCCGCTGACCGATCTCGCACCGGTGGCGATTCCAACTGGTCGCGCGTCTGCCAAAAGGATTCCTCTGTCGTGAGATGTGAAGCAAGGCGCTGCGCATGGGTTAAAGCAGCTTTGGTTGCCGCAAATATACGCGCCCCGGCGCGTTCCCGCCCGAAACTCGTAGCGATACGACGCGCTATTTCTTCGACATGGATAGGTCCTTCGAGTTCAACGATAGTAATCGCGAGTCGGGCAAGTTCCGAAAGATCGGCCTCGTGCGGTTCCACCCCACTATGATTACGAATGACAGCCTTGGCATATAACGGCATCTGCCGCTCGACGGCATCCGGTATCGTTAGGGCCGGATCACCTTCCGTAGCTGCGGGCTGAATTGCACTATGATGGTTGGCACCTTTGACGATGACGCCGGCCAATGCGGCCTCTCTGCCAGCTTCGAGAGCAGCCCGGAGGCGCGCAATCTCTGCGTTCCTGTTATAAAACCAATCAGTGCTCCAAATCCGATAAAAACGCCATCCGAGATGCTCGAGAACATCCTGCCGAAGACGGTCGCGTTCCCGCGCCCAAAGCGCATTATGATAGGTCGCGCCATCGCATTCGACGGCAAGGATATAGGATCCCGGACGTTCGGGATGACGAACCCCGATGTCAATGCGAAAGCCAGATGACCCAACCTGTGGATCGGCCAGAAAGCCGAACCTGCGAATTACGTCGGCAACATCTTCTTCGAATGGCGAGTCTGGTAGCTCTCCCGTAGGTGTCGCCTCGTCGATATGGCCGGACTGGGCAAAATCCAAAAAACGCTTAAAAATTCTTGGGCCATGTCGTGTTGTCCGGCTGAGATCGATATCGGCCGGATCGAAGGAGGCAAATATCTCGCAGCGAATCCGTGCCCGCGTGAACAGAACGTTTAGCCGCCGTTCACCTCCCTCGCCATTGACGGGTCCAAACGACATGCTGCTAAGCCGTCCGCCCGGTACCGACGGTCCGTAGCCGACGCTTATCAATATTACGTCCCGTTCATCACCCTGCACATTCTCGATATTTTTGATGAAGACATCCTCCGGCTTTCCTTCCCGTAAAAAAGAATCGAGAACAGAATCTTTCCTGCGGGAAAGTTCGAGGACTTCAGTGATCAGGTTGCGTTGAGCAGACGAGAATGTACCAATACCGAGCGACAGAGTCGGATGATTTCGAGCGTGCTCGGCGACGCGAGCGGCAACTGCCTCGGCTTCCTTCCTGTTGTCCCGCTTTCCTCCTCTGTCATAAACTCCATCGACCCGCTTAAAGCACAGACCGTAAGCCGGATCCTCCTGAAGCGGAGACGGAGGAAGTATTAGCTTATCTTCGTAAAATTCCCGGTTTGAAACTCGGATCAACGAGGGGTCACGCGATCTGTAGTGCCACTTCAGCATTCGCGAATTGAGGCCACGCGCCTCGCATAGACTCAAGATGCTTTCCAGGTCGCCCAGCTTCGCGGCGCCAGCGAGGAGGTCCGTGTCAGCGGGTTCTTCATCCTCATCGTCGCCTTCGTCGGCAAGCAATCGATCGAAGAACGACGTCGGTGGAAGCTGCTTCTGATCTCCTACGACGACGATTTGTCTCGCTCGAGCGATTGCGCCCAACGCATCTTCGGGACGGACCTGACTGGCTTCATCGATAATCAAGAGATCGAATGTCAGCACGCCTGGTGGTAGGAACTGGGCGACTGAAATCGGACTCATCAGTAGCACAGGCTTGATACGTTGGATGGCTGCCGGGGCGGTTGCAAAGAGCTTGCGGAGTGCGATATGGGCTTTTTTCTTGCCGATTTCACCACGAATCACTCTCATCTCACCCATCGCACCTTGGGGGATTTGGGCGAGATGACCGGCCCGAATAGCCGCTACATTTTCCTTTAGCCGGCTGCGGTCGAGGTTGGAAAAATGTGCAACGAGCTGGTGCCGGTCCACGGCCCCGATATCACGGAGAGCAGGCGATGTACGGCGGGCATCCTGCCACAACCGTTCCGCACGCGCGAACCGAGCTTCAATAATCGCACGAGGTCCGTCTAACGCACCAGCGTTCATCCTGTCCGCAAGCACTCCTGATCCCAACGCATCCATTCGCGCACGAAGCTGACTAAGCTGCGTCCATTCTCCGTAACGATCAACGGCGGTGCTGATTTCTCTTATTCGTTCCAAAAATACATTAAGTTTGACTTTGTCAGTATCGTCCGCCCCGATTGTAAATAAATCGAACGCAAGAGTTTTCGTGATATTTTGTAAAGATTTGCGTGCCGGGAGAGCGGTTTGCCTCAATGTCCGGGCAAGGGTGGCCACGCTCTCCGGAGATGCCGCAAGCATAATCGCTCGGTCGAATACTATGGATATATTTACTTCGCTTAACTTACGACACCATTCGACCGCCAACTTCGTGCTTTTGAAATCTGTCCGCTCACCCCGCCAGAAATCGCCGAGAACCCGTGCGCAGTATGGCTCATCGTCGCGCCAACTTACCAAAAGTTCTTGTATTGCAGCCAGATCGGAGATGAGCGCGAGACGTTTGGATGCAGGCTTCGGCAACGCTCCCCGCAAAAGACCCTGCAACGCACGTGACGCTTTGCGATACCCAGCCCCGCAGCGTGCGAAAAATGACTGCTCGCCAGCGGCGATCGGAATGCGCAAACTAGGTAGAGAAACGGAAAATGCGTCATCCAGAAATATTTCTTTTGCCGCGTCGCGCGCAGTACGCCATATCAAACCTTGGCCGAGGGCCAATTCCAGACGCTGTTTATCGGGAGCGCCCATGGCTTGCGATGCGAGCAATTCGGCACCGGCGGGCATCTCTGCCAACAAATCGAGTATCTCTAGCAAAGGCGTTGCGATGTGTAGGGTCGGCTCTGAATCGAGCCCGATTGCCGCAGTGGCTGTATCTATTGCTTGTATCAGCGCGGCTATTTTTTCCCTGGCGTCGATCAAGGCAATGCCGAGTCGACTCAAGTCAACCGGTTGAAGATCAGTTCTGATAATACCCCGGAGCGGGTGCTGAGCCGGCGAGCCGGTTTTCTTCAGCAACGCGCCGTATCTTCCGATTGCTTCACAAAGAAGCACTTCATCAGCTCGGGTAAGTGTCGCGAGCGTCTCGGTCTCAAGACTAGGAGGTGCTGCTCCGAGGCCAATGTAACGTGCCTGACGGGCCAGCACGCTAAAGCCTGTTTCGCCGCTTGCTGCAATGGGCGCGTGCAGAGCTGCTGTAATCTCGTTCAGCCGGTTGCGGGCGTCCGTAAGAGCGACGGGGGCGTCGGGCAGATGTGGAACCGCCTGAGCAGCATTTAATGTCCTGGCCAGTTCGGCGAGGACTGCCTTTTTATTCGCGCTTTTCGAATGGAGCTCCAGGCACGTATCTTGCAACCCGACCTTAACCAGCCGGTTGTGAACAACAGAGAGCGCCGCCATCTTTTCCGCGACGAACAGTACCGTCTTTCCCTCTTTGGTAGCAGCGGCAATGATGTTTGTGATCGTTTGCGACTTACCGGTTCCCGGCGGTCCTTGAACAACTAAATTGCGTCCGGCACGAACCTCTTCGATTACACAAGCCTGAGAGGCATCGGCGTCAACCACGTGAAAAAGTTTCGATGGCGGCAAAACCGTATCGAGCCGATCCTCCGGCTTGAACACGTCTGGCTCTGACCGAAACCCTTCGTAAAGCAGCCCGCGCGCGAGCGGATGGTTCTCGAGGGCACCGTCCGGCCAGGAATCCGGCGCTAAATCCCGGAACATCAGCAGTTTTGAAAACGAGAAAAAACCTAGCTGCATTCCGTCGCGATCGATCGCCCAACGTTCTCGGCTTGCGATTATGGCCTGCACCTGTTCAAAATAGCAGGAAGGTTGCCATTCATCTTCGATTTCGATCTCGGGTAGCCGAATGCCGGCTTCGTCCCGTAGGCGTTGTTGGAGTGGTAAATTTGGAACGAGGTCATCGTCGCGGAGGCGAAGGTCGTAAGTTGCCGTTCGCTGGTTTCGCACGAGTTCGACAGGCAGAAGAACAAGTGGTGCCTCCCGCGGTAAATTGGAATTCTTGTCCTCGAACCATTTCAAAAAACCGAGCGCCAGGTAGAGAATATTTACACCTTGCTCGTCTTCTGCGGTTTTTGCTTCATGAGCAATCTTCAGCAGCTTCTTTTCGAGAGCATCCGGGCCAAGCCGCGTCAACAGTTCCAAATCGATCCGGCGGCTGGCGTCGTCTTCGTCGCCCCCTCTCGCAACAAGCAGGGGCACCTCGCCCGTCTCTTCGGCATCAGAACCAGTTGCGCGGAAACGCATGGTTTTGCGATCCGAAAGGGCGGTATAGACGGAATCGGAACGACCATTGACGATATTCAGCACATTTCCGCGCGTGTTCGCGCGGTTTACGTGAACAAGCCGGTTGCGCGTTCCAGTCTCGACCAGACGACGTCGGGTATCCTCGAACAATCGACGCAATGCGTCTCGGTCGCCAGGTGATGTCTGCTCACTCAAATGCTCGTTGCTGGCCAAAGCCGTCCCCAAAATCTACGTAGATGGTTGAGTAGAGCATTTCGCAGGGACGTTCGCTAGCGGTGTTGTGATCTGTCAGCGGTTCTCATTTTGGCGTTCGCGCACCGTGACGACGTGGGACGCAATCGCCGCCTTGTCCTAATCCTTACTGGTATCGTCAGGACACCCACATCCATCGCATTCATATCCGCCGCTTATCCGCCCGTCTGCCAGTGAGAACACCGTGGCGGTCAAAATGCCCGCGTTCCCCGCCTCGTGCCCCTGCGACAGCGCATCGACCAGGATCGCTCTATGAGGGCAGCGGCGAAGGACCCAGACGCCGATCCCGCAGGCCAGAGACCCCCGCGTCGCGGTGCCGGTCTCGCCACCCGCCGAAACGTCCGCTCGCGGACACCATGCAGTTTGGTAGCCTCGGCTTGGCTCAACTCGGATCGCTCCCAGCGTCCAAGAACATTCTCAAAACGCATCTGACGTATGCCTTCGTGTATGCGCCCCCGGTCCATTCATGTTCCCTGTTAGCAGGACAATTTGGACCGAACACTTCACGAGCTACAAAACCCGGACATTCCACGAGCTAGCGACGAAAGCCAAAGCCAAAGCTTGACCTGCCGCCAAATCCAGGCACGCTGATCACAAAACAGGAGGCGCCCGATGTCGCACACTTCCCGCCTGCCAAAGCCGGTGATGATTCTCGCCGGTGCCGCGGCAATGATGAGCATCGGTATGGGCATGCGGCAAAGCCTCGGCCTGTTCCTGCCGCCGGTCACACACGACCTCGCCCTGAAAGCCGCGGACTTCACGTTTGCTGTCGCGGTCCAGAATATCGCGTGGGGTGTGTTCCAGGCCCCGATTGGCGCGATCGCCGACAAGTGGGGACTGCGTCCCGCGATGCTTGCCGGGGCAGTGATCTATATCATCGGCATGCTGGTCATGCTGATGGCAACCGGAGCAACCGGACTGGTGGTGTCAGGCGCGCTGATCGGGATGGCGCTGGCCTGCACCGCCTCCTCCATCGCCATGACCGCCGCCGCCCGATCCGTGCCGCCGGAAAAGCGCAGTCAGATCCTGGGGGTCGTCGGTGCCTGTTCCTCCATGGGAACATTGCTGATCGCCCCATCGTTGCAGTTCATGCTCGCCCGCTGGGATTGGCACGTCGGCGTGGTGTTCTTTATCCTGCTGGCCACTGCCATGCTACCAGCCGCCTATATGGCCGGCGCCGTGGACCGGATGCCCAAACGCGAGGAAAGCCGCGCCACAATGCGGGAAGTCCTGGGCACTGCCTTCCACAGCCGCCGTTATCTGGTCATGACCTGCGCCTATTTCGTCTGCGGGCTGCAACTGATCTTCCTCACCACGCACCTGCCGAACTACCTCGCGATCTGCGGTCAGGACCCGATGCTGAGCGCCACGGCGCTGGCCACCATCGGCGGCGTCAACATCTTCGGCTCCTGGCTCGCCGGCTGGCTCGGTGGCCGCTTCCCCAAATACATCCTGCTGGGGATACTCTACATATCCAGGTCGGTCGTACTGACGATGTTCTTCCTGACCCCACCGACACCAACCAGCACACTGGTCTTCGCCGCCGCGATGGGCATGCTATGGCTCGGCGTTATCCCCCTGGTATCCGGTTACGTCGCCGAACTGTTCGGCACCCGCTACATGGCAACGATCCTGGGTATTTCCTTTGTGATTCACCAAATGGGATCGGTGATCGGCGCGTGGGGCGGCGGACTGATCTTCGATGCGTTGGGGTCGTATGACAGGGCGTGGCAGTTCGGCGTGATCGTGGGCGCCCTGGCGGGGGTGGCGCAAATCCTGTTCGGCGGGCCGGCGCGGAGACAGTTCGATGTCCGGCCGGTTTTGGCCACATGATGAACGCGGACCATCGGCGTTGGGCCGGCGCACACCGCCATGACGGGTTGCATGGCAGTACGTCAACGCCGGTTTGGTATCAGGCGTGTTTTTCGCCGTACTTCATGCCTTCCAGCTTGATGCCGTCGGGATCCAGGAAAAACACCGCATAGTAATCGTCGTAATACTCCCCGGCCGGATCGACGATCGCCGCCTTTAGTTCGTTACGCAGGAACGTGTCCAGCTCATCCACGTCCTTCCGGCTACGCAAGCGGAAGGCATAGTGGTGAATGCCAACGTCGCCGGTATGGTATTTACGGTTTCGGGTTTCTGCCTGACCGATCCAAAACAGCGTGTGACCATTGCTCCATCCCATCGAATCGGGATAGTCCGCCTCGACCTTGAAGCCGAGGAACGCGAACAGCCGGCCGTAAAAGTCTTTCGATTTTTCGTAATCGCTTACCCGGATCGATAGGTGATCTATGCCAACGACGCGCGCCATGTCAGCCTCCGTGTGCCTGAGTTAGACACATCGTGCGCTACACCAGCCCCAACAACCCCCGCATCTGCTCGATCGTCGTGCGTGCCATGTCCCGCAGACCATCCTCTCCGGCGCTGCTGACCGGATGATCGATCACCGCGAATGCGTAACCGGGCATCCCCAACACGCGGCTCATTAACTCGGCCGCGCTCACGAACCGCGTGGTCATCACGGCGATGGCGGGAACGCCCAGGCGTTCGGCAACGATTGAGTCATGCAGACTGCACGACGAGCAACTGCCTCAGTCGCCTATCCCGGTCACAATGGCATCCCAGTTGGCGATCTCCCCAACGATCCAATCATCCGCCGGAGCGCTATAATTTGACTTCGTGCGTTTGACGACGGTGGCAACGCCGAACTCCTCCCGCAGCATCCGATCCAGATGCGCGAAGTAGCCCTTCGTTCCCTCTTTACCGTTGGAGATGAACCCGACGGTCTTCCCCCGCAACGACCCCGGCCGGGGCGCCAACTGCCCCAACGGCACCGCCGTTTCATTCGTGGGGTCGAGAACCTGGAAACCCATCACTCGCCTCCGTGTGCGAACATACTTTCGACCCTATAACGGCCCACAGTCAACACAAGCCCCGATCGCCATCGTCACGGCCTGACTTTTATGCCCCAGCCACGGAGGAATAATCGCCCCAAACCCGCCCGCCGGGCCACCAGCCGCGACCACCAGCAGATGTTCGGGGGATTCCAACGCCGGATAAATACTGTCGCCCCGGTCCCTTACCACCGACCCCTTCCCCACATCGGCCCATTCGCGCCGAGGAATCCGCGCCCGCTCATGAATAAACGCCGCGATATCGGACTTGCTCCACCCCGCCGCCACCAGATGTTCCCGCAACTGCTTCGGTATCACCAACGCGTAATTCCCCGCATGCAGCGAGTAATGCCGTAAATTAGCGCGCATCTCCGCCGCAAAGGTCTCCAGTATCTCCCTGGGATCAGTTGTCCATTCGTTCATAATCTGACGCGGTGCGCCGGCCGCCATTACCGTCACGGCCGACACCTCTTTTGGCATTCCGCGTTGTTCGGACAGCGATAACCACGAACTATCTTCCTCATCCTCCGCTACGCAAAAAGTGAACTTGCCGGGATGACCGAGCGTGGATCGATCAATGCCGCCGGGGCGCACTTCCATGATGTTGATCAGGGCCAGACGCAAAGCCCGGCCGATCACCGCCGTTGCACGATCGGAATTACCGAGTGCATTGAAGGAACCGGACGCCCCGATTTCCCGCCGGATCGGACCATTCACCACCACAAAAATGGCACACCCTCCGGTGCTGGCGGTTGCACCGTGCAACAAGAATTCCGGTTGCATCATCGCGGTAAACGCCGTGAGCACAACGGGGAAATGCATCGGCAGACAGCCGGCCATCACCGCGTTCACAGCCAACTTCTCAGCCGTTACCGCCAGCGCGCGCACCGGCTCTATCCCCACAAGCGTATCCGGCGGCGTCATTGCCCATTCGAGACAGGCTTCCACCGCGTCCCGCGTCGGCGGCACGATCGGCAACCCATCGGTCCAGCCGTTGGAATGGTAGAGTTCCTGAACGGCCGAGATGTCATCGGCTTCGTAGGTCTTGGATGCAAGTTGCACTGGTATGGTCCGGTTCGGTGTCTGGACGCCGATGACAATCCAGGCACGCGACCGAGACGCTGTCACTGCGACCTGTTCTTTATCGTGTCACATGCAGATCGGGTTCGCAAAACCCCGGAGTTGCCGGATGG
>JANXLQ010000151.1 GCA_025355085.1 Rhodopila sp.
ATATTTTTCTCTGGCATGCCCCTGTCGTCGCGACGACCCAATCCCGTCACGGCAGGAGAATGCCTACCATCTGCGCCTTTTCTAGGCCGGGACAGCAAGGCGTGGATGACGGGCCTTCGCCCGCCATGACGGAGAGGAGCCCCCGGAGAAAACCATTCTCCGCCAAAAGCGCGGGCGAGAGTTTTCACACAGCCTGCTTCGCCCGCCATGACGGAGGAGGCGTCGGCAACCCCCAAAGCCATAATGAGAACTGCTGGCCGATACCCGGGTCAGGCCCAGGCACAGACTCCGGTCGGCACCCGCGTCTTTTGCTCGCCTAATTAAAGACGTGGATGATGCGCCTTCGCCCGCCATGACGGAGGCAACGGCGTCTCAGGGAATAGGATTGACTGGTTACCCTGCAACGCCCGCCATCTGATGGTTCACCAGCCGCGCATAAAAACCGCCGAGACCGAGCAGGGTTTCGTGGGTGCCGGACTCGATTACCTGCCCGTCTCGCAGTACCAGGATCAGGTCCGCTGCCCGAATGGTGGACAAGCGGTGTGCGATGACGATGGTCGTCCGATCCGCCATCAGGGCGTCCAGGGCGCCGCGCACCGCCTGCTCGCTGATGGTATCGAGGTGCGATGTCGCCTCATCCAGGATCAGCAGCGGGGCGTCCTTCAGGAATGCCCTGGCGATGGCGATACGCTGGCGCTGACCACCGGACAGTTGCACGCCACGTTCCCCCACCCGTGTCGCCAGGCCATCGGGCAACGTGGCGACGAACTCTGCCAGGGAAGCCCGCGACAGGGCCAGGCCGACCTGTTCGGCGGTGGCGCCGGGTCTGGCGAGGCGGACATTCGCCCCCAGCGTGTCGTTGAACAAATAGGTATCCTGCGCCACCAGGGCGATGCGGTCCCGCAGCCCGTCCAGGGTCAGGTCCTTCAGGTCGATGCCGCCCAGCCGGATCGACCCGGCAGCGGGGTCCCAGAACCGCAGCAGCAGATTGGCGACGGTGGTTTTGCCGGCGCCCGACGGGCCGACCAGCGCGACGGTTGCGCCAGCCGGCACGGTGAACGACATGGTTCGCAGTGCCGGCACCATGCGGCCTGGATAGGTGAAATGAACGCGGTCGAACTCGACTCCCGACCCGTCGGTTGGCTGTTGCGGTCCATCGAGAATGGTGACCGGTTCGCCATGCACCACCGCGAGCCGGCGGGTGGACGCGATAGTGTCGGCCAGTTGCCTGCCCACCTGCGCGATTTCCGAAACCGGCAGGAAGGCGGCGACGGAGATCAGCACCAACAGCGGCAGCATGGTGGGGGCGATGGTTCCCTGCGTCACCAGGATGGCGCCTACCCCGGCCACCGCTAACCCGCCGAGGCCGGTCAGGGCGTCCAGTATTGCCGCCTGGAACGACAGATCGGCCAGCAACGACAGGCGCAATCGCCGATAATCCCGCACCACGTTCATAAACCCGTCGCGCCGCCGTCCGGTGGCCCCGAACATCGTCAGTTCGGAGAGTCCTTGAATGGTCTCGGTCGCGTACGCCCCCATTGCGCCCAGCGCTCCGCGCGCGGCCGAACCCAGTCCGTCGATACGTTGGCGCCCGCGGATCGGCGAGGCACCCGCGTACAGCAGGAACGGAGCCAGGACCAAGGCCAGCGGCCATGCGATCCAGGCCATCGCCGTTAGTATGCTGATCGGGACGAGGACCGCGACGATGGCCGGGGCGATGGTGTGGGCAAAGAAATACTCGACCGTTTCCACATCCTGTGTCGCCAACGCGACAAGATCGCCGGAGCGGCGGCGCAACAGATATGCCGGCGCCAGCGCATCCAGTTTTCGGAACAGATCGATCCGCATGTCGGCCAGCAGGGCGTAGGCCATCGCATGAGCGATCCACGACTCTAGCCAGTGCAGCAGGCCGGCCAGCGGCGCGGTAATCAACAGGGCCGCGATCAAAGTGCCGGCCGGGGAGCCATTCCGCACGGCGCCCAACACCAGCGCACCCAGGACACTGACGCCGATGAATGCCACCACGCGGCCAATGCCGGTCAGCACGGTCACCGCCAACTGGGTTCGATAGGGGCGCACCACACGCAGCAGGGTCCGGATTGTCGCCGGCCATGTGACCTGAGCGGCGTCCTCCGACAAACCGCCGGCAACAACACTCGTGTCGGCCGCGTCCGCTCGGTTTGTTTCGGTCGCGAGTAAAGGTGGGATGACCGCGTCGCGTTCGCCGAGTTGCGGTCCCATCAGGTCTCGGTATGGCCCATCCTGTTGGATCAGTTCGCGGTGGCGGCCCGACTGCACCACCGCGCCATTGTTCAGCACCAGAATCCGGTCGGCACCGATGACGCTGGACAGACGGTGCGCCATGATCAGGGTTGTCCGCCCGGTCATCAGGCGGTCCAGGGCCTGCTGGATGATCGCCTCATTCTCGGTATCGACCGACGACAGCGCTTCATCCAGCACGAGGATTGGCGAGTCCCGTAACAGGGCTCTCGCGATTGCCAGCCGCTGGCGTTGGCCGCCGGACAGCATGGTGCCGCGTTCGCCGACGATCGTCCGATAGCCTTGCGGCAACGCGGCGATGAAGCCGTGTGCATTGGCGGCGGTGGCGGCAGCGATCAGATCGGCATGAGTCGCGTCCGGGCGACCGAGCCGCAGATTTTCTTCGACGGTTCCGTGGAACAGGTATGTGTCCTGGGACACGACGGCGATCATGCCGCGCACCTGGGCCGGGTCCAGATCGTTCAGGTCATGGCCACCGATCCGGATCGAGCCGCATTGCGCCCGATGCAGCCGGGACAACAGCCGGACGATGGTGGATTTGCCCGCACCGCTGGGGCCGACGATGCCGACCCGCTCTCCGGCGGCGATCCGGAAGGTCAGGTTGGTGTGGGCCGGGCCGCGGCCTCCGGGATAGGCGAAATCGACGGACTCGAAGGTGATTTCGGGCGTTAGCGGTGCTGTGGGGCGGCCGGCCGGGGCGGTTATCTCTGTGTCCAGCAAAGCGTTGATGCCGTTCGCGGCCGATTGCCCGTTCAACCCCTGATGCAACACGCCGCGCAGGTCGCGCAGCGGACGGAAAATCTCGGTGCCGGCCATCAGGACGATCAGCAACGCCTCCAGGCTCATGTCGCCATGCCGGACGCGGTATGCGCCGAGGGCCAGCGCGGCGGCGGAACCCAGGGCGGTGCCGAGGTCGGTGAACCCGCGCGTCAGCACGTTCAGCGCCAGCACCCAAAACGTGCTGTCCGACAGCGCCCGGGCCTTTGCCGCCAGCATACGGCCATATGCGGCGCTTTGCCCGAAGGCTTTCAGTGTGGGCAGCCCCTGGACCGCGTCGAGGAATTCCTCGCCAAACGATTTGAAGGCGGATTGTCTGGCGCGAGAGGCTTTGGCGGTCTTGCGGTGGACGGTGGCGGGCAGGATCAGCGTGAACAACGCGGCGGCCAGCATCACGGTGGCGACCGGGACATCCCACCACGCGATGAAGGCAAAGATCGCAAACGGCGCGGCGATGGCAATGGTCACCTGCGGCAGATATTGACCGAAGAACGACTGAAGCTGCTCCACCCCATCGACCATCGACAACATCACCCCACCGGTTCGCTCGGTGCCGAACCAGGCCGGGCCGAGTTCGGCGATCTTGTCGAACAGACGCCCGCGCAGGGTTTCTTGGACGCGGGCGGCCGTCTGGTGCGCAATCATGGTGCGGCAGTGGTCCAGCCATGCGCGGATCAGAATGGCGGCAGCGGCGGCGAGCAGCGGGGCGATCGATGGCTCGCCACGAAACACCCCGGCCAGGAATCCGCCGAGGAAGGCGAAGCGGGCGATGCCCACGGCCAACGCCAGCAATCCCAGACCGGCGGACAAGGCAATGCGGCCATGGAGGCCGGTGGTCATCCGCCAGAGCTTCAGGTCGAAGTGCATGCGGCGATGGTGCAGCACCAAGGCGCTGGCGTCGATGGCCTTAGTAAAGCGTCAACCTCAATGGATTAAAATCCGGGCGGAACTGTGAGCCAACTCCCGCAGTTCCACCATTAAATCGCCAATTTCATAGGTCACGAAGAAAAGCAGCGCCATGGACAATCCTCGATGTGCCAGCCGCCATATATCCAGCGCCCGTTCGAAGCGCCCCAGCGGAAGCGCCAGAAAAGCCTTCATCCCCAGGAAGCCAAAAAGTGCGCCGAAGATCACGTCGCTGGGGTAATGGATTCCCAGATAAATGCGGGGAAGATCAATCACCACGATCGTCCAAAGAAACGCGATCGACCCGGCTGCGCGATTGACGGTCCATAGGCCCGTCCCGAGCGCGAAGAAAAACATGGCGTGGTCGCTGGGGAAACTATTCCAGTTGTTCAGGCTATGGGCATTGAACTGCGTCACCGGGAATGGAAGACCCAGGCCGGACAGAAGCGGTCGCTGATGGATTTGCAGCGTCAGTTGCATCCCGCGTGACAAGCCGCCGATCAGGATGGTCCCGATCAGGACCATGATCAGGCGCCGCTGCCGCCGCTGGCACTCGATGTCGGATTCGTTAGCGGGAGCGTCGGCCCAGGTGTACCAGAACAAGCACATCAGTGCGACACCCTTAAAGAGATCGAACCGCGACAGCGAATTGTTCAGGTGGTCGAACAGCGGACTTCGTCCGACAAAGCTCGTCAGGAAAGTTAAAATCGCCAAATCGAAATCATAGAGAGCAGAGAGCATATGCCGGTCTCACCTGTGATCCGCCGATGAGATGACATTTTGCAGCATTATATTGACACGGGATATTCACATAATCGCTATACGTAACGGACAGTCATTACGAATCAGCGTCATTCCAGTGTCGAACGGCGGCGATACAATTCTAATCGGCGGGCGGTTCGGTACCGTCGTCGGATACCCCGCCGCGCCACGCCAGCGAAGCAATTCCAGACCCTGGCCGGCCTAACGGGTGGAAACTTGCTGGCGCCAGGCTCAGTTGGCGGCGTGGAATAAAATCTTAATCTATGAAAATTTCGAAAAATCCGGCTTGCGCTTTTCCGCGAACGCCTGAAACGCCTCTGCCGCCTCGGGGGAGCGCAGCCGGTCGCGGAACAATACCAGTTCTTCCGCAATACGGCCAGGAACATCCTGGCGGCCGTTCTTGATTAGGTTCTTGGTCTGCCGCACTGAGGCCGGTGGCAGCGCCGCCAGCCTTGCAGTCACAGACCGGGCGGTGTTCATCAGGTCCTCATCCGCCACCACTTGGTTGACGAAACCCCAGTCCCGCGCGGTTTCGGCATCCAGTGAATCACCGAGCAGCAGCAAGGCGCTGGCGCGTTGGTGTCCAACCAGTCGGGGAAACAGCAACGAACTCGCGGCTTCCGGCACCAAACCGAGACTGGTGAACGGCATGACGAACCGCGCCGAGCGTGCTGCGATCACGATATCGGCGTGCGCCAGCATTGTTGTTCCGACGCCGATCGCAGCCCCGTTGACCGCCGCCACCAGCGGCTTCGCCAGCGACGACAGCGCGGTCAGGAACGGTGAGGCATGAGTCGGTTCGTTGGTCGCCGCGCGGGTCTGAAAATCCTTGATGTCGTTGCCGGAGGTGAACGTATCGCCGACCCCGCTCAAGAGTACCACGCGTATCGACGCGTCCTCATCGGCGCGGCGGAACGCATCCACAACGGCGGCATACATCGCGCCGGTCAGGGCGTTCTTCTTCTCCGGGCGGTTGAACAGGATTTGCAGCACCGAACCGGTCTGCTCGACGAGAACATCATTCATTGGACTTTTCCCCATTTCAGCCGATCAGGTCGTGGACCTGCACCGTGAGTGCCGCCACGAGATCGGAAATCTGCCGCTGTATGTGTGGAAAAGCCGGGAGCCGTTCGATGCGGGCCTCATCCATGTAAAGCGCCCTCGCGACCTCGATCTGCAAGACATGGACATCGTTCGCCGGACGGCCGTAGTGCCGGGTGATGAAGCCGCCCGCGTACGGGTCGTTGCGACGGACCAGATAGCCCTTACCGCTTAACAGCGCCTCTGCCGCGCGGGTGACCCGGGAGGCGCAGGCCGATCCGTACAGGTCGCCGAGAACGAAATCGATTGGCCGCCCGCCGGCGCGTTTGCCTTGCCCGCTGGACGGCATCGAATGGCAGTCGATCAACAGGCAATATCCAAACCTGGCCCGGATATCCGCGATCAGGCGGGCCAGAGTGTCGTGGAACGGACGCCAGTAGGTGAAAATGCGCCGCTCTGCCTCCGCGAAGGGGAGTTTCGTCGCGTAGATCGATTCGCCGGTTGCCACGACCTTGGCAATCGTTCCCAGGCCGGCACTGACGCGGGAACTGGTGGTATTCACCCAGTCCGGCAGTTGGTCGTTAAACATCGCGGGGTCCAGCTCCCACGCCTCGCGGTTCGCATCGATGAAGGCGCGGGGAAAATTGGCAGCGAGAAGCGATGCCCCATTGGCGGGGGCGGCGGCAAACAGTTCATCGACGAAGCTGTCCTCACTGCGCCGCAGATCCAGCGGACACAGCCGCACGCCCGGCATCAGATCGGAGGAATAGGCCCGTCCGGAGTGTGCCGAGGTGAAGATCACCGGCACGAACGGACGCTCGGGCGCGATTAACCGGTAGGGGGTAAGCGCCTCGGGGTCAGGCAGGGATGCGGGGCCGTCCATTCCACACATCAAAGACGTTGTGGATGAAAATGTCACTATGTCCGATGAGCCGGCGGGGTCCGATGAGCCGGCGGGCGCCGAACTAGCCGAACCAGAACCCGCTTGCAACGGCGGGCGGTTTCCGCCGAAAAGCCCCCATGGCCGCACATTATTACACTGTCACCTGGGACCAACTCCATCGCGACGCGCGCGCGCTTGCGTGGAGGCTTATGGATATGGGGCCGTTCGATGGTGTCGTCGCAATCAGCCGGGGCGGCCTGATCCCGGCTGCGATCATCGCCCGCGAGTTGGATATCCGGCTGGTGGAGAGCGTTTGCGTCGTCACCTATCAGGACGAAACCCGTGGCGAGCCGGTTGTCACCAAATATCCGGTAGCGGCGGGCGACGGCACGCGATTCCTGATCGTCGATGATCTGGTCGATACCGGCACCACCGCCCGCGTGGTTCGGGCTTTGCTGCCGAAGGCGCATTTTGCCTGCGTCTATGCGAAGCCGGCGGGCCGGCCGGCGGTTGATAGTTTCGTTACCGAGGTTTCCCAGGACACCTGGATCCTGTTTCCCTGGGACACCGAACCGCAGTTTATCGAACCGATGGCACGACGGGGCGGCGCTACGCTGGCCTGAGGGGATTTCCCGCCGGAGATAGCGGGCGGCATCGATGTTTCCGATGGCGATGAGACGGCTACTCCCCCGCCCGAGGTGCCGGCACGGTTGTGGCCGGTTGTGGCGAGGGCGCATGCCGTCCCGTTAGGTCATCCCCCGCGCTCACTGGCATGAAGTAAGCGATCGGCGCAGCGATCAGCGTCATCGAACCCACCACCACGAAGGCCACGCTGAAGTCCGAATTCTCCGGGGTCGTATGGTGCGACATCGTGCGGGAGATTTCCAGCGACAATGCTCCGACCGTGACCCCGATCGTCGCGGCGAGTTGCTGGCCGGCGGTGTAGAGACTGGTCGCTGCGCTCATTTGCGCACGCGGCACGTCGCCATAGGCCAGGGTGTTGTAGGCGGTGAACTGCAACGACCGCAGGAATCCGCCCACAAGCAGCACGAAATAGATCGCGGCCGCCGGCCAGGTGGGCCGGAACAGGGCGCACAGCATCAGCATGAACCCCGACATCACGCCGTTCCAGATCAGCGTGTTGCGGAACCCGAACCACCGCAGCGCGTATTGCGCGCCCGGCTTCATCGCCAGCGCCCCGGCGGAGCTGGCGAAGGTGATCAGACCGCTTTCCACCGCCGCCGAGCCGAAGCCTATCTGAAGCATCATCGGCAGCAGGAACGGGATCGCGCCGATGCCAGTTCGGAACAGCATCATGGCGGTGAACGACAGCCCGAAGCATGGCAACCGCATCAGTGTGAAGTCCAGCAGGGGCGCTGTAGTTCGTCTGGCGTGGAGGAAATACAAAAACGCGATGCCCAGGCCGGCGGCAATCATCCCCTCGGTTACCGCCGGAGACACGAGGCCGCGGCCAACCGTTTCCAGCCCGAACATGCCGCAAATCAGCGCCGCGCCGGTCAGGATCAGGCCTCGGAGGTCGAACTTGCCTTTGGGCGGTTCCCGGAAGTCCTCGATAAACAGTGTCACCATCAGGACACCGAGCATGCCGACGGGGATGTTAATGAAGAATGTCCAGCGCCAGTCGAAATAAGTGACGATGAAGCCCCCGACCGGCGGGCCGACGACCGGCCCGAGCAACGCCGGCATGGTCAGCCAGGCCATTGCGGCCACCAGTTCGGACTTCGCCGCCGTTCGCAGCAGCAGCAAGCGCCCGACCGGCACCATCATCGCGCCGCCCAGTCCTTGCAGCACGCGTGCGGCCACGAGTTCAGGAAGCCCATTCGACAGGCCGCAGAAGATGGAGCCGATGGTGAACACCACGATCGCCCAACGAAAGACGTTGCGCGTGCCATAGCGATCCGCCACCCAGCCGCTGGCCGGGATAAACACCGTCAGACTGAGCAAATACGACGTCAGCGCCACGTTCATGTGCACCGGATCGTAGCCGAACGACCTCGCCATTGTGGGCAGGGCGGTGGCTATGATGGTCGAATCGAGGTTCTGCATGAACAACGCGGACGCGACGATGACGGCGGTCAGGCGGGTCTGGCGAGACACTCCGGTTGAGCGGATGTTTGGTTGGGACAGCATGCCGTCAGTGTCGCGCGCCGGGCATCGCAGGGGAAGCCCCCGGATCGCACGCAATGGTTGTAATCGTCGCACCCATCCCTAGAATAACCGCCAGAACCGCCGGAAAGCCGTCCGATGTCGCGCCCGACCGATGATGTAAAGAACTGGATGCAGATGTTCCGCTGGATCGTGAAGTCGATCCGGGACGATTACGATATAGACGAATCGATCTTGACCCGAGCCGCGGTGCTTGAAAGCGATTGCGGCCTTTCGGTCGAACAGATTGAAAGCGTCCTGGAAACCATTGGCGAAAGCTTCGGCCTCAGGTTTCCGGACGGTACCCTGAATGAGATACTGCGACTGGAGGAACTGTGCATGCTCGCTGCGTGGATGAAGGGGCTGTACAAGCGTCCGGACTTCGTTTCCGGCGGGTTCGAGGATCGATGCCGGGCGGTGAATACCGCCTGGGCATGAAGCAAAGCGTATGGCCCGCCGGTCTGCCCATTCCTTAAACTTCATGTGTGCTGCCGCTGGCGTTCCACGTCACCAATTGGGACTATCTTGGCTGGAAAGATCCGGGGAATTCGTCCGCTGACGGACTGCCCGCCAAGACTGCACGTTCCCGTCAGGGTGTAGCCGACAGCCCCCCGGCCGCATCGCCGTGAACGAGTGGACGGACGCTGTCCGACACCCGTTCGGTCCGTGGGCTTGCGGCCCCTGATTTGCGTCGGCACTGTCCGTGGCTTGCGTCCATGAAAGCCGAAAGACAGACCATGACCCTACCGAAAATCACCCAACACGCCGGTGCTCTACTGGGCGCCGTCGTTGCTTTCAGCGCTCAGGCCGAAGTGCCGGAAGTGCGAATTGCCCGCCAGTTTTCCATGGGATACCTCCAGTTCAATGTGGTCGAGCATGAAAAGCTGATCCAAAAACATGCCGCCGCGCTGGGCATTCCCGAGGTGAAGGTATCGAGCGTTCGGTTCAATGGGCCGACTGCCATGAACGACGCATTGCTGTCGGACTCAGTGGATATCGTCGGCGGTAGCCCGAACGGAATGTTTACGCTTTGGGCAAAGGCACGCGGCACGCCGCAAGAGGTGCGCGCAATCACCGCACTGGTGACATTACCGTATGTCATTACCTCTAACGATCCCGCCATCACGACGCTCGCCGATTTAGAGAAATGCGAGAAAATCCCTGTGCCTTCGGTCAAGGTTTCCTCTCCAGCCGTGACTATCCAACAAGCGGCGGCGCGGCTTTACGGCATCAAGGAATACAACCGGTTCGATTCGAAGACCGTGACCATGTCTCCCGCCGACGCCACCATCGCCCTGTTAACCGGCAGCGGCGGAGTCAACTGCTCGGTTGCCCTACCGCCCTTCATGCAGCAACAATTGGAGCATCCGAACATCCACGTCGTGGCAAATTCATTCGATTTGGCGGGCGGGCCGACAACCTATACCCTCGCCTATACATCGAAACAGTTCCATGACCGGAACCCAAAGCTGTATCAGGCCGTTTACGAGGCGTTGATCGAAGCGACCGAGTTGGTGCGGAAGGATATACGCACCGCAGCGGGTTATTGGATCGAGGACAGCAACTCTAAACTATCCATCGATTTCGTGGCGGCCGCAGGGTCCGGGCCGCAGACCGAATGGACTACAGTACCGCGCGATACCATGAAGGCCGCTGCGTTCATGGCCGAGGTGGGCACGATCAAGGTGAGGCCAACCTCATGGAAGGATTACTTCTTCCCCGAGGCGTACGGACTTCCCGGCAGCTAAGTGGTTATAGAGCAACATGGCCCGTCTCGCCCGGGCCTTGTTGCGCCGGCGGTATGCCGGTGTAGGTGGCCCGGGCGAGCCGGGCCATGATGCACTCAGTCTATCGAATGGAGGCTTTACGCCGCCTCATCTTCTTCTTCGCGCTCTTGCACAGGGCCGCTATCCAGGCCCTTGGCGCCAACATCGCGGTCGATCAGTTCGATGATCGCCATGTCCGCCGCGTCGCCATAGCGAACGCCGGCGCGCAGCACGCGGCAGTAACCGCCCGTGCGGGACTTATAACGATCGGCCAGCGTGGTGAACAGCTTGCTGACGATCACGTCGTCCCGCAGTTCTGCATACGCCAAACGCTTGTTGGCCATGCCGCCCTTCTTGCCGAGGGTGATCAGCTTCTCCGCAACCGGACGAAGCTCTTTCGCCTTCGGCAGCGTGGTGGTGATCTGCTCATGTTTAATGAGGGCATGCGCCATGTTCCGGAACATCGCGAGGCGATGGCTGGATGTGACGCTGAGCTTCCGGCCCGATAATCCGTGACGCATTGATCTATTTCCCTATTCTGGCTCAGAACGGCTCTTCAAGCCGCTTGGCCAGGTCTTCGATATTCTCAGGCGGCCAACCCGCGACGCTCATACCCAGGCCGAGGCCCATGGAGGTCAGAACTTCTTTGATCTCATTCAGGGACTTACGCCCAAAGTTCGGCGTGCGCAGCATTTCCTGTTCGGACTTCTGCACCAAGTCGCCGATGTAAACGATATTGTCGTTCTTCAGGCAATTGGCGCTACGAACCGACAATTCGAGCTCATCGACCTTGCGGAGCAGGTTGCGGTTGAACGGTAGATCGTCCTGCGGTTCTTCCGTGCGAATCTGCTGCGGCTCATCGAAGTTGATGAACAATTGCAACTGGTCCTGCAGGATGCGCGCCGCGAGGGCGACAGAATCTTCCGGAGTCACGGCACCATTGGTTTCAACCGTCAGCAGCAGCTTGTCATAGTCGGTGACCTGACCCACGCGGGTCGGGACAACGCTGTAGGACACGCGGCGAACCGGCGAGTAGATGCTGTCCACCGGGATCAGGCCGATCGGTGCGTCTTCCGGACGATTGACGCTGGACGGCTGATAGCCCTTGCCCAGGTTGACCGTGAATTCCATGCCCAGCTTCACGCCATCATCCAGCGTGCAGATGACCAATTCCGGGTTCATGATGTCGATATCATGGCCGGACTGGATCTGACCTGCGCGGACCTCGCCGGGACCGGTGGCGGTCAGCGTCATCCGCTTCGGTCCTTCGCCGTGCATCCGCAGCGCGAGCTGCTTGATGTTCAGCACGATGTCAGTCACGTCCTCCCGAACACCAGGGACGCTGCTGAATTCGTGCAGAACGCCGTCGATCTGCACCGCCGTCACCGCTGCACCTTGCAACGAGGACAACAGGATGCGACGAATGGCATTACCGAGCGTCATACCGAATCCGCGTTCCAGCGGTTCAGCGACGACGGTGGCAACTCGTGACGGGTCAGCGCCCGGCTCGACTTCAAGCTTTTCAGGCTTGATCAGAGATTGCCAATTCCTCTGAATAACTGCGCTCTGCCTCATACTACAACACCTTTCGAACCGCGTCCGGCGCGGTTGACGTCCCTTGGACAGTGTCAAACCCAGCCCCGGGGTTAGACTTAGCCCTTCAGTCTAAACCCGTTAGCCCGTACCGAACCGGATGGGCCGGCTGGCACGAAGCAATCTTAGACGCCCAGCCTAGACGCGACGGCGCTTGCGCGGCCGGCAGCCGTTGTGCGGGATCGGCGTCATGTCACGGATGGTCGAAACCTGGAACCCAACCGCCTGCAACGCACGCAGGGCGCTCTCACGTCCCGAACCCGGGCCGCTGACCTCGATTTCCAACTGCTCCATGCCATGCTCACGGGCTTTCTTGCCTGCATCCTCGGCCGCGACCTGTGCCGCGTACGGAGTGCTCTTCCGGCTGCCCTTAAAGCCTTGGCTGCCAGCGGACGACCAGGCAATGGTGTTGCCCTGGGCGTCCGTGATGGTGATCACCGTGTTGTTGAACGTAGCCGCGACATGCGCCACGCCAGCGATGATATTCTTTCGCTCTTTGCGGCGAGGCCGAGCGGCTGCGGCGGGTTTCGCCATGTTCTTTGATCCTGCTTTAACTGCCGCCGCGCCGAGAACCGGCGCGGCATAACGCTTCGATTAGACGGGCCAGACAGCCCGTTCTACTTTGTAACTTTCTTTTTGCCGGCGATCGCCACGGCCTTACCCTTACGGGTACGGGCGTTGGTGTGGGTCCGCTGACCGCGCACCGGCAGGCCACGGCGATGACGCAGGCCGCGATAGCAGCCCAGATCCATCAATCGCTTGATGTTCATCGACACTTCGCGCCGCAAATCGCCTTCCACGCGATACTCGCGGTCGATCAGTTCACGGATGCGGAGGATTTCCTCATCCGAAAGCTGATTAACCCGGCGATCGTCCGGGATGCTAAGTTGCTGGCAGATCGCGGCCGCCTTAGTGGGGCCGATGCCATAGATATAGCGGAGGCCAATGGTCACCCGCTTGTTGGTAGGGATATTCACGCCGGCAATACGCGCCACGCTCGACTCTCCTGTCGTCCGATGTCTGATCCGGACCTTCAAACTGCCCCGAAAGGCTGAAATACGCGCAAGCGGCGCCAAACCCCCATATGGGGTTGCGCCGGAGCGCGGGACTATAGTTTCCGCCGCGCAGGAGTCAACGAAGACTTATCAACTCTGTGCGACGATCTCAACATCCATGTCGAATTGACAGTCGCCAGGATTAACCGGAAGGCGTCAACCAACTGAATTGTTTTGATTTTATTCATACCAACGCCAAGACGGCAGTAATCTGGCCCGTGACATCATCGATCTCGGCCATGCCATCGACGCTACGCAAAAGGCCTGCGGCGGCATAATGCGGGATAATCGGCGCCGTCTGGCGATGATAGGCATCCAGGCGAGCCACAACGGTATCACGGTTGTCGTCGGCGCGCCGCACGAACTCGGTGGCCCCGCACGAGTCGCATACACCCGTATGCACAGGCGTCTTGAATGTGTCGTGATACCCGGCACCACATTTGGCGCACGTAAAACGACCCGCGATCCGATCAACCAGCGCGGCGTCATCGACTTTCAATTCGATGACTGCATCCAACCTGAGGTGCTTTTCCTCCAGCATGCGGTCCAACGCCTCCGCCTGCGGTACGGTGCGCGGGAAACCATCCAGGATAAAACCGTTGGCGGCATCCGAGCGCGCCAGGCGGGAAGCCAGCATACGAACAAGGATATCATCGGACACGAGTTGCCCCGCTTCCATGACCGCCTTAGCATCGTTGCCGACCGGGCTGCCGGCAGCAACTTCGGCCCGCAGCATATCGCCGGTGGAGATCTGCACAATCCCGTACTTCTCCTCAAGCCGCTTGGCCTGGGTGCCTTTGCCCGCGCCGGGCGGGCCTAAAAGAATAAGTTTCACCGCCGCCCCTTGCCCCGGGTCTTCTTAATAAGACCTTCGTATTGATGCGCCAGCAGATGCGACTGCACTTGCGTCACGGTATCCATCGTAACCGACACGACGATCAAGATCGATGTGCCGCCAAAGTAGAACGGCAGCCCGTAATCACTGATCAGGATTTCCGGCAGCAAGCAAATTATAACCAGGTAGATGCCGCCGACAGTGGTCAGCCGGGTCAGGATACGATCGAAATAATCAGCCGTGGCACTGCCCGGGCGGATGCCGGGGATAAAGCCGCCGTACTTCTTCAGGTTATCCGCCGTTTCCTCTGGATTGAACACCACCGCAGTATAGAAATAGGCGAAGAAGATGATCATGAACGCGTACATGGCCATGTACAGCGGCTGACCGTGCGCGAGCTGCCCGGCAATGGTCTGAACCCAGGGCGACATGTCGGTAGCGAAGCCGGCGATCGTTGCCGGGATCAGCAAAATCGAACTGGCGAAGATCGGCGGGATGACGCCCGACGTGTTCAGCTTCAGCGGAATGTGCGTCGAGTCGCCGCCGAACATCCGATTGCCGACCTGCCGCTTTGGATACTGGACCGCAATTCGCCGCTGCGCCCGCTCGACAAAGACGATGATCGCGATGGTAGCGACGGCAATCACCATGAACAGCAGGATAAAGAACGGCGACAACGC